>DASRCF010000140.1:0-21370 GCA_035653255.1 Chloroflexota bacterium
CTTCACCTTGGTGATGCCGATCTGCCTTCCATCCAAGGTGACCGAGGCGCTCGGAACAAGGGTGTGCTTGCCGGCATCCTTCACCAAGACGTAGACCTTCGTCGGCGATCCAACGTGGAAGTCGGCTTTGACGGTGAGCGCGAACTGTGCCAGGTTTTGATGAGGTCCTGCGGGCCGTGACGGCTGTCCCGAAGTCCCGCCGGGGCACGACATCCCGGCCGTCGATCCTGCCTCTATCGCGTTGGGGGACGCTCCCGCAAACCCCGGCTGACCCAGCACCAGATTCGCCTGCGCCCTTGTGGACGTGGCCGCCCGGAAGTAGGCCAGCACGCGATTATTGCCCGTATCGGAGACGTAGAGTGTTCCCTGTCCGTCGACGGCCAAGCCCTGCGGATAGCAAAGGGTGTAGGCGCTGGCAGGGTTGGGTGCCGGGTAGTGGCTTCCGCTGGGAGGCGCATCATTGCAGCCGCCGCTGGTCATGCCGTCGTATTGGCCAAACACCTTGGCAGGTTGTGAAGAAGGGCGGCGGAGCTTGGGGTCGAACGGGAACATGAGCACGCGGCTATCAGCGGTGTCGGCGACCCACAGATTGCCCGAGCGGTCGACGACGCTCTGCCCTGGCGAACACAGGCTGGAGGCGGTCACAACCCCACAGGCATCGGTAGACCGCAGGGAGGGCTGGCCCCACACATGATCAGCCTGGCGCTTTGCTATTGTGGCGCCGGCGGGCAGCGTGACTGCCGGAGATAGAAGCCCCATGGCCACGAGAAAGGCGGCCGTAAACCGGAGGGCGCGATGGAGCCCGTATTGAGGTATCAGGGTAGGTGGCCCATACGCTTGAGGATGTTGGCGGTGATCACTTGCGCCGCGACGTCCGGCCGGCGAGGGATAGGAGGATAGAGCCAGAAGTTCTGGCGCACATCGTCAAGCCCCCAGGACCAATCGATGGTCCCGGCATCGAAGATGGTCGCGCCATGGGCATTGCGATAGATCGTCGACTTGGCCGTCTGAACATGGTCATCGCTATCGATGATACGCGAGGCGGCAATGACGTGCAACCTCGGGTGAGGATACCCCGGAACTACCGTGTCAATCTCGTGCCCGACGATCCCCTCGATCTGTGAGCCCGTCCGGAGGCCGGTTCCCCGAAATATCCAGTTGCGAGGAGAGGTCACCGTCCAGTTGAAGGGGCCATGGGAGCCCTCGTAGGACCCGTACATCGCACCCGTCAGCTCGCTCTCAGGCTCGTTGAGCGGAGGGTTCCGCCACATGGTAGTCGTCAGCCAGGGCTTGCGAAACCTCAGTGGGTCAGGGCTGGTTTTGTAACAGACAACCAGTTCGTCACGCTGATGGTGATACGGTTCTATACGCACCTGCCAATAGCCGGTATTGGCGGCGAAGTTTGCCAGGCTCACCCCTCGGCCAACCGCTTCGTACATCCCACTCCGGATGGATCGGCTCCAATACTCGTCGTGTCCGGTTATCAGAATGGCGCGATGCCGGAGGAGCAGTGCCGGATGCAGGTCCACGTCGAGGTCCGTGGCGTAGGTGACGTCATAGCCGCGTCGCTCGAGCCAGCGAACCATGTGATACTCCCAGGAGAAAAACCAGCCGGCTCCCATGTTTTGAACGAAAGGGCGGTGAAACGCCACTTTAACGGCGCGGTGGTTGTATTGCTGGGAGGGCGGATACCCAAGACCTACGTAGAGCGACTTGCCGCCCCAATCGTTGTAGGCCTCGTCGGTGAAGACGCCGTGGATGAAGATGAAGCGTGCGTCCGAAGCCGGCGACGTCACCGTAAACGGCACATATGCCTGGTGAGTGTTCGATGCCGTCAGCTTAACCATGTAGATGCCGCTGAGCCAGGAGGCCCCCACATGGATGGTGAATGAAACCGGCCAGTGGCAAATGATCAGACCCGTTCGTGGGTTGGGTTTGGGCATCGGACGGCGGTGTCCCAGCATCGGCGAAAGTGAGAGCACCAGGCGCGCACCCTTTCCTCCGTACCAGCCCATGCGGTAGACATTTGCAACGAATGTCTTCCCAGTCGTGCTGACTGAAACCGAGATGGTGCCGTTGGGGCTGACACTCGGGCTCGAAGCATAGCCCTGAATCTCACCCTGATAGGAGAGGACTTTGAGCCGCCAGCTCTTGGTTCCCGGAAGACGGTTCTCCATTTGAACGGGGTTGAGATTGGTCGAACGCGCCCAAGGAAGAGATGCAGACCGACCGGCAGGAGCCAGGATCTGGACGGCCAGGAGCGCCGGCAACGCTACAGCAGCGCTCCGGACAACTCCGCACGTCCTGCGGCGGCCGCCGACTGCCACTATTCTTGCCTTCCTGCGGCTGCATCCCGGCGAGATGTGATCTCATGAGCAAGACCATGGAGCACGCCTGATCCCCAGCCCACATGCATGGTGACAAAGACCACCGGCAGAGTGGGTATCAGACTTGGCTTTCGAATCGCTCTCAGTGCGACTACTGAAAACAGTGCCATCAGGTAGGGTAACAGCGGTATCAGAGCAGCCGGGCGTCGCGTTTTGGCGACGCCGAGCAAGGAGGCCAGCGCAGTCAGAACGAAGAGCGGCGGCACCAGGTGACGAGGTCGGATCGAATCTGGGTGGGAAACCATAACCCTAGCTTTCCACCGGCCGTAGTGTCGGTACTGGTGCCAGAGCCGCCCAAGAGTTTCACGCGGCCGGTAGGTCGACGCGATGGCGGGCGAGAGCAAGATGCCATAGCCGGCCTCTCGCAGACGGTGGTTGAGCTCGAAGTCCTCGTTGGCCGCCAACTGTGGGTCGTAGCCTCCGACGGTCTCGACCGCCTCCCGTCGGAAGACACCAAGATAGACCGTCTCAACCCAGTCGGGCCGGTTGAGGTAGTGGAACCTGCTGTCCCCGATACCGAAGCGAGATGTGAGCGCCTCGGCGACGGCCTTGCCTATCGGCCCATAACCCTCAGGCCTCATCGGTCCACCAACAGCCGCGGCTCCTGAAGTGGAGAGCAGTGCGACCGCCCGTTCGACGTAGTCAAATGCCGGCAGGCAATGACCATCGATGCGAACCAGCACGTCGGCACGCGACGCCTGAATCCCGAGATTCAGGCCTGCGGAGGCTATTCGGTCGGGGTTGGAGAGCAGCCGGAGATGAGGATGAAGGGGAAGGATGCTCTGCACGATCTCGGCAGTGGAGTCATCCGAGAGTCCGTCGACGACGATGATCTCCATCCGTTTTCGCGGAAACGTCTGCGCCAGAACACTTCCGAGAGTCTCGGCAATGGTTTCCGCCTCGTTGCGGACCGGAATGAGAACGGCCACCGTGGCCTTGTCTGGGTCCAGTGCAGGCATCCGGCTTGTCGGAGCCAGAGATGTGCTGGGAAGATCGACCCCGGGGACAGGAGGAGCTAAGGTTACCTCACGCACGTCGGACTTGAGGTCCCGTCGCGGTCAACGACACCATCACCGTTCTCCGGTTAAGCCGGGTCAAGGACTCAACCGCGTCGAGGATCCCTTCGCTCCGCCCTGACAAAGGGAAATGGAGCCGGACACGCTCGACCATCGCCGCCCGGCGACCTTCTCCGGCGCTCATTCCGTCACGCACTCCCTCAGCTACCGACGTGACATCGGTTTCGTCGACGTAAACGGCGTCGTCTCCTGCAATCTCGGGAAGAGCGCCTCTACTGGACACAACAGGAATCATGCCGCGGGACATGGCCTCAATGACAGCCAAACCGAAGCTCTCGTGGGCCGAAGCCTGGACGTATACGGATCCGCGCGAGTAGAGGTCCCCCAGCTGAGCGTCGGGGATATGATCGCGAACCTCGACATTGGAGGAGGCTATGCTTCGGAGGTAATGGGGCGAACCGTCCATCCAGCGACCCGCGAGCACGAACCGAGCATCAGGGACCAGAGCAGCCGAGCGTACATAGACTTCGTGGCCCTTCCGCAGTAGGTTCTCCTCTCGCAGCAGGCCGACCGACAGTGCGACCGGCTCTCGTGCATCCAGGCGCACGGCAGACGGAGCGTCGATGCCAAGGTGTACGACCTCGATGGGCGTCCGCGGCCGGATATTGAGCTCGATGCTGGAAGCGGCATAGTGGGAGTGAGTGACGATCAGGGATGCCCGGTCACAGATTGCGCGGACCGCATGCCTCTTCCAAGGGTGAGCCATGTGGCCGAAGCCGATTTCGGGCATATTGGCTGCGTCGTAGCCGCCGGCGATAACCAGTAGCGGCGTTCGGGCGAGCGCGGCGGCAATGGCGGGGAGGAAGGAGTGAAGTCCGGCAAACCAACAGAACACGAGGTCGGCACAGGCGATTCGCCGCGGCAACGAGGCGATCCTGCTACGGACGGAAAGGTCCAGCTCGTCCACGTCGTGCTCACGAGCCAGAATGTCTCGATCCAGCTCCACGAAGCGGCGGAAGGAGTTGTGGACGAAAAGGATTCTCATAACTCGGCTTGCTCCAGCCGGCGCATCTTCAACTGAGTGACGAACACGTATATGGCCCAGATTGCAGCCATGAAGGCGCCTTGCCTGCCGTCTCTAAATCCTTGCCGGCAATAGTATCGATGCAGAAAGGCGCCGGCCGGTCGCAGCAGCAGATTTCGCCACCCAAAGTGCATCCCGGATTTATGCCGTTCCAGAGCCTCCCAGTCCGTGTAGCGGTCAAGGAAGTTCCGCCGTATTGAATCCAGCGTGGCGTGGGGATAGTGAAGCAGGGGCGAGGTGAGGGTACCGCATGGGCCCTCAAGAATAACGTGGGCATGTACCCAGCGATCCTCGTAACGGCCTAGGTCCTTACGGAACAGTCGCGTCTGATAGTCGGGCCACTCAAGGCCGTGCTCAAGAGGGCGACCGCAAACGATGTTCCGTCGAGGTATGCGAAACCCGGCGGTGGCGCGGGCATTTTCGAGTGCGGCTTCGATCTCACGGCGTAGCTCGACGGGCACGCGTTCGTCCGTATCGACGATGAGCACCCAGTCATACCGGGCCTGCGGAATGGCCCAGTTCTTTTGCCGTGCGGAGCACTCGTACTCGTGGACTAACACCCTGTCTGCCACCAGGCCCGCTACTTCAATTGTTCCGTCCGTGCTTCCCGAGTCACAGACGAGCAGCTCATCGGCCCAGCGCAGCTCTCTGAGCAATGTCCCGATTCGATCAATGTTGTTGAACGTCGGAATGACAGTGGAGATCGGAGGGCGCATTAGGATGCTCTCCCACGTCGATGGTGACGGCGGCGAGGCGTCGACACCTGTCGATAGAGCTCGTCGAGGAGCTGCTCCAGGTCTCGCGCCTGATACCGTTCACGGGCCTCGGCTCTGGCCGCGCCCGCCAGCGTTGCTGCGAACTCTGGTGCGGAGATCAGGCGATCAATTGCCCCGGCAAGACTGGCGGCGTCGCCGGGCGGAAAAAGAACCCCCGTCTCTCCATCTCGAACAGCCTCCGGATGACCACCGGAACACGAAGCGATGACCGGTATGCCCGAAGCCTGCGCCTCGAGGAGAGCAATCGGAAACGACTCCTCGATTGCGGGATGCACCAGCATGTCCGCCGCCGCCAGGACTGTGCGTACGTCCTTTCGGTAGCCGAGGAAGTGGACGTGACCCGCGAGATTCTCCCGAGCCGCCCGCCGCAGCTCGCCGGCATACTCGGGGAACGGGTCCACTTCCTGCTCGCCGAGCGATGGTGTCTCGCCCAGAATGATCAGCTCGATCTCCCTGCCCTGGGCCCGGAGGAGGGCAACCGCGTCGATAAGCGTGAGCTGCGACTTATACGGCACCAGCCTGCCCACGGTGAGAATGACAGCGGCCCTGGCGTCCAGGTGCAGCATACGGCGAGATTCCTGCCGGTTCGGGAGAGGCTCGAAGAACTCATCACGAACCCGATTGTGGAGCACGGTAATCCGCCTATCAGGCACAGAGATGCGGCGCAACGATGAGCGCACGGCCTCGGAGCACGCGACGACCCTGCGGCTGAGGTAAGCGCAGGGGGCCAGGACCAGGCGGTTGATCCGGCGCTCGGGGACGATGTCGTACTGATGCCAGATCAGTGGCCGGCGGGCAATTGTGGCCGCGACGGCGGTTTGCAAAGCCGCTGTGCCCGAATTCGCATGGATGACGTCAGGCCGGCGCTTAGAAATCAAACCAGCGAGAGCGACCGTGCCGGCGAGCCAGCTCCAACCATGGTTGAGAAACGTGAGGGGGTCACCGCTCCGTCTCGGCGGAGTAAGCGGAAGGACGTGGACGAGCGCGTCCTGAGAGAGCCTCGCAGCCAGTGGGCCCGGAGGTGTGAGCAGCTCGACGGCTCGACCTCGAGCTCGCGCCGCCACCATCATTTGCCCGAGCATGACCTCGGCCCCACCACCCCATTGACCGGTGTGGGAGAAGAAGAGAACGCGTGAGCCCTGCCGGTCACGAGGCGCTGAACCACACGCCAAGAGAAGCTGTCGCAGCATACCGAGCTTCCAGACAAGGTGGTGCACAACCAGAACTGCAAAAGCGAAAGGCCGCTCGCGCCTCGGCAAGAAACGGCGCGCCAGGAGGAAGGGTTGGTACACGATCGCCATCAGGCAGTGGGCGAGCTTCGCCCAGTCCCGAAGCGTGCTGAGCCGGTGGGGGAAAACGCAGTACATGTCCGGCCACTTGCGACGTACCAGAACGTAGGCCCTGCCGTACATGTACTGCTGTTGATAGAGATCCGAGAGCGTTGAGCGATGCCGGTGCCGCACTTGGATCGCCGGATCGAACACTAACGTGCGGTGCAGTCGGAGCACCCGCCAGTTGTAGTCGACGTCTTCGCCTCGGAAGAGGCTCTCATCAAATTCGCCCACGGCATCCAGCACGGTTCGCTTGTAACTGAGATTGACGGTGGGCAGGGTGTAGATCCTTCGGCCGGGGTGGGGACGGGGAAAGACGACCAGCTCAGCGATGCGACTCAGGAATGCAGACGGATCTGTGGCTAACACGTCTCCGCCGATACCTCCGGCCTCAGGAGCCCTCTCGTGAGCAGCGCAAATTTCAGCCACCCAATCATGCAGCGGAATGGCGTCGTCATCGGTGAGGGCGATAATGTCGCCCGTGCAGTGAGGCAGCCCGGCATTCCTCTGTCCAGCAAGCGTGTGGTTCGGATGTTTGATGAGCTTCACCGTCGGGAACCTTGCAGACATATCCTCCACGACGGCTGCAGTCTCTTGATCGAGATCAGCGACCACCACGAGCTGGTCGGGAAGGCGTTTCCCCGAGGCGAGTGCATTGAGGCATTGTTTGAGGAGCCCCGGACGGCGGTTGCTACAGATAAGAACGGAGACCGTACAACTCATCGTGCAGTGCCTACAGCGGTCCGCAGAGCGGGACTAGGATGGCAGTCCAAGGGACTCCCGCCGGCCCCCATCCGGAAGCCGTTCTCTGCGAGCCGCGATGGCCTCGCAGAAGGTGCTTTCGTACGCCTCAGCCATTTGCGGCCACGTGAAATCCGAAAGGGCCCGATCCAATCCCATCCTGCCCATGGCCGCCGCGCGTCGCGGCTCGGTCCAAAGTGCCTCGATGGCGCCGGCCAGTGCGATGGGATCTCCCGCAGGCACGAGCAGGCCGCTCTCGCCGTCCATCACTATCTCAGACGGCCCCCCATTCGTCGTGGCTACGACCGCTTTGCCCGCGGCCATCGCCTCCAGCACAATCATCCCGAAGGCCTCCCAGTACGAAGGAACCAATACGAATCTGGCGCGGTTGATCAGTTCCGGCAAGCCGAAGTGGGGAACTGGTCCCAGAAAGCGCACCTGGCCACCCAAATCGAGCTGCGACACGAGATGGGTGAGCCGGCCGCGCAATGGGCCGTCGCCGGCCACCCAGAGTGGCACAGGCAGCCCTCGGTCCCGCAGCTCCGCTATGGCCTGTATGGCCACGTCGATCCCCTTCTTCGCCACCAGGCGTGACGGAAGTAAGACCACGTCCGAATCGGTGTCGCCCGAACCGAGGACGGAGGCGTCGACACCGTAGTGTGCCACCGAAAGCTTGGGATGAAGCCTGCGAGGAGTCCCGGCACGCAGATAGGAGGCCAGATTGTGGGAGCAGGCGATTACGCTATCGGCGGCCTCCATTGCCACTCGGACTGTCCATCGGTAACTTGCGGGATATGGAACCGTGGCAGCATCGGAGCCATGGAAGGAGAGGACCAGCGGGACGCGAACGAATTTTGCAGCCAGGATGCAGTAGGCGACAGGTGCCGAGAAATAGTGTGCGCTGATGACGTGCGGCCGCTTTCGGAGCAGGTGGATGCACAGGTAAAGAACCTCGAGCGCCGCGATTGGGAGGGCCGCCAGTGATTTCAGCACCGCTCCCCGGCTCCGAGGGACTGGGCCGGGGAGGAGATTCGGATATATCCGTCGCCGGACCTCCAGCCCGTCAATTCGCTCCCTCGCCGGCAACCGTCGCGGGTATCGATGGGTCACAACCTCGACCTCGTGCCCCCTGCTGAGCAGCTCCTGGGCAAGACGGTGGGTCACCGTTTCAACCCCACCGATGCGCGGCGGATAGCTGGCGGTGAAGAGCACTATTCGCACCGGCTGCTCAATCTCAGGCGGCGGCAGGCAGATCTCCTCGAGTCGGCTCCCTTTGAGCGGCCCACGACTGCACCTGCGGCTCCCGGTCCGTGTTCAGGCGACGTCGCTACGGGCAGTGAGGCGCTCGCTCCATATCAAGGGAGGCCGAACCGCTCCTGCGCTGCCTTCTGCTAGCCGGTACTCAGGCGAGTCCAGGTCGATGACTTCGAACGAAAGTACGTCCGCCGCTCGATCGATGGTGCCGCTTCCCGGCACCAGCGCCTCCAGGCTGACCGAGTAGAGACCGGACCGAAGATATTCCGATGGGATCTGACAGGTGACGGCGTGCCGCCCTGGTTGTTGTACGGTTCTGGCGAGTGGGTCGCCGTCCCGAAGGCCACTGCTGAGAGCGCAGATCCCATCGAAGTTCCAAAGCTCCAGATTGATCTGGCAATCAGCGATAGCACGGCCTACCTCGTACTCGATCAGGACCTCGACGCCTTCATCTCGATCGATCTGAGCCGCTGGTTCCTTCCCGATGGGGCCGGCAGATACTCCGCTGAATCGAAATCCATCCTTACCGACCGCAGTCATTTGAATGGCCGACCGCCCTGTAGCGTAACGGCCGGCTGCCAGGTACTGGCCCACAACATCGGACGTGGCGCCGAAGCCCGCAACCCGGCCGGCATCGAGGAGCAGCGCACGGTCACAGAGATGGGTGACGGCTGCGAGGTTGTGACTGATGAAAATCACACAGCGCCCCTCCTCCACGGCCTCAGTCATTTTGTCGAGGCACAGCTTATGAAACCCTCTGTCTCCAACGGCCAAGACTTCGTCCACGATCAACACCTCAGGCTCGAGATGTACAGCCACGGAGAAGGCCAGCCTCATCGACATACCGCTGGAGTAGTACTTCACAGGCGTGTCGAGATACCGCTCTATACCCGAGAAGGCAACGATCTCATCGAAGCGCTGTTTGATGTCGGCTCGGCTCATGCCGAGAACGGCTCCGTTTAGAAAAACATTCTCGCGCCCCGTCAGCTCCGGATGGAAGCCGGCGCTCACCTCCAGCAGCGACCCGACACGCCCTGCCACCAAGGCGCGGCCCGACGTGGGCTCGGTTATTCGAGACAGCACCTTCACCAGCGTGCTCTTGCCGGCACCGTTGTGTCCCACGATTCCGAGTGCGTCGCCGAATCCGGTCTCGAAACTAACGTCCCGAATGGCCCAAATTGTGGCGGAAGGCGCCCCTTCACTAGGCTTTCGTGACACCATTGACCCCAGCACACGGATGGGAGCCATCGCCAGGTCATTCACGCCCTCCCGCCAGGTCTTAAACCCGGGAGATAGGGGATTGACATGATACTTCTTGCAGAGCTTCTCTGCTCTGATGGCGACCCGGGTCACCTAAATGACGTCCGCAAAAACCTTGTCCATGTGTTTGAAGTAGAAGACGCCGCCGGCCAGGAGGGCGATAGTAACCAAGATGGAGGGGATCAGCATTGCGGGATTGAAGCCTGTCGCGGCACTGCCGTGAGGAGCAGGGCCAAGTAATGCCCAGCGGAAACCGTCGATGACACCGGCCATCGGATTGAGGGCATAAACCAGCGCCAGCTTCCCTTTGACCACTCCCGCCGTGTACGCCACCGGACTGGCGAAAAGCCAGATTTGGGTTAGGAATGGGAGCACGTACTTCACGTCTCGATAGCGCACGTTCATGCCGGAAAGCCAGAATCCGACACCCAATGCCGCCGCAATGGCCATCAGCAGGAAGCAGGGCAGCAGCAGCAGGCGCCACGTGGGTGCGACCCCAAAGATCACCATCATCACGGCGAAGACTCCACAGCCCACAGCGAAGTCGACAAGCCCCGTGAGCGTAGCCGCGATGGGAAGTGCGAGGCGTGGGAAGTACACCTTCGTGATCAGCTTTTCGTTGTCGACGAGGCTCTTCCCCGACTGAGTAATGGAGTAGGCGAAGTAGGACCAGGGCAGCATGGCGGCGAACACGAAAATGAGATACGGCCGGCCCCCAGAAGGAAGGTGCGCCACCCGTCCGAAGATCAACGTAAAGATCGCCACGGTGATCAGGGGCTGCAGCACGGCCCACCCCGCGCCGATCGCGGTCTGCTTGTAGCGCACCTTTACGTCTCGCCAGGTCAGAAAGAACACGAGCTCTCGCGCCCGCCACAACTCTCCGAGCCGTAGAGCCGCCCAGGCCCGTGTTGGCTCGATGACCGTCCACTGGATGGGACCTAGAGGGCCAGTCGCTGCCTCATACTCAGTCTGCATCTTAGGCACCCACCGTCGCAGGTCGCAGCTGCAAGGACTGGACGAGCGTACGCATGCTTCTTATCCTGTGTTGATGCTGGATCCGAGCCGCGAGGTGAAACCGAGCCCGGCGACAGGGAGTAGATCAGCCAGGCCCTCTCACGGCTGAGTGACTCGCACTGCCAGTCTATATCACTTGTCGCCTTCGCCCAGAACGGCTGCGGACGTCTAGCGCTCTGCCGCGGTCTCCAGCTCCTGATCCTCCTGGGGAGTCAGCCGGTCGTAATAGTAGTAGTTGTAGTAGTACCCCTCGCCCCGCATCGCGTCGCGATTAAGGATGACACCGAGGACGCGGGCACCGACGGCGTCAAGCGCGAGCCGGGCCTGTCGCACCATTCGACGGGTGCTGAGGCTAGGATCCACGACCATTACGACGGCGCTGGTCAGGGTTGCGAGGATGCGAGTGTCCGCCACCGAGAGAATCGGCGGCGTATCGAGGACCACCAGGTCGTACCGGGAAACACACTCCGCGATGAAGTCGCGCATCTGATCGGAGCCCAAGAGCTCCGAGGGGTTGGGCGGCAATGGGCCTGAAGGCACGACGTCGAGGCCAGGCACTTCGGTATGTCTGATCGGCCGGGTTCCCGGCTCGATTAGAGCGGTGCTCAGTCCCGGGGAGTCCTTGAGGCGGAAGATCTTGGTGAGGCCAGGGCGCCGTAGATCGGCGTCGATGAGAAGCACTCGCCGACCAGCCAAGGCGAAGGTGGCGGCGATGTTGTTGGCCGTGGTGGTCTTGCCTTCACCATCCCTTGCGCTCGTAACCATGAGCGTGCTTAGATTGCCCGAGAGATTCGTGAACTGGATATTGGCCCGGGCGACGCGGTAAGCCTCAGACATGGGCGAACGCGGTTTGGTCCACGCAATCAAGCCCATCTCCTCCGGAGGCCCCTCGAACCGGCGCACCGCGCCTAAGATGCTCAGCCCGGTCGCCTCAGAGATCTCCTCAGATGACCGGAACGTATCGTCGATGAACTCGAGCAGGACGACCAACGCCGCCGCAATCCCGATTCCCACAATCATTCCCAGCAGCGCATTGCGGAATGGATGCGGGCTCACCTGATGCGGCTTGGCCTGTGCGGCGCTTACGAGTGCAACCCGACCGGCGATGTCGGTGATCTGGTTGGCGACGCCCAGCATAGAGTTCTGGAAACTGGTGAGGTTTGACTCAAGGCCCGAGCGTTCGATGATGAGGGCCGACTGGATGCCACTCCCCTGGGGCGCGTTTCGAAGCTGTCGATTGATGAGAGAAAGCTGGTACCGCACCTGGTTGATCTGGTGCTGATAGCCCGCCAGCTGAGCCCTGAAGTAGCCGGCGATCTGATCGCGATCGTAGGCCCTGAAAGCAGCCCCTAGGGTGTTTAGGACGCTGGCGGCGGCGCGGTAGTTGCGGCTGGTCGTGCTGCAAGTCACGAAGCGGTCGTTGGTGTCGGCGGTGCAGGTAGTCCGGAAGAGTGCCTTCGGGTCCTGCCTGCCGGATCCACTCAGCTGACGAAATGCTTGGGCTTGAACCGTATTGCTGGTCAGCAAGGTGGCGACCGTGTTGGCGTCGAGGATCTGGACCTGTCCGCCGCCAACGCTAAGAGGCTGCACCAGGATGGTGATACTGGCGCCGTACTCGGGTTTCATGAGCAGGGTGGTACCTGCATAGGTCAAAATGCCTGAGAACAAGGCGAAGGCGACCGGCAGCCACCACCATCGCTTGAGTACTGCGAGGTAGATGTTGGCCTGATGGTTGGTGGAAAGGGTGTTCATCGGGATCGCTCCATTGCCTACTCGTGCCCGAAAATCTATCACGTGCGTGGTAGGTCCTTCAACCGGGCCGACCTCTGACGTTCTCGCATCAGCTTACAGCTTCGTGGCGGGCCGTTAGCGCACCGATGATTCCGTCGGCAGAGATGCCGTCGAAGCAGTCGCCACGATGGCAGGCACGAATCTCATCGGCCGGTGGGAGAGAACAGCTCCGAAGAACGTGAACTCGAGGCCCTAGAGGAGACCACGTACGTGGATGTGTCGGTCCGAAAACGGCGACGGTGTACACGCCAAGAATCCCCGCCAGGTGAGAAACGCCTGAATCACAGCCCGCGTAGGCCGCCGACTGTCGGAGCACGGAAGCGAGGGACATTGCCTCTTGGGGGGAGATCACCGAATCGCGACCAAATGCCGCTACCAGCTCGCGCCGGGATTCCGCCGGGCCCTGAATGACCTGCACCTGCCTCCCCGAATGGACCAGCCCTTCAAACACCTCGTGGAAGAGCCGCATCGGCGGTCGCTTCCATGGGGCACCGGCACCTGGATGTAACGTCACCGCCCGCGGGCACGAGGCAACTCTCGCCGGCTCTTCAGCAAACGTCAGCGGGTCGACAGCCTGCGGGCCCTGCCACTTGGGCCAGATGCCCAAGAGAGTCAGCGCCCGGAGGAGGTGCTCTGCGGCGTGAACCCCCACTGGCGGATGCGGATCCCAGCGAATGGCTCCCCATGGCCACCGCGTCAGCCGGCCGATTACCTCCTGACTGCTGGTGAAAGCCAGCAGGATGTGAGGGTCTCGCGGGTGGTCGTCGACCAAGGCGGCCGGCTTTCTCACGAAGTCGACGCTCAGGTCATGGACTGAATCGACCAGACCGGCGGCGCGCAAAATGGACGCTCCACTTCCCGATCCGATGAACTCGATGTGGGTGGTTGCGAAGACGCCTCGCAGAGCCCGCAGCATCGGGACGCAGAGGAGGGTATCTCCCAGGCCACCGGTCCGATAGACGGTCAATCGTTCCGGAGTCATGATAGCCGCGGGCGAGGAATCCGGGTGGCCACGTTAGGCGCCGATCGGCAGCCTGACGTGACGTGGGTCACACCCGGCGAGAGTGCCCCGGTGATAGCGTGAGGCCAGAGAGCCGGTGAGGCCCGCGAGGGCACACCGGTCAAGGGCTCGAGGTGAATGTTGAAGGCAATGCTGGCTCCACTGAAGCGCCGCGACTTCTCCCTCCTCCTATCGGGTCAGTCCATCTCTTGGATTGGCAACAACTTCTACGAGATTGCCATCATGTGGCTGGTGCTCAGGCTGACGGGCTCAACGGCGGCCATGGCCGGAGTGGCGGCCGTCTCCGCCGTCCCTCAACTCATCTTCGCGCCGCTTGCCGGGGTGGTCGCCGACCGCGTCAACCGGCGGCTGCTGGCATTGGCCATGGACTGCGGCCGTGGCTTGACCATTCTGGTCTTGCCCCTTCTATCCCTACTTCATCACCTGGCGGTGTGGCAGATCTATCTGGTCGCCTTTGTGCTGTGGACGCTGTTCACTTTCTTCATTCCGGCTCGACAGTCGATGATCCCGAATCTGGTTCCGGACGAGGAGCTGCCGGCGGCGAACGCAGCCTTTCAGGCCATGATGTTCGCCTGTCTGTTGCTGGGCTATGCCTTTGGAGGGCTGGTTGTCGCAGCGTACGGAGTGGTTCCCGCGCTGTTCTTCGACTCGGTCACCTTCGTAGGGTCAGTGTCCTCGCTGCTTCTTATCCGCTCCTCGGGGCGCTCAGTGCCGCGGAGCTCTGAAAGCCACTCAGCGCTGAAAGAGACCATTCTTGGTCTTCAGTTCATCTGGCATCGGGCCAATCTGCTGACGGTGTTCGTATTCAGTGGCGTCGTTGGACTGCTGGTGGGACCCCTCCTCATCCTGGCTGCTCCTTTTTCACGGTCGGTTCTCCACGCGGGAGCGCGAGGGTACGGCCTGCTCGAGGGCAGCCTCATGCTTGGAGGCGTTGTGGGAGCCCTGGCTGCCTCCTTGACCCGCAGGATTCAACGAGTCGGATGGCTGCTGATTGCGGTATGTCTAGTCGCGGGAGTCCTCCTCACCGGAATGTCGTTCAGCACCGTATTGCCGGTGGCCCTCCCCTTCTATCTGGGAGTCGGCTTGGCCTCCGGAGTCGTAAACGTACCGCTCGCCACGCTGATTCAACGGCTAACTCCCGACGAGATGCGGGGGAGAGTAATGAGCAGCATGATGATGATCAACACCGCCGGTATCCCGATTTCGGTGGCGATCGGCGGAGCCGTGGCTCAGCGTATCGGAGTGGCTACCATGTACGCCGTTGAGGGAGCCCTGTTCCTCATCACCGGGCTCGTCAGCATGGTCACCCCACTCGTACGTCTACGGTCGGGCGGAGAGGCGGGGCCGGAGGAAGCGACCAAGGCGACCATTCCAGCCTCAGAGGTTGCCTGAGAGCTGCTAGGCGGCTGAAACCTGGTGGTTTTCGGGGCCGCGCTGCGGCATCATCAGCCTGCGACGGAGAGACCGAATGGCCTGGACCTCCAACTGCTGCACCCGGGAACCGGAAAGTCCCAGCTCCTCTCCGATGTCGTTGCAGGTGCGGTTCTCGCCGTACCGCATCTGCAGAATCTGCCGCTGCCGCGCGTCGAGGCTCTCGAGCAGCGGGCCAAGGATGGTTTCGACCTCGGCTTGGGTAAAGGCCTGCTCAGTGGTTTCGTCGGCCACCATGTCCTGAAGCGTGAACTCGCCTTCCACATCACCCATCGTGCGGTCCAAGGAGAGGGGGGCGGCAGATACTCCGCCCATTGCGAACTCCGCCGTTTCCAGGTCGATCCCCGCTTCACTGGCGACCATTTCAAGGGTGACTTTCTCGTGCTCTTGCAGCAGGCGTTCCTCCACCCGCCTTAGGCGCCGGGCGATCTGCTGCGTCGATTCTCCGATGCGAACCACTGATGTGTGCCGGCTAAGATAGCGTCTAAGCTGCGCTTCAATCCACCAGCCGGCATAACTGGTGAAGCGAACCCCACGGCCGGGGTCGAAATGACGCGCGGCCAACATCAATCCGATGTTGGCCTCCTGAATAAGGTCGTCGACGTCGACGCCTTCTCGCCTATAACGGTTTGCCATATACATGGCGAAGCGAAGGTTCGACTCCACCAGGTCGTTGACGGCGGTCTCATCACCCATCTGAATGCGTCGGCCGAGCGCCTGCTCGTCCTCCACAGTAATCGCCGTGGTCGCTGCGCTCATTGCTCCCATCCCAAATCCGAAGTCTTCTGCCGCACGGGGCTATGGGGGCATGCCCGACTTCTCTCTCCCACCGGGGGCTCCCAAGGACGAGCGTATCCCATTGGTTGCGGAAGGTACATCACCGGAAAGTACTCTGCGTCCTAGGAAGATCGGGCCATGCAACCGGCTCTTAGCCGGCTAGCGGGTGGTCGAGTAGCCGGATCCTCCTGCCCTCTCCGCCGTCCAAGGCCCCAACCGGCCTAGCCAGAGATGCCGCTAGAGCCCTCATTCTTCACCAGCCCTGTACGGAAGTTGCGACCCGGAAAGGCGCTAGTACTGACGGATGAGAAGACCCCGATCCACGTCCGCCGGCCGCCCGGCCCCGCAGAGGAGCAGGTCGAGCTTCAGCTCCGCCCTCAGCAGTCGGAGAACAAGCTGCACACCCGCCTGTCCGCCCAGCGCGAGTCCCCAAACATATGGGCGGCCGATCATTACGGCCGAGGCGCCGAGCGCCAGTGCTTTGATGATGTCGGTCCCTCGTCTTACGCCGCCGTCGAGAAGAAGCGGGCAAGATCCCTGCACCATTGCGGCGATGGTCTCGAGTGCGTCCAAGGAGGCGACCGCCGAGTCGAGCTGGCGACCTCCATGGTTCGACACAACTATGGCCTTTCCGCCGTGTTCGAGGGCGAGTCGCGCGTCCGCGGGACTGAGAATCCCTTTGATCAGAAGCGGCAGGTTGGTACGCGCCGCGACCCAGTCGACGTCCTGCCAGCTCAGAGATGGATCCCAAAGGTTGCTCACGTATGCGGCGAATGCGGACTCACCCGGCCGGGCTGAGAACCTGCGGGCAGCCCCTCCGGTCAGATTAGCCATCTCCATATGGGTCGGAAGCGCAAATGAGTTCCGCTCGTCCGCCTCACGGCGGCCCAGTAAGGGCGTGTCGACGGTGATGACGATGGCCATGGCTCCCGCCGCCTCGGCTCGAGAGAGCAGATCCAAGGTCACCTCCCGATCTCGATAGCAGTAGAGCTGGAACCACCACCTATCGGTCGCGGCCCCCACATCTTCAATCGAACGGGTGGCCAGGGTGCTCAGAGTGAAGATAGTGCCCGCGTCGCGCGCGGCCCGCGCGCTCGCGACCTCACCCTCTTCGTGAGCTAGACGCTGAAACGCAACCGGCGAGAGAAGGATCGGCATCTTCAGATTGATGCCCAGAATCGACGTCGTGAGGTCGATGGCGTCGACTCCCCGCAGCACCCGCGGAACGATGCGCCAGTTGTGGAAGGCTTCGCGATTACCGCGTAGGGTCACCTCGTCCCCTGAGCCCCCGGCAAGGTAGCCGTAATGGGCGGGCGGAAGAAGGGCTCGGGCCATCTCCTCGATCTCGATGAGGTTAAGAGGAGCAGAGCCGTCCGGAAGTCCCTCCATCGCTTCTGCGGTCACATTCTCTCCAGTGACGACATGATTGCTACCACTCTCTGTATAAACAACTAGTGGGTCGCGCCTCCAAAAGTGGCCATAGTGGTCCGATGGTATCGGCGCAACCATGGGGAGGACGGTAAGGCCGGAGAACCGATGGCGTGAGGTGGCGGTCTTTCCGTTGAAAAGGGTGCTGGTGCTGGACGATGATCCAGGTATTCAGGAGCTGCTTCGACTTGCACTTGAGTCGGAGGGCTACGAGGTGGCGGTCGCCAAGGACGGCATCGACGGTCTCGAGGCACTGAAGCAAGCGGCGCCCGATGTCATCGTCGTCGATCTGATGATGCCGCGGATGGACGGCATAGCGTTTGCCCACGAACTGGAGCGGCTTAAGCTGCGCCCACGCATACCCCTTTTGGTGCTTACCGCCGCGACTCGAGCAGCCGAACGAGCTCAGTCGATGAAAGCCGAGGGATTCGTTGAGAAACCCTTTGCGCTCCAGGAGTTGCTAAGACAGGTAGCGCGGCTAGCTGCCTAAAGGCCTTAATTGGCCAGACCACGCTCTCTCTAGGCTGGCGCTAGGGCCGGCTCGTCCTCGACCTCTTCTTCCCACTTGCCATGGGCTTTGATCAGCTCGATCAACCGGTCATCGGCCTCGTCAGCGGGGACGCCCTTCTCCACGCATTCCCGACCGACATAGAGATTTACTCGGCCAGGAGCTCCTCCGACATACCCGAAATCCGCATCCGCCATCTCCCCTGGACCATTGACGATGCAGCCCATGATGGCCAGCTTGACCCCAACGAGATGGGAGGTCCGCGCCTTGATCCGCTCGGTAGTTTCCTGAAGATCGAACAGTGTCCTACCGCACGATGGGCAGGCGACGTAGTCGGTCTTGCTGATTCGAGCTCCAGTCGCCTGGAGAATGTTGAAAGCGAGGGTGAGGGGGTCATCTGCTCCCCAGACCATGACTACATCCCCGATACCGTCGCACAGGAGTGAGCCGAGATGGATCGACGGTGACAACAGTGCGTCCAAGCTGTCGGAGTCGGGCGCGGAAACCTGAAGGATAAGGGGAGCACGAAGGCCGCGACGCGACGCCTCGATCACAACCCTGCGATAGTCGTGAATCGGCGACAGCCCGGTCTCCAATGTGAGCACTGTGCTGACGCCGCGGGATTCAAGCGCGAGGGCAGTCGAGATCAACGAATCCAGGAGTGTGTCGAGGTGTGGTCCCGATGGTGCGCTCAGGATAACGGGGACTCCGGCTGACTGAGCTGCATCGCCAAGACCCAAGATATCGGCGATCGGTTCACCTAAGACACACCGCACCTGGACAGCATCGATGTGTGAAATTGCGGACAGCAGCAGTCCAACACTGGAAGATCCTGCGATCACTGCCAAGCGAGCGCCAGGATGAGATTTGAGTCTGGCCCTTGCAACAGCAAGATGCCCGAGGTCGCTCTCTGAGGTGAGCTCGACATAGACGGCATCGGGTTTCGGCTGTCTTCTGCCAGCCGGACTGGCCCAGCGGAGCAGATGCGCCACCATCTTGTCGTCGACGGAGAGCGGCACGATGACGCCGACCGTCTCGTCGCTGCCCACCGACACCTGACCGATACGAACGGTGTCGGCATTCCGTCGGCGATAGTGGATTGGATCCCAGGGTGCATCGATTGTGGGCGGGCTTTCTCGCTCTGGGGGAGAGGAACAGCTCGGGTATCGAGTCGCAATCGCGCGAGCAACCGGTATCTCCTCCTCGGGCTCTTCGGTCAAAGAGACCCGAATCGTATCTCCAATGCCGTCCTCCAAAAGGCTGCCGATCCCGACAGCGGACTTGATCCGGCCATCCTCCGCGTTCCCGGCTTCAGTCACCCCAAGGTGGAACGGGTAGTCCATGCCCTCTTCGGCCATTCGAAGAGCCAGGAGGCGGTAGGCGGCGATCATCACCTTGGGATTCGAGGCCTTCATCGAAAGGATAATTGAGTGAAACTCGTACGCCTCACAGACCCGCACGAACTCCAGAGCGGACTCGACCATGCCCTCGGGAGTGTCCCCGAAGCGGTTCATGATCCGGTCGGAGAGAGAGCCGTGATTGGTCCCTATGCGCATGGCGATCCCGCGCTCCTTACACTTCAGGACCAGTGGGGCAAAGCGCTCCGCCGCTCGCTCAACCTCCTCCCCGTAGGCGCTATCGCTGTACTCTCGAACGGCGAATTTGCGAGAATCGACGTAGTTTCCGGGGTTGACTCGAACCTTGTCGGCATACTCCGCCGCGACCATCGCCGCCTGGGGACTGAAGTGAATGTCGGCTACCAGTGGAACATGGATGCCACGCCTCGCCAGGCCCTCCCTGATCGGACCCAGGCATCGGGCATCGGCCGGGGTTGGAGTGGTGACGCGAACGATCTCGCAGCCGGCACGCGCGAGTCGCTCCGCCTGATCGATGGTGGCAGCGACATCTTTCGTCAATGTGGTGGTCATTGACTGCACTCGAATTGGGTTGGAGCCACCCACATCGACGGAGCCCACCGACACGATTCGAGTCGGACGCCTCCGATAGGAGACGAGGTCAGCGATGTATGGGGGCAGGACGGAGGTAGTCATGGCATGAGATGGACCGATTCCGCCCCATTCTACCGGGATTCGGACAAAATCCTTGGCCCGGGCTTACCGGCTCGGATGCCGTCGAGGCCTCTCAGACGGCCGTGGTGCGGAACGTCACCAGAACGCCGAGCTCCTGATAAATCGCCTCGGACACCGCTCGGAGCGCCAACGAAGTCTGGCACTCCACCCCCTGCACCGATGCCACCATCGAGTCGTGCGCCGCAGGGTGCGGCTTGAGGCCGATCAGTCTGGCGCCAGGCACGCTTCGAAGTCGGTCCGTGAGTGCGACGAGTGTACGCTGTAGAGTTGTCTCGCTCAAGCCGTGTTCCCAGGAGCCCTCGACTCAATCTACCTGTCAAGTGGTGTTGATTCCGCCTCTTGGAGGTAAATATTTGGGAAATATTCGCTACATATGGTCGAGATAGGAGCAACCTAACAAAGAATGCCGGGGGATGAGCTGCAGGCCCTGGAGCAGCAAGCACGTGCGGTCCTGGCAGGAAACCGTGCCGGTGACTCGACCAAGCCTTCTCCGGATCTCTATCCGCATCAGTGGAACTGGGACTCTTGCTTCATCGCCATCGGTGTATCGCGATACGATCCTGTGAGGGCGCAGGAAGAGATGATGTCGCTCCTTCGGGGTCAATGGAGCAACGGCATGGTGGCGCAGATCGTGTTCAATCCGGCTGCATCCGGATATTTTCCGGGTCCCGATGTCTGGCAGAGCCGGAGAGCGGCCGCGGCACCTAGATCGGTTGCCACGTCGGGAATAACTCAACCCCCGGTGCTGGCCATCTCGGCCCTTGCAATCTGTCGAAATGACCCCGACGAGCAGAGATGTCAGGCGTTTGCTCGCCGCGTGCTGCCACACCTGAAGGCCTACCACGAGTTTCTCTATCGCGAGCGGGACCCGGATCACTCGGGGCTCATCACCGTTGTTCACCCTTGGGAGTGCGGCCTCGACAATACACCACCATACCTGGAGGCCGGAGAACGAGTTCACCTAACATATAAGCCACAATACAAGCGCCTCGATACCCTTCACGTAGCAGCGGCATCTCGGCCCACCGACAAGGACTACGATCTGTACGTCTGGCTTCTTGAGCAGATGCGAGCCGTCGATTACGACTGGGCCCGCTACCTCCGCTCGGCCTCGCTGCAGATTGAGGACGTCCTTTTCAACTCGATTCTCGTCAAGGCCTGTGAGGCGCTTGCCGAGCTGGCCGAAATTGCTGATGAGGATCCCACGTCCGCCCGAGAGCGGGGACGTCAGACGGCTTTAGCACTCGAGGCGAAACTGTGGGACCAAGCGAGTGAGTCCTACTGTCACTATGACCGGGTAGCCGGCAGGCTTTTGACCGAGCCGACAGTCGCGACCTTTGTGCCCTTGTTCGCTGGGATACCGGGGAAAGATCGCTCAGATCGCCTCATCGCTCTCCTTCAGGATCGAAGCACATTTCACCCCGAGTCCGGGTACTCGATCCCGACGACCGCCCTGAGCTC
>DASRCF010000141.1:0-5364 GCA_035653255.1 Chloroflexota bacterium
GGCGCGAGCGCACACTCAGCTGAGACGCAACACTCATCGTCGTTCGCATCCTCCCGACCGGTCCTCAGAGTGTAACCGGAAAGCAGGGTCGCGTTCGAAATTGAACATGAGGCCAGAGCACGTGTGTGGCCCACCCTCCTACATGTCTACCCGGCCCGGCTCATTTCGTTGTTCGGCCAAACGTCCGGTTCAGCTCAAGCAAGCGTTCCACGAACGTATCAGTGAGAGCGTCCCAGGTGAATCGCCAGGTCCAATTGCCATCCGCCCTGCCCGGCAGATTCATGCGTGCGGAGGAACCGAGTCCAAGGACGTCTTGGAGAGGCGCAAACGCCATGTCAGCCACCGAGGCGATGCCGAGCCGGATGAGATCCCAGCCGATTTCCCGGCCGTCCGTATGCGTGTACCGACACACCCGGGTGCGCTCGGGTAAGCCAATTGAGGAGAACCAGCCCAAGGTGGTGTCATTGTCGTGAGTGCCGGTATAAACGACCACCGGACGTTCGAGGTTGTGCGGGAGGTTCTCATTGAAGGCGTCC
Source organism: Chloroflexota bacterium (assembly GCA_035653255.1). GTDB lineage: Bacteria > Chloroflexota > UBA5177 > UBA5177 > JAJPKF01 > DASRCF01. Next base: position 537 of record DASRCF010000141.1, read on the forward strand.
GAGCCGAAGGCAAACTGGAGGATTTTCATCCCCGGCAGGTGGAAGCGGTCTCGAAGCTCCAGAACGTCAGGCGTGATGACGCCGAGGTCCTCGGCGATGAGCGGTAGATCCCCAAGACTGGAAGAAAAGGTACTGAACAGCTCCATTCCGGGAGCCGGGCGCCACTCTCCCCGCTCGGCGGTCGCATCGGTCCCCGGTATGGCCCAGGCGGCGGCGAACCCGCGGAAGTGATCGAGTCGTATGATATCGACAGTTTCGATCATCATTCGCATACGTTGGAGCCACCAGGCGTAGCCGTCGGCCTGCATTGCGCTCCAACGATAGTGCGGATTCCCCCAGCGCTGTCCGGTCCGACTGAAGTAATCCGGCGGGACGCCGGCAACGACCGTGGTCTGTCCTCGATCGTCCAGCTCGAAGAGGTCCTGCCGGGCCCAGACATCGGCACTGTCGTGAGCAACGAAGATCGGCATGTCGCCGACGATCGAGATGCCGTGTTCGTTGGCATGTCGCTTGAGTCCTTGCCATTGACGGAAGAAGAGGAACTGGACGAATTGCTGCAGCTCGATGTCACGCTGCAGCCGCTCACGCGCCCGACTCAGCGCCTTCGCATCCCGGCGGCGCAGCTCGGACTCCCAGTCAGTCCAGGGAGCACCATGGTGCTCATCCTTTAAGGCCACAAACAGGGTGAAATCGTCGAGCCAAAACGCGTTGTCTCGGACGAAGGACTCCAGCTCACGCCCGATCGTTTGGCTTCCCGATATGCGGAAGGTTTCGAACGCTTTTCGCAGTAGCTGGGTCTTGACCGGGATCACAGTCCCGAAGTCGACTGCTTGAGGATTCATCGGAGGAAGGGCGAGATCACTTCGCCTCAAGAGCTCCTGATCGACGAGAAGCTCGAGGTCGATGAGCAGTGGGTTACCCGCGAAGGCCGACAGAGCCGCGTAGGGAGAGTCGCCGTAGCCGGTCGGTCCGAGTGGCAGCATCTGCCAGAGCCGGGTACCCGACCTCTCCAAAATCTTGACGAAATCGCAGGCGTTGCGGCCGATGGTTCCGATGCCCCCGAACCCGGGTAGTGATGTTGGATGCAAGAGGATGCCTGAAGCTCTGCTGGGCGTTGCCTTCATTTCCTCTTGTCTCTGAACGACCATGGGTCGCGGCCCGGTCCTCCTGCCCTCTGCTCGGTCGCGCGGGCCAACCCCTCGAGGTCGAGCTAATGGAGTCTACCGGCAGGCGCACGCTTGCGTCGCGCCTTAACTGCCTGTGCATATGGCTCAATCAGATGCGTTCTGACCGATTTCACATCGGTCACGTGGACCCGAGCACGCGAAGGGGGGTACACTTGCGGGAAGCCACGGTTCGGTGGAGGGGGAATGCGGCTGCAGCGCGGCCGGTCGGTGTACTGCAGGCCATACAGACGGCAGCACCGTCGCGGCGGCCGGACCTTTTTGGTCCTAGTCCTGGCCATGATTGCTGCCGTCTCCGTCACTTCATTGGTCTGGGCTGCCCCCCTTGGATTCCTTCGTTCCGCCCCCGGACCCACGGCTCCCGCTCTGAGGGCTCACTCCTTGGCCTTAAAGGCATCATCGTCGGGGCGACTTACGGCACTCTCGGACCCGCCCCACGTAGCAAAATCCGGGTCTCCCAACCGGCATCCGGTCCGCCGCCGGCTCGAAGCCCGCCATCGAAGACGCCAGCTTCACTCAGCTTCACCTGCGGTTGTCAGATCGATTCCCGAAAAGCCGGGACGCGTGCCGCATGGAGCGGCGCTACATCGGCAGGCTCCATCCAGACGGCGACCACTGGATCGAACAGGAGCGCGTACCACACGGATCGCGCCACGAGTGGTGCAGCCGGTAACTGCTGCACGTCCAGGCGTTGTTCCCGCCGGCCCGCTTCTGACAGGCTCGTCTACGATCATCGCCCCTGATGCCGGTGAGGCAGGTATTCCGAAGCGCCGGAAGCTGGTGCTGGGAGAGGGTCTGGGCCCAGGCTTCTGCTTCGCCAACGGCGGCTACCCCTTCGGCGCCAGCCTCGGGGGTGTCTATGCCTGCGGGCCCTCACAGGGACCCGCGGATGCCTTTGATACGGTAGGATTCCAGTGCGTGGAGCTCAGCGAGCGATTCCTCTGGGACGCGTATCACAAGGTCATCAAGAACGTCGACAGTGGGGCCGACCTCGTCTCGCTTGGCCATCGCCAGCTCCACATCCCCATCGGTCTCCCCGGACGGGGAAGCCTGCCGGCGCAAGGTGATGTCCTCAGCCTCTCCGGTCCGACTGCCGATCCCAACGGGCACACGGCAGTCGTCGCCTCGGTAAACGTCGACCGGCAAGGGAACGGGACGATCCAAATTCTGGAGGAGAATGGGTCCCTATCGGGATGGGACGAGGTCAACGTGTCCCACTGGCGGGAGACCTTCGGCGACCCAAGATACGACGCCGGGCTGTACTACTACACCGATATCAGCTGGCTGAAGCTCGCCACGGCCCGGACTCCTCGATTGAGAGGAGCGCTCGCCGGCCGCCTGCACTTTACCATACAGACGCTCGGCCCGTCGTCCTCAGCGGCCAACGGTATCGATCCGGCGGGAGACGTGGCCGGCATGACCGACGTCAAGGACCGCGAGCACACCCCGGAACATAGAGTCCTGATCCGGTTCGGCTCCTCGCTCCACACTCTTAGCCCCCCGGCCGGCGATCAGTACCTTACATCCGCCTCCGGTATCAGCAAGTCGGGCTGGGTTGCCGCCTGGTCGATTCATACGGGAGGTCAGCCTTACCCCTACGCGGTCTACCTGTCAAAGAAGCCTCGCTGGCTCCGGCTCGTGGCTCCGCAGGGCGGGCCGGCCGTCGGCGAAACGGAGGCCATGGACCCGGCCGGAGACATCGCCGGATGGACGTTGGACCATACAGGAACGGCTTCCAATGCGGTTGTCTGGTACCTCCGGCACGGTCGCTTTCAGGCGCGGCCGCTCTGGCCGAACCGCTATTTCCACTATGCCGTCGCCAATGCCACCGACCACCTCGGCGACGTGGTAGGTACGGAGACACTGGGCACCAGCAGGACCTCCGCGGTGTATTGGACGCCCGGAGGGCAGGCCATCCGGCTGCCAGCGCTCGCCGGTCGGCCCATCCTCGACGTCGCCGCTGGTCTAAGCACGACCAAGCGCCACGGAAGAAGGGTGGTACTCATCGTCGGGTCCTCTGTAACGAGTGGCGGCCGTATGGTCGCAGTTGAGTGGAGGGTTCGGATTCGCGGCGGTAGGATCGCCGCGGGGAAGCCGCAACCCCTACTCCCGTTGGACTCCCGCTCGAGCTGGGCCACGGCGGTCAACTCTCGCGGCTGGGTAATCGGGGGCGTCTCATCTGCGGCATTGGCCCGCCACGCCTTCCTCTACCGGCCTGGGCTCGGCGCCGTCGATCTCGACCGGCTGCTGGAGCCCGAGGGTCGCTGGTTGCTTTTTGGCGTCGACGGTCTCAACGCCAAAGGCCAGATCACAGGCGAGGCCATCAGCAGGTTGGGCTCATCCCATCCGGTGGCGGCGGTGCTGACGCCAAAGCACTAGTCGGACATGGAGTGGTGAAGCGCTGCGCCCTAGATGCCCTCGAGCACGGACCGGCATCGTCTGAGCATCGAGTTCTACAGTTTATCCGCGTCGAGCCATGAGGGCGAGGCCACCTGCTTCGCCTCTTGGCCGTGCACGGCCTCAACAATGACATCGAAGCTGAATCTTGAACTTTGAACTTTGGAGGGCAGGCACATGCAGCTGGGAATGATCGGCCTTGGCCGGATGGGCGCAAATATGGTGCGTCGCTTGACGCGTGCCGGACACGACTGCGTGGTCTACGACATTCACCCTGAGGCCGTCGAGGCGCTGAGCAAAGAGGGCCCGCGTGGAACCTCCAGGTTGGAGGACTTCGTCCGGGAGCTGGAGCCTCCTCGAGCCTGCTGGATGATGGTGCCCGCCGGTGTGGTCGACGAGACCATCGCCAATCTGGCCCCCCTTCTGGAGGCCGGGGACATCATCATCGATGGAGGCAACTCCTTCTATCAAGACGACATACGTCGGGCGAAGCAGCTGGCCGAGAGGGACATCCATTACGTGGATGTCGGCGTCAGCGGTGGTGTGTGGGGGCTCGAGCGCGGATTCTGCCAGATGATCGGCGGTGAGGATGCCGTCGTCGAGCGCCTTGCCCCGATCTTCGCTGCCCTGGCTCCAGGTAAGGGCGCGGCGACGGCGACGCATGGCCGTACCGGAGGCGGCACGGCCGAAGAGGGCTATCTGCACTGTGGAAGTAGCGGGGCAGGACACTTCGTGAAGATGGTGCACAACGGCATCGAGTACGGAATAATGGCAGCCTATGCAGAAGGGCTCAACGTTCTGAAGCACGCCGACGCCGGCCGGCTAAGTCGCTCGTCCGACGCTGAGACCACCCCTCTACGGGATCCGGAGCACTACATGTATGACCTCGACCTGGCCGACGTGGCCGAGGTCTGGCGTCGGGGCAGCGTTATCGGCTCATGGCTGCTCGACCTCATCGCCATGGCCCTCGCAGAGAACCCGGCCCTCGATAACTTTGCCGGGCGGGTCTCGGACTCCGGTGAGGGTCGGTGGACAATCAAGGCCGCGATCGACGAGGCGGTCCCGACTCCGGTCCTGAGCGCCGCGCTGTATGAGCGCTTCTCGTCGCGCGGTGAGGCCGAGTTCGCCGACAAGCTGCTGTCGGCCATGAGATACGAGTTCGGCGGGCATCAGGAGCGGGCGTAGAAGCACGGGCTCAAAGGGCCGGGACGCCTCCAATGGCGGATCGGTCGCCCTGACAACCCTCC
>DASRCF010000142.1:0-6894 GCA_035653255.1 Chloroflexota bacterium
GGGACCCTCGACCGGGCATTAGGTCGCGCTCAGTACATACTGGCGGCCCTGCTGGGACTGGTGCTCGCAGACTTCGCTGCGATTAAGATTTGGACCGCGATGGCCCCGATAACGCTGACGGAGATCTGGTGGCTCCTTGGATCACTTGCAGCTCTGAGCATCCTGGTCGGGCTGGAGAGCATCAGGCTGCACTTCGCCGCTAAGCCCGCGGGCAGTCACGCACCCCCCGGAACGCCATAACCTCCCATCACATTTGAGTCGTTCAACGTTCGATGTTCAATGTTCAACGGGCTTTGCACAGCGACCACAGCAGCGGTTCTCCTGCAGGTGGCAGGTCTACACAGTTAGTCGGTCGTCGCCAGGACCCACCCGGACCATCCCGCCGTCGGCCCCATTGAACGTCGAGCGTGGAACGGCCGCCCACAACCGTCTGCACGTAGCCCTACCTCGCTACAGCCCGCCGCCGCTCGCCCATTGAACGTTGAACAGGGCTTGGCGAATAAGTGCCACTTGAAAAGAAAGTCGGCGGTGTGAAAATTAAGTGGCTAACGGGAGCGCCGCTTGGCCGAGCGCAATGAACTGCTCAGGTGAGAGGCCGGCGTGTCGCAGTATGTCCTTGAGCGTACCCTTAGGTACCTCCCGCTTGTTCAGGACCACAATGACGATTAGGGGAGGGCCCGCCTTCCACATACTTGACCCATGACTCGTGAGAACCGCCGGATGAGGTGCCCTTGGGCTGGAATCCCGCCCGGTGGAGCCGCCTGCATAATTCCTTGCTGGAGCATACGGGAAGCGACGGCAAAGTTAGCTATGCGTAGGCGTATAGCTGTACTGGAATCGCCTGGCGCTTGACATACTCATCGAGGCCAGCTGCAATGGAGAGCTGAGCGGGTGGTGATTCGGTCTCAAATACGGCAATTTCGCGCTCGACGAATACGCGCTCGCGCTGTCCCTCGTCTTCTAAAGTATTGAGATAGAGTTGAACCGCATCACCGATCATGTTGAATGCGTCGTCAATCGTGTCACCGCAACTGGACACCTCGAACTCTGGGCACTCAGCCACGTACTGATCGCCTTCCTGATGAACGCGATAAGTGACCACGATTGTCCCGCAAGGGCCGGTCATGGTCTGAGTAGCTCCCCCGATGTGCATAGGTTGCGCTCCTCTCTACTTGACCTATTATCTCGTACATGTCATAGTCCAGGTTGAGCAACTATCACCCGATTCGCCCTCCTATCCATAGACAGAACAGGGCCACGCCTTTGGTGCTCATGAGGAGAAGGACTGGCGGTCGACCAAACTGCTCAAGGAGAACACGCTTCTCGCCGTCATTACACTACCGCACGAGCTGTTTGTTCCCGCCGCGCTCACCCAGGTGCAGCGGTCATTACCCGAAAGGGGCACCCTAAGGACCAGGCGGTGTTCTCGGCACGAGTGACGCGTGATGGACATACGGTTTAAGAAGCGGCGAATGGCCAGGATAGACTTTGATCCGCCCCGGGTAGTTCCCGACGACATGCGGCACATCCTTCCGCTCTTGCAGGCGTTCATCGCCAACCCCAACGCCACGGTTGTCAACGAGCCAAAGCTGTGCAAGACCGCACCGATAGACTTCGATGACCTCATGCTTGAGTTGTTGCCGGAACTGAATTTGGATAGCGAGCTTCCGACGGCGGAGGAGCTGGAGCGAGCCGTTGACGATACGGCGCGCGATCTCGCCGCATTCCTAGTCAAGGCGGGGAAGGAGGACCGGATCACGATCTACCATGCCGACGATTGATGATCTTTTCGTAGTTCATTGGGCGAGATCCGGGCTCCCGAGGGAGTACCGTGAGGGTCCAGTCCTCTACATCGGGAACAGTACCAAGGACAATGCGGTCTATCGATGGGTTACACCGCTCGCTGCTGACCGGGTGTTTAGGTGCCGGGCGGTCGTGTTGTCGGCGATGTGCGATACTACCGTCCAAGCGCCGCCTTTTGTTGCCTGTTGCAGGGCGGGGAACGGGCTGGTGGTACTGGAGCCACGAGAGCCCGATGACTTTTGGGCAGCTTGGCTATGTAGCAGCCTATTTCAATCGGGCCATCAAATGGCGGTTCAAACTGGTATCGGCAGATCTCGGAAGACCGGGTGAAGCGGCTGCGATTGCCAGACGCTCCGCAGGACGTGCCGTTCGATGTCAGATGGCAATTGCCGGGCGGCGCGGGTCTCACAGCGGGAGTTATGGGACCCTAAACTTGGCGCGTTCCGGATCGGCGACTTGTTTTACCTCGTGCCGGGAGCGTATCACAGTCTCAAGGCACTCCAGCCGGGACGCACGCCGGTCATCTCCTGCCTCTCCTCCAGCAACGGGATCGCCGGGTACTACGAAGCGGGCGGATCACATTCACGAGAACTGTGTGGCCATCGCGATGAATGGCGCGCCTCTAACGACGCAGTACCATCCATATGCGTTCGCCGCCGAGGATGATCTCGCCGTCTGCTACCCGAGAGAATCCTACAGGACCACGACTATTTTGTTCGTCCAGGCCATGCTCAAGAATGAGCGGTGGCGATACTCTTACTACCGCAAATGCTACATGCACAAGCTGCGACGACTTGTGATCTACGCGCCAGTCAAAGACGGGCAGATCGATGAAGACCAGATCGAGCGGATCGTGTCTTCCAGCCCGTTTTGGAGCTTTCAAATCAAGCGTTGGGGACACCCCTCTGGCCGTAACGTCCTGGCGGTCCTTGGAGTCGCCTAAGCACGGGACCTCAGGTAAGGTAGCGGAACAGATGGCCGCCGACTTTCTTTTCACACCTGCCACTTGAAAAATAAGTGGCCCCGATCAGCTACTTTTTCGCCAAGCCCCGTTGAACGTTGAACATTGAACGCGGCCCGCCTACCGCGTCCGCCTGCCCCCCGTCCCGCCTCGCGCCTGTACCTTCTCCTCCACCCGCCCGCCGAGTCGCACGTCGACCGTGCGGATGGCGTGAATCTCGACCAGGTTGGAGTCGCCGATGCGTGAGCGGAGACGTGCGTCCATGTCCTCGAGATCGAGATTCGAGGTGATGACCGTCTCCAAGCGCCGGTTGTACCGCTCGTTGATGATCTGGTAGAGCTTCTCCTGTGCCCAGGGGGTCGAGCTGTGGGCGCCGAGGTCGTCGAGGACCAGCAGCGGCGTCGTACGCGCCGTCTCGAACAGCTCGTCGTAGGTGATCTCACTGCTGGGATGGAATGTCGCCCGCAGCTTGTCGAGCAGGTCGGGCACCACCAGGAATACCGCCGGCCGGTTGGCGTGCAGGCGGGCATTAGCCACGGCGGCCGCCAGATGGGTCTTGCCGCTGCCGTGTGCGCCCAGCAAGACCAGCCATTCCATCTTCGGCCGGTCCAGCCGCTCTTCTTCGCTGCGTTCCGGCCTGGTCGCGAAGGCTCTGGCCGCCTTGAATGCCGCCTCGGGGCTCAAACGAGGCGGACGCTGCATCATCGACGGATCGGTGGTGAAGCTGTCGAAGGTCTTGCCCCGCAACGGGCCGAGGTTGCTGCGCTCGTTGAGCAATCTCGTGTGGCGCTCCTGCCGCCGCCGCAGGGTACATTCGCACGGCACCAGCATCCCAAACCGGGGATCGTCGACCGCGACGTCATACCTCAGGTAACCGGCTCCGTTGCAGACCGGGCACTCCGGCTCAGCGGTATAGGTGCTGGTACCTGCTCTTGGCGTAGCGGTCGGGATCTTCGTCTTCTTCAGCAATTCGCCGATGGATTCCATCATCCTTGCCTTCGGCTTCCCACCTCTGTAGGATCGCCTGAATGTAGCGCCAGTTGCGCCTGTTGTACTCAACGGCCAGCCGCACCGCCTCCCCGATCCACTCCAGCGGATATGCCGCTTCGGCGGCCCGAAGCTGCTCCGCGATCATCGCCGTCAAGGGCCCGATGTTCTGCTCGTAGAGGGCGAAGGCGTTGGGCCGGTAGACCTCCACGTCCTGCAGCGGTTCGGGGCCGGGGAGTCCGAGGCCCTCCGATTGCCCCGCCTCGAGACTGCTGACGGCAGCTCTGTTGGCCGCCGTGTTCAGGAGGAACCAGGTCTGACGGGTCGAGCCGCGGCTCAAGCTCGCCCGCAGGACTGAACCGCGCGTCACCGCCAGCTCCAAACCCTCACGCAGAAAGTCCTGCGCCGGTCTCGGCCCCTCCTCGAGCTTCAGACTCTGCAGCAGGGCCGCGTCTCGGGCCAGCTCCGCGTACTCGACGCACCGTGGCCGTCCCGTGCGTTGGGACAGAATCCACATGAGATGCAGCGTGACCTTCAGCTCGACGGGGGATCGTATCTGCGGAAGCAGCCGGAGAAAGAAGGCGTCGGGCACGGACACGTACCGGCCGCTCTCGCTCTCGAAACCCGCGAAGCCGTCCACGCTCATTCCTCTTCCATCAAGGACAGGTCGAGGAACTTCGTCTGGGTGTCCTTGAACAGCAGATGCACGACGCCGGTGGGGCCGTTTCGATGCTTGGCCACGATGATGTCGGCCACGCGCGGCTGATCGGTCTCCTTGTTGTACATCACGTCTCGGTAGATAAACATGACCACGTCGGCATCCTGCTCGATGCTCCCACTCTCGCGCAGATCGGAGAGCATGGGCACGTGGTTCGGTCGCTGTTCCGGGGCGCGTGAAAGCTGCGACAAGGCCATCACGGGGACGTTGATCTCTCGCGCCAGTCCCTTCAACGAACGCGAGATCTCCGAAATCTCCTGCACCCGGTTCTCCTGGCCGCCTCCCTGCATCAGCTGGAGATAGTCGATGACGATGAGACCCAGGCCCTGTTCCATGTGCAGGCGCCGGGCCTTGCTGCGCATCTCGCTGAGGGAGATATTGGCGGAGTCCTCGATGAAGATGGGAATGTCGGAGATCTGGCCGATGGCCGCGCCCAGCCGGTCCCATTCGTCGTCGGAGATGTAGCCGGTCCTCAGGTGCTGTGAGTCGATCTGCGCCTCCATCGCCAGCAGACGCTGCACCAGCTGCTCGGCCGACATTTCCAAGCTGAAAATGCCGACCGGGAGCTTGCTTTTCTGAGCGGCCGCATGGGCGATGTTCAGCGCCAGGCTGGTCTTGCCCATGGAGGGCCGGGCCGCGAGTATCACCAGGTCCGAGGACTGCAGACCGCCGGTGATGCGGTCGAGGTCGACGAAGCCGGTGGTGACGCCGGTGACCAGACCACGATGGTCGTGGATGTAGTCGAGCTTGCTGTAGTACTCCGACAGCACCGCGCCGATCGACTGAAAGTCGCGGCCCGAGCGGCCCTGTACCACCCGAAACAGGGTCTCCTCGGCCTTCTCGATGGCCTGCTCGGAGGAGTTGACGGTGTCGTAGCCGATGCCGGCGATCTGAGAGCCGGCGTCGACCAGCCGCCGCAGCACGCCAAGCCGTTCGACGATGCGACCGTAGTATTCGACGTTGATCGAAGTGGGCACGACGTTGGCCAGCTGGCTGAGGAAGGCCAGCCCTCCTACCTGGTCGAGCTTGCCGACTTGCTCCAGATGGTCGCTGAGCGTCACCAGGTCCGAGGGCGAGTTGTCACGGTAAAGGTCGAGCATGGCGGCGTAGATATCGCCGTGGGTCGGCAGGTAGAAATCGGCCGGATGCAGGAAGGTGGCGACCCGAGCGATGGCCACCCGGTCGATGAGCAGACCGCCGAGCACCGCCTGTTCGGCCTCGACGTTTTGCGGCAGGAGCCGATCCTGAATCGCTACAGGCTCACTGATCACTGCCGCTCCCCCAAGTCCCCCGAACGCGGATGGCGCGAGACTCACCGCTCAGGCCATGCCGCAAAGTCCATTATCTATCCGGCCTCGGAGGACTCCGGCACGAGATCGACGGTGAGGCTGGCCTCAATCCCATGGTCGAGCTTGATGTTGACCGAGTGCTCACCCGGAGAGCGCAGCGGCTCGGTCAGCACGATCTTGTGGCGGTCGATGGCCACCTGCCCCTCGCGTTCCAGCTCCTCGGCCACGTCGCGGGCGGTGATTGAGCCGTACATCCGCCCCTGGTCGCCGACCTTGACCGGAAAGCTGAGCCGGATGCCGCCGATCTGCTCCGCCAGCTGCTTCGTCTGTTCCACCGCCTTGGCCTCCTTCGAAGCCGCCTGGGAGAGTCGAACCTTTTGGTGCGTCTCCCGGCCCCTCGTCGCCTCGACGGCCAGGCCTCGCGGCTGGAGAAAGTTCCGGAAGTAGCCGGCCGAGACTTCGTACGCCTCGCCGCGCCGGCCGATGTTGGCCACGTCCTGCTGCAAAATCACTTTCATGTCACACCAGAGTTTGGAGTTTCGGGTTTCCGGTTTAGAGTTTCGGGTTTCGGGTTTGGAGTCGGGAGTATGGGGTTTTGTTTATCCAGGCAGGTAGGCAGAGCCCATCGGAAGCTGGCGCTTGAGGCCGATGTTGTGGCGCGTCTCGATGAAACGCAGCGTGCCGGACCGAGAGCGGATCATGATGCTCTGCGTGCGCGCATTGTTGAGCCCGAAGCTCACGCCTTGCAGAAACTCGCCGCTGGTGATGCCTGTGGCGGCAAAGTAGGCGTCGTCGCCCTTGACCAGATCGTCCAGCGTCAGCACCTGGTCGATCTCGCCGACACCCTCGTCGATCGCCGCCTGCCGCTCTTCCTCATCCCGTGGATAGAGCTTGGCCTGCATGTCCCCGCCCAGGCCCTTAAGGGCGCAGGCCGCCAGGACGGCTTCGGGCGTGCCGCCGATGCCCATGAGCACGTCCACTCCGGGATGCTCGTCCATGGCCGCCGTCACGGCGCCGGCGACGTCGCCGTCGGATATCAGCTTGATCCTGGCGCCGGCTGCCCGGACTTCCTCGATCAGCTGCTCGTGCCGTGGCCGGTCCAGGATGACCACCGTCAGATCCTTGATGTGCTTGTC
>DASRCF010000143.1:0-6813 GCA_035653255.1 Chloroflexota bacterium
GCGGAACGACGTGGTCCAGGGTCAGATCGTGGGTCTTGACGCCACAATATTGGCAGGTGTAGTTGTCGCGCATGAAGATCTCTTTGCGCGTCAGCTTGGCCACCGGATGGGACCGCTTGATCAGGTAGAGCAGCCGGATCACGGAAGGACAGCGGTACGACTGAGTGGTCGTGCGCAGCATGTGGCCGTTGAACTCGACCACCTCGGCTTTGCCACCGATGACGAGAACGAACGCCCGATGAACGTGGCACACATTCAACGGTTCGTAATTCTGATTGAGGACCAGAACGCGCGTGACCTGCAACTTCGGACTTCCTGAATAAAGAAGCCGATGCCGTTGCAACGGCACCGGCGTTGGCTCATTCTAGCGAAGGAACAGGCGCCCGACAACGTCGGGCCGCGCGTTCCTCGGCTAGAACTCCACGGCGCCAGGGGCCCGTGGGAAGGGCATGACGTCGCGGATGTTGCCCATGCCGGTGACGAACTGAACCGTTCTCTCCAGTCCGAGCCCGAACCCACTATGCGGTGCTGTTCCGAAGCGGCGCAGGTCCAGGTACCACCAGTACTGCTCCGGATCTATATCGTGGTCGCGCATGCCCTGAATGAGGACGTCGTAGCGTTCCTCCCTCTGGCTGCCGCCGATGATCTCCCCGATGCGTGGGACCAGAACGTCCATGGCCGCGACTGTGCGCTCGTCGTCGTTCACGCGCATATAGAACGCCTTGATTGACCGGGGATAGTTGGTGACGATCACGGGGCGCTTGAACCGCTTTTCAGTGAGGTAGCGCTCGTGCTCAGACTGAAGGTCAGCGCCCCAGAAGACGGGAAACTCGAAGCTCTCGCCCGACTGCTCGAGCAGACGGATGGCTTCGGTATAGCTGATGCGCTCGAAGTCACTGTGGGTGATGTGCTCCAGAGTGCCAATCACCTCCGGATCGATGCGCTCATTGAAGAAGTTCATGTCTTCCGCGCAGTTCTCGAGCACAGATCGGAAGATGTGCTTGATGAACTCCTCGGCGATGTCTTGCAGTCCGCTCAGATCACAGAAGGCAATCTCCGGCTCAACCATCCAGAATTCGGAAAGGTGGCGTGAGGTGTTGGAGTTTTCGGCCCGGAAAGTGGGGCCGAAGGTATACACCGAGCGCATTGCCAAGGCCATGGTCTCCGCCTCGAGCTGACCACTGACGGTCAGGTAGGCCGGACGGCCGAATAGGTCTTCACTGTAGTCCACTAGGCCGTCAGAGGGCGAGAGATGGTCCAGGTCGAGCGTGGTGACGCGAAACATCTGTCCCGCCCCCTCTGCGTCGATGGCGGTGATCAGCGGCGTTTGGACGTACAGGTAGCCACGCGACTGGAAATAGTCGTGGATCGTCCGTGAGACTTCGTTGCGCACTCGGGCGATGGCGCCGAAGGTATTGGTCCGGTGGCGCAGGTGGGCAATGGTGCGAAGGTACTCGAATGAGTGCCGCTTTTTCTGCAGCGGAAAGTCCTCGCTGGATGCGCCGATGAGATCGACGGCGCAGGCGCGAACCTCAATCCGCTGCCCCGAGGCGGGCGACTCGACCGCTCTGCCCCGTACCCGAAGACTGCTTCCCGTAGCCAGGCGCTCGACCTCGTCGTAATTCGGCAGCGTCTGCTCGGCCACGATCTGGAGATTGGCGAGGCTCGAGCCGTCGTTGAGCTCGAGGAAGGTGAGCCCGGCTTTGGAGGTTCTCCTAGTGCGCACCCATCCCTCGACCGTGACGTCGTGGTTGGGCTCGCCCTGCAGAATGTCTCGAATGCGCACTCGCGACTGCTCCGGTTAAAGAGATGCGGCTCCGCTCGGGAGCCGCACTTGAATTATCCCATCAGTCAGATGGGACTGGCGTAGTCTTTTCGGAGCCGGTCCGTGGCCCCGATGACGACACGTATTGTCTCGGCGTATAATCCAGCCAGACCTAGTGGAGGAAGCAATGCCATTCGCAACCCACTGGTGGGAGCTTCTGATCATCCTCGCGATTGCGCTACTGATCTTCGGGCCTGGCCGGCTTGGAGACGTGGGTGGAGCCCTTGGGAAGAGCATCCGGGAGTTTCGGAAGTCAACCCACGAGGATGACGACAACTCGGCCAACCAGAGCAGTCCGACAGGAAAGAGTCCTCAGAGCTAGCCTCAACGCCCTACAGCGGAACGTTGCTCGTCGCGCCGCCGATTCGGCCGTGCTCAGAGAATGAGGCCGGGTTGGCGTCACCATTCCGCTAGAATTGACGGCAGAATATCTGAGCCTCTAAGGAGCTGCCCTGGCAAGCCTGCTCTGTGTGGGCGCGGGCCACGTCGGTCTTCCCCTGTCGTTGAAACTGTGGGCGGCGGGCCATGACGTAGCCCTCGTCGACGTCGATACTTCGAAGATCGAAGCCGTCCGCGACGGTCGGATGCCGTTCATGGAACGCGGCTGCGATGAGCTTCTTGATCGGGCCAGTGAGAGCGTTCGATTTCGGCCGGTGACCTATGAGGATCCGGACTTTCGAGAAGCAGTCCAGGGCGCCCACTATATCGTGATGACGCTCGGCACCCCACTCGGAACTGATTACACCTTCCGGTACGATCAATACTTCGACGTGCTGGAGCAGATGGGGCCTTATCTTCAGCGCGGGGTCACTCTCGTCGTGCGCAGCACCGTGGCGCCTCACTTCACGCACAATGTCGTCACCTCTCGCATCGCCGCCCAGCGCGACTGGGTCCCGGGCACCGACTTTCACGTCTCGTTTTGTCCGGAGCGACTGGTGCAGGGGCAGGCGCTTCAGGGCATTGACGAGCTGCCCGAGATCATAGGAGCGGATGACCCGAAGACGGCGGAGCTGGCGGAGAGACTTTTCATGTCTCTGGGACCCCACAAGGTCTGTCATCGAGTGCGCACCGTGGAGGCCGAGCTGGCCAAGTTGTACCTCAACGCGTTCCGCTACACGCTCTTCGGACTGGCAAATGAGTTTGCGATCATCGCCGAGGAACAGGGCGCGGACATGTTTGAGGTGCTGAAGGCAGCCAATTCCGGTTACCCCCGCGGCGGCATCCCGGCTCCCGGTCCCAGCAGGGGACCATGCTTGGGTAAGGACACGGCGACACTGGCATTCAGTTCCACCGCCGGCGCCATCGCTCACGCCGCCATCAAGACCAACGAGAACCTGGTTCTGCACGTCGTGCATGACCTGAAGTCGGCGCTTGGACCTCTGGCACATCGCAGGGTGGTGGTGTTGGGCCTGGCATTCAAGGCTGAGACCGACGATGTCCGCGATAACCTCACCGGCCCGCTCGTCAACGTCCTGGATCGGGAAGGCGCAGTCACGGCCGTCTACGACCCTCTGGTCACGGGCAGCGACGATGTCTCGGTGCTGAGAGGCAGCGACGCGGTCGTTCTCATGACAGCCCACCGCGAGCTGCGCGAGCTGAGCGAGGCGAAACTTGCTGAGCTGGTGGGTCGGCCGCGTGAGGAAATCTTCGTCTTCGATCTGTGGAATGTCTGGCCCTGGGCCAATCGAATTTTTGGAAAGGGCTCTGAGATACATGAGAGTACTCGTAACCGGGGTGTGCGGCTCACTTATGCGGGAGGTCGTACCCCGGCTTCTTGAGGACGGTCACGAGGTCCGTGGCGTCGACAACTTCATGCGCTATGGGCGTGAGGCGCCACCTGAGGGGATCGAGTTCGTGGAGGGCGATCTCACGAACCAGGAGACCGTCAAAAGGGTGCTGGACGGCGTGGAGGGCGTCATCCAGGCGGCAGCTCAGATTTATGGTGTAGCCGGGTTCCATCGGTATCCGGCGGACATCCTCCAAAAGGACACACTCCTCCATGGCCTGATCCTCAGACAGTCGGTTGAGCTGGGAATCCGGCGCGTGGTCTATATCTCCTCCTCCATGGTCTATGAAAGGCTGGCCGATGTGGCGCGTGAGCAGGACGTACCAAACATGCTGGTGCCGCTGACCGGCTATGGCCTCTCCAAGCTCATGGGCGAGCGGCTCTCTCAGGCGTTCGCGGAGCAGTACGATCTGGAATACACCATCTGGAGACCCTTCAACATAATCGGGCTCCATGAGCGGGCCGAAGGCTACGATCCGGGGGTCTGTCACGTCTTCGCCGACTTTATCCAGCGCATCGTTCACGAACGACAGAACCCGATGCTGATCCTCGGCTCTGGCGCGCAGGTTCGGTGTTTCACATGGATCGACGATGTCGCCGACGCCGTTGGCCACCGGTCATTTGATGCCGCGACCCGCAACCAGGACTTCAATCTCGGTAACCCAGAACCCGTGACCATGATCGATCTCGCCCACCGCATCCGCCGCCTTCATGCCGAGATAACGGGTCAGTCAGTCGATGAGCCTCTGACGTTTACCCACGCTCCAACCTTCGCCGACGACGTTCAGGTCCGGATTCCATCAGTCGAGAAGGCCGCGGAGCGGCTAGGCTGGCGCCCGCGGGTCAAGCTGGACGACATGTTGCGGCGGTGCCTAGAGAGCGAGCTGAAGCACGATAGGGTCGAGGCTGCGGCCGGGGCGGAGTGAGTAGGCGGGCCGGCAGGCCGGACCCGCCATGGACCCTGGGTTGAGCCGGTCGGAGCGGATGCCCGTCGATACGCTCACGGAGCCGCGGATGGAAGGAGGGCGACGGCTCAAGCCGCGCCTAGACGAAACCGCGGACCCCTGGCGGACCTTGCGTGCAGCGTGGGACGAGATGCAGCTGGGCGAAGAGCTGGCAGTGGGCTTCGATCGGTCAGGCGGGATTCGTCTGGGAAGGCAGGACGTCGTCGGCCTGTTGCGGCTCGCGGGATTCGAGCCACATAAGGGGACCAAGACTGCCATCACGCAAGAGGTGGTGGCCCGAAAGCGGGAGCGGAATGCGCAACCTTTGACCTGCTCTGTCGTCGTCCCCTGCCGCAATGAAGCCGACAATATCCTGCAGCTCGTCCAACGGTTGCCACTCCTGGGCACCCAGACGGAGCTCATCTTCGTGGATGGCGCCTCTACTGACGGGACAGTGGATCGAATCGAAGACGTGATGCGCAACAGCCCCCAGCGAGACATACGGCTTCTTCGCCAGGTGCATGGGGGTGGCAAGGCGGCGGCGAGCTTTCAGGGCCTGGCAGCGGCGCACGGTGACGTGGTGATCATTCTGGACGCGGATATGACAGTGCCGCCGGAAGAGCTGCCACGCTTCTACCTGGCCTTGGCCGAGGATGTGGGAGACGTGGCCAACGGGACCCGCTCACTCTATCCAATGGAGAAGGGCGCCATGCCCACCGCTAACCGCGCCGGCAACCGGTTCTTCAGTGCGTATATGTCCTGGCTGGTTGGAACGCGCCTCACCGACACGCTCTGCGGTAGCAAGGCATTTCGACGCCGCGACATCCCCGCCATCCTCGGCGTCCGCCCGCGTTTCGGCGGCCACGACCGCTGGGGGGACTTCGATATGTTGATGGCGGCTGCCTACCTGGGACTTCGAATTGTGGACGTTCCGGTATCGTACGCCTCCAGGGTCGCCGGAGAGTCGAAGATGCGGCCCTGGCGGGACGGCCTTGAGCTCGCCAGATCGTGCCTCGTCGGTACCAGAATCCTCAAGTTGGGAGGGGCTTCGGGCCGGCCGTGAGGCGAATGTCGGTGCGGCAGGCACAAGCGGTGGAGGCGGCGCTGCTGGCGGGCATCTTTGTGGTGGCGGCATTTTTACGTTTCGATCAGGTGTGGCACCGGGGGCTCATTTACTGGGACGAAGGCAAGTTTGCGCTGGAAGGCGTGAGGATGCTGGCGTACATGCAGAGCTGGTTTGGTACGCACTTGGTGAGCTACGCGGGGAAGACGGTGGGGACGGCGAAGCCGACGCACGCGTTGCTGATCGGTCTGAGCTATGTGATTTTCGGGGTGCACGACTACGCGTCGGTGTATGTGGAGGGGTTCTGCAGCGTCCTGGAGATCGGGTGTTTGTACGTGTTGGCGCGCAAGCTGTTCGGGCCGAGCGTGGCGTTGATCGCGGCGCTTTTTCTAGCGGTGTCGGAGTACGACGTCATCTATGCGAGGTCGGCGCTGTCTGAGAGCGACGCGGACTTATTGTTTTTGGTTGGGGCGACGATCTGGGCGTTGAGCTGGACGCGGTGGGAGGGGGCGGAGGGGAGTCGAGCCGGTCCATCGGGATGGCTGATCTTGGTGTCCGGCATCGTGCTGGGGCTGGCGTTCACGGTCAATTACCGGCTGTCGGTGTACATCGGAGTTCTGGTGGTCACGGATGTGGTGATGGTACTGCGGCGACAGGGCTGGAAGCGGGGAGTGAGGCACCTGTTGCTGTGGGTTGGGGGAGTGCTGGCGTTTCCGGTGCTGTGGCAGATCATCGACCTGGTGGCACAGCTGGCGGGCGTGGTCATGTTCCGGAGCGAGGTCAACATCCTCATCAGCTCAAACGGCCACGTGCTCTTCAGGGGAGCCAGGGAAGGCGGAGCCGAGTGGTACCTACTCCAAGCGCTCTTTCAGCTTCATGGTGGCAGCGGACGGATCTTCCAGTTTTATCCGCTGCCCTATCTGCAGTGGTTTGTGCTGAGGGAGGGGTGGACGGTGTCACTGTTGGTCTTGGCGGGAGCGGTGTTCGCGCTGCGCTTCCGGCTGTTCGCCTGGACGGTGCCGGCGGTGCTGGTGTTCGTACCGTACGTGGTGTACATATTCGCGCCGTACATCGTGCCCAGGAATCTGGACGCGGCGCTGCCGTTCGCGTCGTTGCTGGCGGCGGCGGCGCTGGCCACCATCGTCGAGAGGGTGCAGCCCTACCTGGTGCAGCGCACGGTCCTGGTGTTGCTGAC
>DASRCF010000144.1:0-2183 GCA_035653255.1 Chloroflexota bacterium
CGGGTGACCGAGTGCTGGCGATGAACCTCAGCCACGGAGGCCATCTCACTCACGGCGCGGGATTCAACTTTTCCGGCAAGATGTACGACTTCGCCTGGTATGGCGTCGACCAGAGCTCTGAGCGGCTCGATTATGAGGCAATTCAGAGTCAGGCAGAGGAGTTTCGACCGAAGCTGCTGGTCGCGGGCGCCAGCGCCTACCCGCGCGTCATCGATTTCGCCCGGCTGCGTGAGATCGCCGACTCCGTCGATGCCCTCTTTCTGGTGGATATGGCGCACATCGCCGGACTGGTCGCCACGGGGATGCACCCGAGCCCCGTGCCCTGGGCGGACGTCGTGACCACTACGACCCATAAGACTCTTCGCGGTCCCCGGGGCGGAATGATCCTGTGTCGCGAGGAGTATGGAAAGAAGATCGATCAGGCAGTCTTTCCGTATATGCAGGGTGGCCCCTTCATGCACCAGATCCTGGCCAAGGCGGTGTGCTTCCAGGAGGCCATGACTCCGTCATTCAGACTGTACACGGAAGAAGTGATCGAGAACGCGCGGGCGCTGGCCGCGGCTTTGGAAGATCGTGGCCGGAGGATCGTGACCGGCGGTACGGACAACCACCTATTGCTCGTCGACCTCCGTGGCGCCTCCGTCAACGGCAAGGAGGCGCAGGTCGCTTTGGACGATGTCCTCCTCAGCACCAACAAAAATATGCTGCCGTTTGATCCGCTGCCGCCGACCAAGACCAGCGGGGTGAGATTGGGAACACCCGCGGCGACGAGCCGTGGTATGAGGCCGGCCGAGATGGAGCTGATCGCCGGCTGGATCGACCGCCGCATCACGTCGCCCGAGGACGAAGCCGAAGCCGCGAGGATCCGCGACGAAATCCGTCACATAACTGCCCGGTTCCCGGTTCCGGGAGTCCTCGAAACCGTGACCGCGTAGAGCCCCAGGCAGGGAGCAAAACGTCCGCCGAGTGCCGCCGCGGACGGTTCGGGAACGTGAGCCCCGACTGAGACGTGTCCGTGCGCGCTTGCCGATTGGTGGATAACGCGGTGGATAATCCGAGACTGCCACAGCGACGGTCGGTTGTATCCCCGGTTGCGAGTGGGTGAGTCACTAGTACCTACTTCTCAGGGGTCATAACCCGCCTGAGTCAGCCCGTCTGGCCCAAATTGGGACTTATTTCCTATGCGAATTAGTACTAATGGTTCATGCGGCCGGTCCCGCACCCCGTTAAGCTCAAAGCAGTGGATGAATCAACGAGCGAGAGGGGATAACTTCCGGATGGAGCAAACAACGGCCGCGGTAAAACCGGCGGGACAGCTGATCTATCTGTCCCGCAATTCGAAACTAGCCAGCCTCTTTCAAGATGCACCGGCCCGAAACCCGGTGCCTGCCCGCAGAAGCCGGATCGAAGCCCCTCGTGCGACCGTCTCACGAGCAGGCGCGATAGCCTGCCCCAAGCTGCAGGCGACGACCAAGCCCGGCATGGAGCTGACGCGCCCGCTGGTGGCTGCGCTCATGCGAGAGCAAGAAGGCATGCGCTGCCGGGCTCGTGGCGTGCTGCTCGACAACGAGTACGTCCGCGACGTGTGCTCGGCCGGCTGTTTCCAGCACTGCCCGTTCCTTCAGGAGTAGTGCTCCGGTAGCCGGGCGCTCGGCCTGACGCCAGAGTCGCGGTTAGGCCGCGTCCTCCTGCACCTCGAAGCGGAGGTACTTCGAGTGCTGGGTGGTCTCGATCCAGTCGTCGAAGCTCTTTCCGGGCGCCTGTTCGATAAGCGACTCGCCCTTACCCTCGCCTCGTAAGGCGCCGTCCTCCTCGACGATGGTGCCTACCTCGGTGCCCTGGAGATCGGTGATTCGCGCTGTTCGCATGCCGCCTCCTTGCCACTCTGTCTGGACCATTGTCGCAAAATGGCCGCCACCCTCACCGGCAGGATCGCCTAGGGCTCGCCTTGGGTGCCACATGAGTTCCCTGGTCAACAGTGGCAGCCTCCTTGCTAGACTTTCAGGGATGCCTTCGGTGCGGGATCGTCTAACGGTAGGACGGCTGACTCTGGATCAGTTAGTCTAGGTTCGAATCCTAGTCCCGCAGCCAAATCCATGCTTGCACGGCGCATTCGTCTAGCGGCCTAGGACACCGCCCTCTCAAGGCGGAGATCACGGGTTCGAATCCCGTATGCGCTACCA
>DASRCF010000145.1:0-29073 GCA_035653255.1 Chloroflexota bacterium
GGAGTCGTGTGACAGGTCTGCCGTCAGCGCGACGGTGGCGCGGCTGCTATGGGAGCGGTGCATGAGCGCAACCGAGGCGGGGGGCAGCGATGCGAGGAGGTTCACCGCCTCAGCCCGCCGGACGGTGGAATCACACCGCGAAACATGGCGTCGGTGATTAGTCGAACTCGAGAAGCACCTTACCCGTGGCGTCGTCGACCACGAAGTTCTCTTCGCTGTGCATACCGGTCGGCGGGTGGGGATCGCCTGACGGGACGATGGGGGCGAGACTAATCCCCG
This sequence comes from Chloroflexota bacterium, assembly GCA_035653255.1. Taxonomy (GTDB): domain Bacteria; phylum Chloroflexota; class UBA5177; order UBA5177; family JAJPKF01; genus DASRCF01. Next base: position 280 of record DASRCF010000145.1, read on the forward strand.
GCCCGGAGAAGGTCACGATCCACGAGGGTAGGTTCACGAAAGAGGCCTTGAACCCCGCCGACGTCTGCTCCCCCATCGCCGGATCGGAGAAGAGCCCATATTGGGCCGTGGCGCTCACGTTCTGCAGCACAGTCCCCTGTGCCGTCTGAGTTCCGCTCACCGGCAGCGCCGCCGAGATAGCCTGGTTAGGGCTCGTGACAGTTTCGGAAGCATCGGCACGCGCTGCCTTTCCGCGGTCGGGTGCCGGCTCACGCTTGAACTTCACCCCGTAGAGGCGGAGCGGGGCGGGCCGGTACTTCTTCGAAATGGCGTACCAATCCGTCCGGGCCTTCTTGGCCGCCCGGGACTGGGACAGAAAGGCGACCGACGCCGCCGCGAGAAGGGCTACCGATGCGAGTGCGATGAGAGACTTGCGAGCGACATCCTGTCTCACCGTCATTTGCAGGCGCCGTCGGTCCAGATGTTGAAAGTGCTGGGCCCGGTATTGTTGCCACAGTAGTAGGGTTCGGTTGGCTGCGCCCCCGGCCCCTGGGTAGTCATCGATGTTTGCAAACGGTGGGGGAAAGTCCTCGCCGTTCCAAGGGGTGCTCCCGGGCCAGATGGCCACCGAGGTGAATGAGGCCTTATAGCTTGCCGAGCCTGGCACGTCGTTACCAGGGTTGCGGGTCTCACCTGCGTACTGCTCGTACCATGGCCCCTGCCAATAGTGCCCGCCATTTGGGTCCGTGGGGTCAAAGGATGTCCAGTCGATCCGGTGGTTGTACCACTGCCCGTCGGTCAGCGTGCTGTACCACATCTCGATCTTATGGGAGTCGCTGGAATAGACCACCCAGTACTGCGTGTTACTGCCCTGAGCCAGCGGGACGGTGAAGTCCACAGTGCGGCAGTACCCGTACTGGCACCCAACATCACTGTACTCTGAGTACGGATGCCAGGTGTCGTCGCCCGGAAGCTGGTACTTCAGGTATCCTGCCTGGGCGTACTTGTCGACCCAGTAGTTGGTGACCATCGACCAGGCCACGATGAAATCGTGAAAGCCGAGTGGATCGATGCCAGTACACAGACCAGCGTCGCGCGTGACGATCCAGGCGCTCGCGCCCCAGGTGTCGATCTGCTGGTTGCCGGCGCCGTCGAAGACGTCTTTGGGAGTGCTGTTACAAGGCACTGCTGGCAAAAGCCGGGACGGCTCCCAGGTTCGCGGTCGCCGGAAGCGCCACCAGGGCCAGCGCGAGGCCAGCGACGATCCTATTTCCCACGTACATGCCCTCTCCTGTCACAGGCCGCTCCGTGGAGGGCCCGACTGATGTGGCTCAGGCTTATCAGGTCCAGCCGTCTCTCTACTTAGCACCTCCGCATTGGAGCCTCATTGGAATCGTGTAAAGTGGTCGTCGTCAGCGCAGTCGTGGCCCCTCCCTTAGCCGGACGCGGCCCGAGGATCGCGACACTCGAAACCAGAAAACGGGAGGCCTAGACCCCCCCTAGCTCGTGTAGTGAAAAATGCTCTGCACAGCCTGGAGCGCCAGGTTATAGAACCACGGCACGATGCCCACGATCATGGTTCCGGCGACGGAGGAAGCAAGCGCGATCTGCGACGTCCACGCCGGACGAACGGACGGTTCGCCGGCCTCCGCCGGTTGCATGAACATCACCACCACCACCCGGAGGTAGTAGACGAGCGAGACTACGCTCGTGAGCACGCCGATGATCGCCAGCTCGGTGTGGCCCGCCTGAACTGCCGCGGCGAAGGCGTAGTACTTGGCGAAGAACCCGGCCGTGGGCGGAAAACCGGCCAGCGAGAACATGAAGATGGCTGTGGCGGAAGCCAGCAGCGGGCTGCGGCTGAACAGTCCGGAGTATGTCCGGATCTCGTCTCCGACCTCGCCTCGGCTTTCCAGCACCAGGACGACGACGAAGGCGCCGACGTTCATGAAGGCGTAGACCAGGAAGTAGAAGGCCACCGCCGTCACCCCCAGCCGGTTGGTCGACGACATGGCCACCAACACGTAGCCAGCGTGGGCAATGCCGGAGTAGGCGAGCATGCGCTTCATATTGGTTTGGGACAGGGCCAGCACGTTGCCGACGACCATGGTCACGATCGCCAGGGCCCACAGTATCCCGAACCACTTGGTCGACTCACTCCCAAGGGCATAGTTGAACACCCGTAGGAAGGCCGCGAACACCGCCGCCTTCGTGGCCACGGACATGAACGCGGTCACGGGGGTGGGCGCACCCTCGTAGACGTCGGGCGTCCACATGTGAAAGGGCACAATGGAAATCTTGAACGAGAAGCCGACGGCCATGAGCGCGATGCCGATCAACACGAAGGGGCTGCTCACCGCGCCGTGACAGGCATGGCCGCCCAGACAGCGGACAATGCCGCGCAGAGCCGTTGTTCCTGTGGCCCCATAGACCAGAGCCATGCCGTAGACCAGGAAAGCCGAAGCGAAGGAGCTGAGCAAGAAGTACTTGAAGCCTGCCTCCTGCGATCGCGGCCGGGAGCGGTCGAACCCCGAGAGGATGTACAGCGAGAGCGACAGCAGCTCGATCGAGAGAAACAGCACGATGAGGTTGATTCCGGCCGCCATGAGCATCATGCCCGAGGTGGCGAAGAGGATCAGGGCAAAGAACTCACCCGGATCGAAGTGCGAGGTGCGAACGAAAGGTGGCGAGAGAAGGATGGCCAGGGCGCTTGAGATCAGGAGCGCAAAGTTGAAGAACTGTGCGAACCGGTCGCTCGTGATCATGGCGCCGAGTCCATGCGGGAAGGCCGGCCCGGTGTCGACGATCCAGAGGTGGGCCGAGGCCACGAATGCTAGGGCCAGAGCGAGGAGGGCCACGCCCGTTGTCGCCTCCACGCGCCGGCGCGGCAGCAGCACGTCCAACAGCATGAGGACCAGCGCGCCGGTCAGCACGATGATCTCCGGAAGGACGGCACCGTAGTCGGCGGCGGTTAGGTGAACCGTCATCTCGCGCCTCGCGCGATGACGGATGAGAGCTGGCTGACGGTCGGCGCCGTTCGGTCCGTCACCGGCTTGGGGATGACGCCGAGCCAGATCACGACAGCGCAGAGGGGGACCAGGAGGGCCAGCTCAACCGGCCTGAGGTCGCGACCGACCCGCGGCTGGCCGGCATGTTCGTCGATGGCTGATCCGTCCGACGCTGCGTTGGCGGCGACGGCCTGAGGCTGGGTCTCAATCACCGGTCCATGGAAGATCCCCTGGAACCAGCGAACCATGTACCAGGCCGCTACGATGGTGACCAGCGCCGCGATGCTCGCGAACCAGGCGTTTCGGCTGAAGAGGCCGATGAGGATGGTGAACTCGCCAGCGAAGCTGCCCAGCCCAGGCAGGTCCATGGCTGCCAGGAACAGAAGCAGGCCAAATGCCGCCATCACCGGAAAGGCCTTGGCCAGGCCACTCATCTCGTCCAGCCGTCGAGTGCCGCTTCGAGCGACGACCATGCCCACCATGAAGAACAGCCCGGCCATGATGACGGCGTGATTGATCATCTGCAGGATGGACCCGTCGATGCCCTGCTGATTCAGGGCAAAAATGCCCAACAGGATGATGTTCATGTGGCTGATGCTGGCGAAGGCTAGTGTCCGCTTGATGTCCACCTGCACTAGCGCGACGGTCGCAGCGTAGAGCAAGCCGATGATCGCCAGGATTGAGATCAGGCCTGAAAACTCCGTGGCTGCGTGCGGAAAGATGGGCAGCGCGAAGCGCAGGATGGCAAAAGTGGCCGTCTTGCCCATAACCGAGGCAATCAGGACCGTCGCCGGAATGGGAGCCTCGACGTAGGCGTCGGGCGCCCAGCTGTGGAAGGGGAACAGGCCGGCCTTGATGGCGAAGGCCAGCATGAAGGCCAGGAAGAGCCAGGTCTGCGCGCCGCTCGAGGGCGGATGAGCGATCAAATTCGGAACGTCGAGGCTGTGACCGGGCTGAGTGGCGTAGAGGTAGAAGATGGCCACCAGCATGATGAAGCTGCCGAAGACTGTATAGACCACGAATTTTGTAGTCGCGTAGATGCGCCGAGGACCACCCCACACGCCGACGAGGAAGTAGGCCGGGATCAGCATGACCTCCCAGAAGGCATAGAACAGGAAGAGATTGAACGAGAGGAAGACGCCCAGCATCCCGGTTTCCGCCAGGAGCATCAGCATCAGGAAGGCTTTGGCGCGACGGTTGACCATCAGACAGGCGGCGAAGATTGCCGCCGTCATGACACCGGTCGCCAGGGGCACCAGCCACACGTTGAGGCCGTCAATGCCCAGGAAGTAACTGATGCCTAGGCTGGGCAGCCAGGTCCCATGCTCTGGAAACTGGATCACCCACGGAGTGGTTGTCGAGCTCAAGTGCGGCAGAAAGCGCACACGCGACAGATTGGGGCTGAAATCAGCCAAGAGGTACAGAGACATCCCAAAAGCTGCCACGGCAGTGGTCAGAGCAAAGAGCTTGGGGAGGCTCCAGGTCTGACTCGAGCCGATGGTCCGCTCCGGTAGGGCAAGCAGTATCAGCCCGCTCGCCGCCGGGAGGAACAGCATCAAAGTGAGCAGCGGAAAGCCGAGCTCGTTGGACAGGATAGATGAAATGACTATTTCCACTATCTCCGAAAGATGTAGTACCCGACGACGAGGACAGCACCGAGCAGAATCGACAGGGCGTAATTGCGGACATAGCCTGACTGAACGCGCCGGAGGCTGCCGCTCCAGCCTCTGAGCGCCACAGCACTGCCGTCGACGGCGCCGTTGATCACGTATCGTTCGACCACGCTGTTGAGGAAGAGTCCCAACAGGGTAACCGGGCGCACGATGGCCAGGTCATACAGCTCGTCAACGTACCAGCGGTTGAGGAACAGGCGGTAGATGAACGGAGCGCTCCCGGCAACCTGCGTGGCCGGCGGTCGCTCACGGACGTAGACCATCCAAGCGGCCAGGATGCCCATCGCCACCACCAGCACGACGATTAGCACGGAAGCCCATTGGGTCGTGGGCTCCAAAGGCGCCGCCGGCGTGAAGCGGTCGAACGCCGGTTTCAGCCAGTCCCCGATCAGGTTCTTGGCGCCGGGAATGGCGATGTAGCCGCCGATCACCGAGAGCACCGCCAGGATCCCCATCGGCAGCCTCATCACCATCGGCGGGTCGTGGGCGTGCGCGGCCAGCTCCGGATCCCGCTCCGAGCCGAAGAATACCATGAACACCAGCCGGAACATGTACAACGCCGTCAGCCCGGCGGTGACCGAAAGCAGGATCCAGATGGCCCAATACCAGCCGGTATGCGACGCCAGGAAGTAGATGTTGCCGATGATCTCGTCCTTGCTGAAGAAGCCGGAGAAAAAGGGCACGCCGCTGATAGCCAGCGTTGCGATCAGGAAGGTCCAGAAAGTAAAGGGCATCTTCTTCCGCAGGCCGCCCATCTTGCGGATGTCGACGTTGTCATGAGTGGCGTGCATTACCGCCCCGGCCCCCATGAACAGGCAAGCCTTGAAGTAGGCGTGGGTGGTGAGATGAAAGATACCCGCCGCGTAGGAGGCCGAGCCCACGCCCACGAACATGTAGGCAATTTGGCTCATGGTCGAGTAGGCCAGAACGCGCTTGATGTCGGTGTTGGCCAGGGCGCAGGTCGCAGCGAAGAGCGCTCCCGCGGTGCCGATGATGATCACGACGGACTCCGTGAACGGCGCCGAGTGGAACAGCGGATAGCAGCGCGCGATCAGATAGACGCCGGCAGTCACCATGGTCGCGGCGTGGATCAGCGCGCTGACCGGGGTTGGGCCTTCCATGGCGTTGGGCAGCCACACATGCAGGGGCAGCTGGGCCGACTTGGCCACGGCTGCGAAACAGCATGATGGTAATGATTCGCACCGTGCTGCCATCGAAGCTGAGTACCGAATGGGCGCGGCTGAATATGGACAGGTACTGAAGCGTCTTGAAATGCCGGAAGAGGATGAAGGCAGCAACCATCATCCCCCAGTCGCCGATGACGTTGACCACCAAGGCCTGGCGGGCGGCGGCGACGGCGGTCGGCCGCTCGTACCAGAATCCGATCAGGAGATAGGAGGTGAGACCGACGCCCGCCCAGCCGACGAGTAGAAAGAGGAAGTTGTCGGACAGGACCAGCAGCAGCATGGCGAAGATGAAGAGGTCCATGTAGCAGAAGAACCGGCGGTAATCTCGGTCCGCCCCCATGTAGCCGACGGAGTAGACCAGGATGAGGAATCCGACACCGGTGATGATAAGGCCGAGGGTACACGAAAGGGGATCGACGAAGGCGCCGAAGTCGACCTTGAAGTGGCCGGACACGAGCCAGGTATAGGCCACGAGGTCGTGAACGCGAGCCGGGCCTTTCAAGCTCGAATCCCAGGCGAACATCCATAGTGCGCCTATAAATGCCAGACCGACCACGCCCGGGCCAAGAACGCTGACACCGGCCTTCGGAATCCGGGAACCGACCGCCAGCAGCCCAAAGCCGAACAGGGGTAGGAGAAGGATGAACCAGACGGCGGTCATTCGGGGTCCACGGACGAAAGTAGAAGGTCGAAAGTAAAAAGTCGAAGGTCGAAGGTCGAAGGTCGAACGTCAGATATCGAACCGGGAACACTCTCGGAGCTCTGCTGCCCGGCCGTCGAACCTTGAACATTGAACATTAATCGTCTACCGTGCGACCCGCTACCCATGCATCGCGTCCAGGTCGTCGACGTCGATGTCCTGCCGGGTTCGAAAGATGGAGACGATGAGGGCCAATCCCACCACCACTTCAGCCGCGGCCACCGTCATGACGATGAACACAAACATCAGCCCATCGGGCGAGCTGAGGTAACGTGAGAACGCGACCAGGGTGAGGTTGACCGAGTTGAGCATCAGCTCGATGGACATGAAGATGATCAGTGGGTCACGGCGGACGAGCACGCCGACGGTTCCGATCGTGAACAGGATGGCACTGATCACCAGATAGTGCGAGATGGTGGGCGTCATCGGGGGAGGGCCTCCTCCGGCTGCACGGGAGGCGGAGGAACCGCCGCCGGCAGAGAGTCCTGTGCCTCGACGGCGGGCCTTCGAGCCGGAGTCGACTTCCCCAGCGCTACCGCGCCGATCATAGCCACCACCAGCAGGAAGGGCGTGACCTCAAACGGCAACAGGAACCCATTGAACAGCTGCAGGCCGAATGATTGAACGTTTCCCTGCTTTGCGACCTGCGCATTGTAGTGTCCGTGCAGCCCCGTCAGACCGGTCTTGGACTGAGAGACGAAGTAGATCACCCCAATGAGCAGGAGAACGCCCAACACGAGAGCGCCGTAGCGCTGGAACTGCTGGCGTTCGGGGAAGAGCCCGTAATCGCGCACGCCTAAGAGGGTGATCACGAAGAGAAAGAGCACCATGACGGCTCCGGCGTAGATCAGCACCTGCGCGGCGGCGATGAACTGGGCGTTGAGGATCAGGTACAGCACCGCCAGGCTGGCGAGGGTGGCGATCAGCGAAACGGCGCTGTAGACCGGAGCCGTCGAGGCGATGACGCCGATTCCGGCGATGACGGCGCCGATGGCCGCCACCCAGAAAACGATCACCTCGAGCACGGGCATGCCAACTCCCTCCCTCGATCCGCAGCCTGCCCACGCCGGCTCAATGGCTGCCCTTGCATTTTCGCAGGCATGCCGTTACGGCGTGCCGCCACAATCGAGTCTATAAGGCGACGTTCTAAGAAGGTACACCGGCCGGGGTTCGATATCGTCCTGCGGCAGCTACGCCTAGACAGCCGTGATCTGTCCCTCGGGGCTCACGCCTGGCTGCCCGAGCTCCACTTCTGACGCAAGCCAGATATGTTTGCGGCGCCGCAGCCCCGTACCAGACATACGCCCCTGAGGCACGGCAACGCCTAAGTCTTCGCCTTTCCACTTACGACTCTCGACTTTGACGTTCGCTGACCCACGCAATAGCGCCGGTTCCGAATAGGCGAGCAACTGGATGGACCTTGCCCTCGACGTCGACAATGGCAAACTCGGCCAGCCATGGGGAGTCCTGGAGGGTCGCTTATGGTGCTGCCGACGCAAGAGGTCGCCTGCGTGCGGCTCGACGTTTCGGTATCAAGCGGCTGCGTGCTGGGACGGCACGCTTCTGGCTGGGGTTACCTGGGCTCTACACGAAACAGATCGGGCCACATGGCAAGGAGGATCGAAATGTCAGTCGCACGCATCACCGAGATCAGCTCTACGTCGACGGTCGGATTCGAGGACGCAATCAAGCAGGGAGTCGACCGGGCAACTGTCACGCTCCGGAATGTGACCAGCGCCTGGGTCAAGGAACAGCAGGTGAAGATCGCCGACGGCCGCATCACGGAGTATCAGGTCAACCTGCTGATCACCTTTGTCCTCGACTGACGATGGAGCGGGCTAGGATCGGACGGCACCTCTAAGGCACGCTCTCATCAGTCGGGTAAAGGTTGGTGGTACGGAGATACTGCGGCGAGGCCAGGCCATCCAGGCAAATGGCCACGAGGAGATGGAATGGACACCCACGAGAGCGAGTTTTGGAATCGAATCCGAGATTACGAGAGCGGCTACCGTGAGGAGGACTACCGCGGGGCGGCGGTAGCCATCGCCCTGGCGTTGCGGCGGGAAGCGGAAGACATGTTCGCCGATCTGGCCGACAACGCGGACTATGCCTCGGACACCGACGACACCGAGGGATACGTGAGGTGGCTGCAGCGCGCCGGAGAGGACGTGTCATACCGCATCAGCCAGGCCCTCTCCGCCGCGACCAGTGACGAGCAGGCAGAGATACACGTGGCCCGCGCGTATATGATCCTGCGGGAAGTCTGCGCCGACGCGCTCTCTCGGCTGACGAGCGACTGAAGATGGGCGCTGCGCGCTCGAAGTTGGAAGGCGTCGCGCCCGTCGTGTCTCCACGTGGATCAGTCGGAAGTCTCACTCTCAGCCTGCCTGGTGACGGCCGCGCACACGTCGCATGAGACGGTGTACTACTGCCCCTGAACGCCGGAACTGGAATCAATCAGGAATATCGATCCCGGAGCTCCGGTCATTGTGGCGCGGCGCAACTACTGCTGCGCGGTACTGTGCTCCCCGGACACTGCGCGTCAGCGTCCTCTCATGGGTGGATTGGCGATCCGCCAGATCTGGCTGGGAGACTCCTCGTCGGAGGTGCGATGTGCCTCGTAATAGATCCACCGCCCGTCAGGAGACATAGCCGGAGCCGTCTTCGTTGCGTAAAGCTTTCCCGTCAAGCCTGACCCCGTCGATGCTGGCCTCGATCCCGTCATCCGGAGCGTTGCTCGGGTAGTCGTCTTCGAATGCGAGCCGGCGGCCGTTTGGGGCAAAGGTCGGCTCAAGGTACGAGTGGTTCGGCGGGGCGGTCGAGAGGTATGGCCAGCATCGCCGACGCTTACGTCGCTTCCTGCACGCGTCGACGCGGCGGCCCCGTCATGACCCTTGATCGGCGCCACTTTGACATGCTGCGTCGGGAATTCGGGTTCGCGATTCTCCCGTAGCGGTCGTTCCGTCGCCGCCGGACGGCACTGCCCACCGCAGTTGGCCTACCGGAGTCGGAAGCCGCGAACTAAGACTGAGCCCATACGTGGTTGAAGAGCCGCCTCTTATCCAGCCGCCATGGCGGCCTAGTATCAACGCCTGACTCGGAAAGGCAGGTGAAGGTTGGCCGGCTGCCGCGACCCGACCTGTCCGAGCCGGGGCCCACAAGCGAGTGCCGCACTTCCAACAATCACCACCGCGACAGCAAGCCCATATGAATGCCGGCTGAGGGCGGCCCGGCTCATGAGCCGCAGTCTTGAGGAGATCCTGTCCCCGGCTGATATCTCATCCTGACCAAAGGCCGATGTCCTCGAACTCGGGGCCCACCACAATCTCCAGCTCACCGCTGCCGCAGAGAGGAACGACGCGAACAGTTGAGCCGGGGCGTCTGCTGTAATCCACTCGATGCTCCGGTTTTACGGCTTTCCCGGGAATCCGATGGGTCGCAACGAGAGGCCAATGAGAGCGTACCGCTCAGGAGGTCTCGACTATTTGGTAATCTGGCCGCCTCCCCCCTTGGAGTCCCAGTGCCGTCGCAGCTCCGAAGTGTATGCCCGGCCGAGCGCGGCCCCATTCTGCGCGAGCCAATCAGTCAGACGGGTGGTCGCCTCAGGCGGTTGGTGGGAGACGAGTGTCTCTGCCATCAGGGCTCCCAGCTCGTCGGGGGTTATGATCACGTCCCGAAGGATCAGCGATAGCGCTCTCCCCGCGGCCAGCACCGCCCACTCGGGCGTATCGAGGACCAGCGCAGGAACACGAGCTGCCTCGGCGAGCAGCCGGCAGAGCTGCTTGAAGGTGAAGACCTCTGGTGCGGCGGCGTCGATTGTCCTTGAGCCCGATGCTCTTGATTCCCGCACCGCCAGCTTCGCCACGTCGTCCACAAACACCGGCTGGACCCGATAGCCGCCGGCTCCCGGAAGGGCGAAGACGTGTAAACGGCGAAGCAGCCAAACGATGTTGTTGATCAGAACATCTTCGCGTCCGAACACCAGTGTGGGACGGATGATGGTGGCCGGAGGTCCCAGTTCATGGATTTCCTGCTCTGCCTCAGCTTTTCCGCGGAAGTAGGCAAACGGAGAGTTGCGATCGGCGTTGCTGACGCTGAGGTGAACTATCCGGCCGACGCCTGCCCTTTTGGCGGCCCGGGCCAGGATCCCGATGTTCTTCACCGCCTGATCGAAGGTCATCCCTTGTCGCGGGAAGCGAATCCAGTAGGTGTTGTAAAGAACGGACACTCCCTCGAGGTCTCTGGCCAGGAGTCCGGCATTTTCGAACTGCAGCTCCCTGCACTCGATACCGGGCGTCGCCGCCGTCACCGGGAGGCGCACCAGTCCCCGGACCTCGATGCCGGAGTCGACCAGACGCCGGGCGATGTAGCTGCCGGTATAGCTGAAGGGACCCGTAACCGCTTGAACCTCGCTCATACGGTCCACTATACGCAGGCGGCGACAGGAGTCAGAACGGCGAATGAAGTAAGCGCCGGCTCTATGAAGCGGCGGCCGCCTCTTCGGCGACCTGCGGCTGGTCGAGGAGCATGGCCTTGTCGTAAATCATGGCGCCCCGCTCGTAGTTTGAGAACTCGAAGATGGGCTCGAGCGTGATGGCGCCCGTCGGGCAGGCCTCCTCACAGAAGCCACAGAAGATGCAGCGAAGCTCGTCGATCTCGTAGATGCGCGCGTAGCGCTCGCCGGCAGACGTGGGGTTGGCGGGGTCGTTCTCCGCCGCCTCGATATAGATGCACTCCGCCGGGCAGGCGCCGGCACAGAGAAAGCAGCCGATGCATCGCTCGAGATTGTTCTCGTAACGATGCAGCGCGTGGCGGCCACGAAAGCGCTCCGGCAGCACCCGCCGCTCCTCCGGATACTGCACCGTCGTCGGCGGCTTCAGCATCGTGAGAAGCGTGACCTTCAGGCCGCGGGCGAACTCGACAAATGCCACTGATTCTCTCCTGTCGGCGTCACGCCATACCCTCAATGTTACCGGGAGCCGTGGCCAAGGAGCATCAAGAAAGCCAGCGCCCCGCCAGACGAGTATCGGCGTGTGCCCTTGAGGCTAGAGGGCGTTCACGACATGCTGAAGGATAGGCGTGAGGTGCTCTTTACTGGCGACTAACTCAGAGAGACATAGAGCGCAGTGATCAGCACGTTGAGGACGGCAAGCGGCAGGAGGATCTTCCAGCCGAACCACATCAGCCGGTCGTAGCGGATCCGCGGAAGAGTCGCTCGGAGCCAGATGTAGCCAAAGAGAAAGACACCCACCTTGGCCAGGAACCAGAGGACGCCCGGGATGGCGCCCAGGAACCAGTTGAGCCAGTGCAGCCAGCCCGGAAACCAGCCGAAGCTGAGCGGCAGCCAGCCCCCCAGGAACAGCGTCGTGGCCAGGGCGCTGATGGTCACCATATTGATGTATTCGGCCATGAAATACATGGCAAAGCGAAAGCCTGAATACTCGGTGTGGTAGCCGGCGATGAGCTCCTGCTCGGCCTCCGGCAGGTCGAACGGGGCTCTGTTGGTCTCGGCAATCCCCCCGATGGAGAAGATGGCGAAGCCGAGCGGCTGGATGAGGATGAACCACGGCAGGTGGTCTTGAGCGCGGACGACGGTGGGCAGGTTGAGGGAGCCGGCCAGCAGAATCGCGCTTACGATCGAAAGGCCGAATGCCAGCTCATAGGAGATGATCTGCGCCGTCGAGCGCAGTCCTCCCAGCAGCGAATACTTGTTGCCGGAGCTCCAAGAGCCGAGCACGATCCCATAGACGCCCAACGACGTCACCGCGAAGAGATAGAGGATGCCGATGTTCGGGTTGGCAATCCACCAGCCGACGTGATAAGGACCGGCGGTGAAAGCAGGGGCGACCGGGATCACCGCGAAGGCCATCAGCGCTACAACCACTGAGATGGTCGGAGCCACAATATAGATGGGCACATTCACGCGAGCCGGGATGAGCTGCTCCTTCAGAAGAAGCTTCAGGCCGTCGGCCATGGGCTGAAGGAGCCCGAAGGGCCCCACTCGGTTGGGACCGTAGCGCTGCTGCATCCTCCCGACGATCTTTCTCTCGGCCAGGGTCATGCCCGCGAAGGCGGACAGCAGAAACCCGATGACGATGCCCGCCTTGATCACACCCTCGACGAAGGCCTCCAGGACGGGGCTCATTCGGCGGCCGCCCCGCCGGCCGACATTCCCTCAGCCCCCACGCGGGAGTAGCCGCCGACCACGCCGCGAAGTCCAGCATAGGCCGGAACCGCTCCAGCTATGTCCTCCAGAACCTGCTCCGGTCTGGAGTAGCTGAGAGGGCTATCCCAGCGCTGGGATAGCTCGACCAGAATCTGCCAGTCGGGCCGTGCGATTCCGGGAGCGGGAATGGCCTGACTAAAAGTCTGGACCCGACGGCCGGCATTCGTAACCGATCCGAACTTTTCGGCAAAGCTCGCCGCCGGCAAGACAACGTCCGCCAGGGTCGCCGTCTCGGTCAGCTCCAGCTCGGTAACCAGCGAGAACGCGAGCTTGCGCAGGGCGGAAGCGAAACCTTCGACGTCGGGGGCAGGATCGGCGCCGGCGAGGATCAGCGCCGCCAGATCGCCGGCGGCAACCCTCTGGACCAGCGGGCGGCCCCAGGTCGCGCCGTGATCATTCGGTGCGATCAGCCCAAAGTCGCGCGCCGCCCGCTCGTTGGAGGTCATGAGCATCGGAATCACGCCCACCTCGGACGACGCTCCTATGGCGTCTACGAAACGGACGAGGGCCTGCAGAGTGTCGCCGCGAGCATCGGCGGCAACCTCAGGGAAATAGTCGTCGTACAGCACGACGATGGAATCGGCGCCTTTGAGGAGCGAGCGAGCGGTCTCGAATTCCTCCGACTCCACGCCGCGCCCCCCACCCGACAACGTGAGGGCGCCCAGCGCGCCCTCGAGCTGATCGGAATCTGATCTGATGGACGCGGCGGCCTTCTCGGTCAAAGGGATATCCCGCGGCCCAATCTCCACCAGCTTCACGCCGCGCTTGTTCACGGCGTTTCTGATGCGCAGCTCCATCACGGGCTGCCGTTCGCTGGGATCGGCGTCGACGATCACTACCAGCGAGGCCGAGTCAATCGCATCGATAGGAGCAAGTCGCGCCTCGAGGGCTGCCAGCAGCGTCTGCTGACTGTTGGAAAGATCAACCGACGGCCGCGGCCAGTAGTCCACCATGCGTGATCCGATGACGTGGGACATGAAGCGTTTGAAGGTGAAGAGATCCTCGTTGGCCAGTCGTGGTGACGCGATCCCTCCAACCGCATCATTGCCCTGCTCACGCTGGATGCGCTGCAGGTTTTCCGCGATGAACCGATAGGCGACCGGCCAGGAGGCTGGTTGCAGCCGGCCGTCCCGGCGGATCAAGGGCGTGGTTACACGGCTGGGGCTGGCGATGAAGTCGTAGCCAAAGCGGCCTCGGTCGCACAGCCAGCCTCCGTCCACGGCTTCATTTGTTCGAGATCGGAACCGAATGACCTCCTGAGCATCACGGACGTCGATGTAAATGTTGCAACCCATGGGGCAGTGAGGACAGATGCTGCTGTGCTGCTGCAGCTCCCAGGGGCGGAAGGTAAAGCGCTGTTTCCGGCTTGTCAACGCGCCCACGGGGCACAGCTCGATGACGTTGCCGGAGAAGTTCGACACGTAGGGCTCGCCCTCAAAGGTGGCGATGTAGCTCTCTGAGCCGCGTTCCGAGAGGATGAGCTGGTCGTCCTCCGCGATCTCACTGGTGAAACGCACGCATCGCCAGCAGAGGATGCAGCGCTCCCTGTCCAGAGTGATCGTCGGACCCAGCTGGATGGGCTTCAGGAAATGCCGCTTGGGCTCGATGAACCGGCTCACGCCTGGACCGTAGGTGAAGGTCTGGTCCTGCAGTGGGCATTCGCCGCCGCGGTCGCAGATGGGACAGTCGAGCGGATGGTTGATCAGCAGGAACTCGAGCACCCCTCGCTGGGCCTTCTCCACCTCAGGAGATTGGGTGTAGACGACCATTCCCTCGGTCACCAGCGTGGTGCACGCGGTGGTCAGCTTGGGCATGCCCTCGACCTGCACCATGCACATGCGGCAGACCCCGACCGGGCCCAGCTTGCTGTGGTAGCAGAATATCGGGATATCGATGCCGGCGTTCTTGGCCGCCTCCCAGAGCAGGGTGTCCTTGGGCACCTGAACCTGCGTGCCGTCGATCGTGAGCGAGACTCCCTGTTCCGTCACACTCCCTGCTCCAAACCGGGGACCTGGGGCAGTGGTGCCTCCCGTGACTTGCCTTGGCGAAAGCGAGCATTCTCGCGCATCAGATCGATGAGACGGTCTGTCTTCTCCGGCGTCAGGTTCTCGTAGTAACGAGAGTTGACCTGCATAACCGGAGCTCGGTGACATCCGGCCAGACACTCGACACGTAGGAGCGTGAACATGCCGTCCGGGGTGGTTTCGCCCGGTTCGATGTTCAAGCGGTCAGCGATGTGCTCGATGATCTCGTCGGCTCCGAGGATCGCGCAGGGTACCGTCTTACAGACCTCGAGCACGTAGGTGCCGACTCGATCCTGGTAGTACATGGTGTAGAAGCTGACGACTTCCTCCACGTCACTGTACGGAAGCGACAGGAGGGCGGCCACGTCCTCCATCACCTCGGGACCCACGCGGCCGACTTCATCCTGGGCAATATGCAAGGCAGGCAGCAAAGCCGACCGAGACTCAGGAAACCGCGAGGCCTCTGTTCGGATACGGCTAGCTGCGTCGTCAGACAGAATACGCATCAGAAATGCGTTTCAAGTTTAGAGTCTAGAGTTCGAAGCCCTCCACAGTCTCGAGATTCCGAACTCCCGGCCTCCAAACTCCAAACGTGGCTGAACTCTAAACTCCCATTCACCGGTCGATCTCTCCCAACACGATATCGATGCTGCCGATGATCGCGACCACGTCGGCGACGAGCTGACCCTGGGTCATCTTGGGAAGCGCTTCCAGGTTGTAGAAGGACGGCGCCCGCATGTGAAAGCGGTACGGCTTCGCCGTTCCGTCGCTCACCACGTACCAGCCCATCTGTCCACGGCCGGCCTCGATCACCTGGTAGACCTCACCCGCCGGAGGCTTGAGTCCCTCGGTGAACAGCTTGAAGTGATGGATCAGGGATTCCATGCTCGTGGCCAGCTCGTCCTTCGGAGGAGGTACGATCTTGCGGTCATCGATCCTCCAGGGCCCCTCCGGCATGCCCGCCAGGGCCTGACCGACAATCTTGAGACTCTCCCGCATCTCTCGTATGCGGCAGAGATAGCGGTCGTACACGTCGCCGTTCTCCCCCAGCGGGACCTCGAACTCGAAGTTCTCGTATCCCGAATACGGGTTGCTCTTGCGCAGATCGGAATATACGCCCGAACCGCGCAGAGTTGGCCCCGTGCACCCCCAGCGAATCGCATCCTCGGGCGCGAGCACGCCGACACCCTGCGTTCGCTCCATCCACAGCTCGTTGTTGCTCAGCAGCTCCTCATACTCGTCGACTCGGGTGGGAAAGGCGGCCAGGAATTCACGCACACGGGGCTCAAACTCCGGCGGCAAATCCTGCATGAGGCCGCCGATGCGGAAATAGCTGGTCATCATGCGCACGCCGCTGGTAAGCTCCTTGATGTCAAGGATCTTCTCCCGCTCCCGGAAGCAGTAGAGAAAGACGCTCATGGCGCCGAGATCGAGAGCGTGCGTCCCGAGCCAGACGAGGTGGCTGGATATGCGCTCCAGCTCCGCGAACAGCACCCGGATCCACTTGACGCGTTCCGGAACCTCGATACCCAACAGCTTCTCCACCGCCAGCACGAATCCCAGCTCGTCCAGCATGTTGTCGAGGTAGCCCATGCGGTCGGTGAGCGTAATCACCTGCTGATACTTCAGCTTCTCGCCGTTCTTCTCGATCCCTGTGTGCAGATAGCCGATATCGGGCTTGCAGTCGACCACCGTCTCACCGTCCAGGGTGAGCAGGAGACGCAGCACACCGTGCGTAGACGGGTGCTGCGGCCCCATGTTGAGGGTCATGTACTCAGTCGCAGCCTCGGCGGTGCCGGCCGGTTCTACATCGGTAGTGGTCATGCTCAATGTTCCCAAAGTTTCAAGGCCTGCTCTAGAGTGGAAGTTTCAAATGCTGAGCTGGTGGGCGCCTGCCCTACGTCCGGGCATGACGCTGTCGTCCGTTGTCCTGGTCGCCCGGTGCTGCTACAACGGCGTATCGACGTCGTCAGACACCGGACTTGAACGTTGAACATTGAACATTCAGCAGTCACTCAGGTATCTTGGTGGCGCCCGCTCGCGGAAGCGTGATCTGGCTCATGGGGTAGTCCTTTCTCAGGGGGTACCCGACCCAGCCGAGGGGCATGAGTATGCGGGTGAGATCAGGATGTCCCTCGAACGTTATCCCGAACAGATCGTAGATCTCGCGCTCCGACCAGTTGGCAGCCTCAAACACCCCGGTCACCGTCGGTACGGCACGGTCCTCGTCGACCTTGACCTTCACCCGGTACCAGAGGTGTGTCTCATACGAGAAGAGATGGTACACAACGTCGAAGCGCGGCGTCCGCCCCAGCCAGTCGACAGCCGTGACGTCCGACAGGTGATCGAACTTCAGATGATCGCGAAGTACCGTGAGGGTTTCGACAATGGCATCCGGATCGACATAGGTGGTGGTCTCGTCCCGGAATGTGACGGTCTCGTGGATACCGTGACCGAGCCGGGCTCGCAGCTCGGCCGTCACTTCAGCAGGCGTCAACCCCGACCCCGTCCCGCCGGCGCCAGGTCCGAAGCCGGTGGCACTCCCCGACGGATCTTGTCCTGCAGCATATTGAAGCCATGCATCAGCATGTCGGGCGAGGGCGGGCATCCGGGCACGTAGACGTCGACTGGAATCACCTGGTCGACACCCTGCACGATCGCATAGTTGTTGAACACCCCACCCGTGGAAGCGCAGGCGCCCATGGCGATCACCCATTTGGGATCGGGCATCTGATCGTAGATCTGGCGCACCACCGGAGCCATCTTCACCGAAACCCGACCCGCCACGATCATCAGATCGGACTGCCGTGGTGAGGCCCTATACACCTCGGCCCCGAACCGGGCCAGGTCCCACCGCGAAGCCGACGTCGCCATCATCTCGATCGCGCAGCATGCCAACCCAAACAGTGCCGGCCAGAGTGAGTTGGAGCGAGCCCAGTCAGCCACCTTGTTGACGGTGGTGGTGAAGACGCCACCTCCGTGACCCGGCAGGTAGTCGGTCTCCGACGTCGGCCTCAGGGTTCGTGGCTCAACCAGGAATCCGGGTTGAGCCACCTGCTCATCTAATGCCAATCGAGGGCTCCCTTCTTCCAAACATAGAGATAACCGACCAAGAGCACCACGATGAAGACGAACATCTCCATAAAGCCGAAGAAGTGTAGCCGTCGGAGGATCACGGCCCAGGGGAAGAACGATATCGCCTCGATGTCGAACAACAGAAAAAGCATCGCCACCACGTAGAACTTGATGGGAAAGCGGCGGGCCGGTGGCTCGATATCGCGCATGCCCGATTCGTACGGCGCCAGCTTCTGTGCCGTGGGCCGCTTCGGTCCGAGAATGAAGGTCAGGAGGACCAGCAGCCCGGCCAAACCCGCCGCCAGCACGAACAGAATGAGGACGAAGACGTACTCTTTCAGCATGTCCAGCTCAGTCAGAACTCGAGAAGTCCGCCCAAACCCACCCACTCCTGGTGCTAGGGAGGCGGCACAGGCAATACGGGCAAGCGCCTCGACCCAAGCTGATATGAGGCTGCCTCACCCACGCCAGATTACCATGCGGCCTAGCTCTCGCCGTCCTAGGCACAACCGATTTCTGGCGCAAAGTCTGGCAAAACAAGCCTTCGCGAACGTCGCCAAAAGTAGGACCCGTGATGTATCATGCAGTCGCGGGGCTGTTGGCCGTGGTAGCTAACGGGCGGGGGGACAGGGATGGGACGTCCTACGCGTGACGTACGCCGGAGGTCTTTTGATTTCTCGGACCTGAATGCGGGCGATTACGTCGTGCTGGCGGCCACGGTGGTCATGTTTATCGCACTTCTGGGCAATTGGTGGGTCAATGGCCTGGCCGTGAATGCCGCCTATCACTCCCAGCTCTACTTCGTGATCGAGCTGGTGCTGCTGCTGCTCACGGTGGTCCTGGTGGTGTATCCGCTGGTTCACTCCGAGCTGGGCCTCCGTCCACTGCCCTTTGCCACTCCTCCGATCATGCTGGCCATCGGCTTCCTGCTCCTTCTGACGACTACCTACGAGCTTGGCCGATACACAGGAGTGGGCGTCATCGGCATCGGCGCCGGCTTCGGGCTCTGGATGGCTTTCGTCGCCGCCTGGGTCTACCTTCTGGGTGCCGTGATCAAGTGGGGAGGCCGGCAGCGGCGTCTTCAGGGCTGACGGCTAGATGTTGCTTCGCCCCTGACCGCCGTCCACCACGACGGAGGCGCCATTGACCAGCGACGCCTGCTCCGAGCAGAGAAACGCAACCACGTTGGCAACTTCCCGGGACTGACCAAACCGGCGCACCGGAAGCTCCTGCTCGACGAAGCGTCGCATGCCTTCCGGATCGGCTTGAACCCTCCGGTCCCATGATCCGCCGGGATAACGGATCGAGCCGGGCGCCACGCTGTTCACGGTGACTCCGTACGCCGCCACCTCTCTGGCCAGGGCCTTTACGAGGCTGGTCTCGGAGGCTTTGGTCACGTTGTAAGCGAGCTTTCCTCCTGCCTCTCTCCCGTATATCGACGCCAGCATAACAATTCGCCCAAAGCCCGTCTCCCTCATCGCCGGCAACACCAGCTTGCTGAGAAGAAAAGGGGCCTCGACGTTGACCCGAAACGATGCCTCCAGCGTCTCCGCGTCGGTATCGTCTAGCCCTCCTCCCAACGACGCACCCGTGTTGTTGACGAGGATGTCGATCCCGCCGAGCTGCGCCCTGGTCGCCTCGACAATTCGGTCCGGCCCGTCGGGAGTGGTGAGGTCGACGGCAACGGTAATGACATCCGTTCCGAAGCCGGAGGCCGCCTGCCGTAATCCCTCCTCATCCCGCGCGACCAGACAGAGGCGGCATCCCTCCTCTGCAAGCACCTCGGCGATGGCGCGGCCAATCCCCCTGGAGCCGCCGGTCACGATGGCCACTCGCCCCGCGAGGCCCAGGTTCACGGGCGGTACCGCCGTAGTGCCGCGGTGGCATCGACTGACAACCGGAGACGTAGACAAGGTCTCCGGCCTGCACGCTGTCGCACAGCCAGCTAGATGACGATGACGGGAGTGCCCATTGGCGCCCAGCTGTAAAGGAATGCGGCCACGTTCAGAGGGACGTTGACGCATCCATGACTGCCGCCGTAGTTGGTGCCCGGTTGGCCGGCACCATCAGTACCCGGCCCGAAGACGGAGCGCCAGGGAGCGTCGTGAATATAGTAGCCCTGATTCTGGAACTCGAGCGCATAGCTCACGGGCGAGGGCGGGTAGTAATAGGGAGAACCGACGGGATCCTGCGATACGAAGGTGAAAGGATGGAACTCGGCGATGATGGAGAAATGTCCATGGGGGGTTGGCAGCGCCGGATTCCCGGTGGTCACCAACGTGGAGCCCAGCAGCGTTCCGTGTTGGTACCAGTTCATCCACTCGCCCTCTGTTGATACGAGAATCCACTGTGCGGGCGTCTCGCGATTCATCTCCTGGTGGATCAGCCCCGCTATCATCTCGACATCCGCGGCTCCGACGGCCGCCTTCGACAGCTTCGTCCGGGTCAGAGCGGCATGAGCCGTTCGATTCAGCCAGCCCGCGTAGGCCGGATGTTTGTCGAAGTATTCGATGTCCGCCAGGTCCTGCTGAGCGGAGGAGAGTGAATTTCTGATCGACTGACGAATGTAGCCGATTGGCGCTCCCGATGCCTTGGCCGCGCTGATTATGCTGTGTAGCCGAGCGCTTCTGGATTCCAGCAACCGGGCCAGTGCCACCCGCTCCGGCTCACCCTTGGCGGCAACGTTCCGGAAGTCCCGGTCGGTTCGAGCCCTGGCCAATGCCAGTCGGTCGATCGCCAGTCGTCGTACGTCCGGCCTTGTGCTCAGGCCGGCGAGCTGAGCGCCATCGATCTCGCGCTGGTACTTCCACAGAATCCAGTGCGCGTTGGCACTCGCTTTCGCCGTAACCGCCCGGACCTCTTGATGGAGCGCCCGATCGAGCTGATTCAGGCGGCGGCTTTGGGCGTTGTAGAAGGGACTGGTGGTATCGTTCCAGAACCCGTTCTGAGCCGGAGGCCGCCTGGCCTCCACCTGCGTGGCCCTTTGCTGGGTCGGCAGGAGGAGCGACGTTGAAAGTCCGTCGGACTGCGCCTTTCGAAGGTCGGCGGCAAGGCGGGAAACCGCGCTGGAGTACGCGGAGTGAGCAAGCTCCCCGGCGACAACCTCCCTGGCCCAAAACGACGACCCGCCCAAGATTAGGACGACTATCAGCCCGACCAGAATCCAACGTCCCCGTGACATGCCCACAGCCCTCCGGCAGTGCGATTTTATACCATAGCCGTATGTATTCTCTTAGTCCTTAACTCGCCTTCCCCTCAACGGGGCATGCGCGTCGCCCAGGCAACCCTCAAGTGGTCGATCCTGCATCGGACCCTTCGACTTGGCGTTTGTCCGCCGGCTGCCTTCGAAGAAAGTCCGATTCCTAGAATGAGCAAACAGCGGGCCACTGGGCGGACGGCCGTTCATCGCCCGTTTTGGGAGGAGATGCTGCCGGCGCTCGCTCATGACTTCCCGGCCCCAGCCGGCGCTCCTGTAGTCCAGGCCGACATGCGCCGCGTCTCGCTGCTGGGCTTCGGCCACTTCACCAACGACATGTACGGCAACCTTGCCACGTCGCTGGCGCCATACTTTGTCCTCGACGGACGGCTGACGGCGCCCGTTGCCGGAGTCATGATCCTGGTCTATCTCGGGGGGTCGTCCGTCCTCCAGCCGCTGTTCGGCATCATCTCGGATCGCAGCGGCCGCCGCTGGTTCGCCGTGGCGGGGCCGGTCTGGATCGGCACTGCCATGAGCCTACTGATCATCGCGCCATCGGCCTGGGTCATCTTCGCCCTGGTGGCGGTAGGCGGTGTGGGTACCGCCGCATTCCATCCGCAGGGTGCGTCGATGGTGAACCGGATGGCGGGCCAGTCGCGCGGTTGGGCCATGTCCATCTTCTCCATGGGCGGAAATCTGGGGTACGGGCTCGGGCCTGTGCTGGCCGCGACGATGTTCGCCATCGGCAATGCTTGGACCATCCTGCTGGCGATTCCGGGACTTCTATGCACTGCCCTCCTATTCAAATTCGCGCCGCCGGCTCGTTCGCACACCGTGCAGAGCACGGGGCAGAGCTTGCGCGAGGCGCGCGTCCACCTCCGGCCGCTAGGGCTCATCGTGTTGGTTATCGCCATCCGCAGCGGCGCCATGTCGGGCGTGATCTTTCTGGCTCCGTTGTATTTCCATTCCCAGGGCCTGCCCCCCGCCTGGGGGTCCTACGGCAGCTCGATTTTCCTGCTGGCAGGGGCGATCACCGGCCTGTACACCGGAAGGCTATCGGACAGGATCGGCAGAAGGCCCGTCGTCGTGTGGTCGCTCTTGGCGGCGGCACCCCTGATCTTCTGCTTCGGCTTGCTGCCGGGGTTGAGCTCCTGGCCGGTGATGGCTCTGGCAGGATGCGCCATCCTCGCCTCCAACTCGGTCACCGTCGTACAGGCCCAGGAGTTCCTTCCCAACAACACCGGCCTCGCGGGCGGACTCACGCTGGGCCTCGGATTCGGACTCTCGGGAGTGATTACCTTCGTGGTCTCGGCAGTTTCCAAACATGCCGGACCCCGCGACACCCTCTTCATGGTTGCCGCCCTGCCCTTGGTTGCCGCCGGCTGTGCCTTCCTGACGGCAGCACATGAGCCTTCAGCCGAAAGCGGGAGAGCGAACGCAGGAGTCACTCCCATTTGACCGCACCGCGGGTCGAGCCCTCACCTGCTCATGGTTGACCGGCAAGCCACGGCTGCCGCAGGGCCGGCATGGTACCGGACAGCCGTGTTCTATGAAGTGTCGGTGCGCTCGTTTCAGGACTCCAACGGCGACGGTTGCGGCGATGTCCAGGGCCTGATCAGCCGGCTCGACTACCTGCAGTGGCTGGGCGTCGATTGTGTCTGGCTTCTCCCCGTGAACGCCAGCCCGCTTCGTGACGGGGGGTACGACGTGTCCGACTACTACAGCCTGCTGCCGGTCTTTGGCCGGATGGACGACATGAAGCAGCTGATCGACATGGCTCATGAGCGAGGACTGCGGGTCATCATGGACCTTGTCGTCAACCACACCAGCGTCCAGCATCCATGGTTTCAGTCAGCTCGCTCCAGTCGCGACAGTCCTCATCGGGACTGGTATGTCTGGTCCGACGACCCCTCGAGGTATGCCGAGGCGCGAATCATCTTTTGCGACAGCGAGGTGTCCAATTGGTCTTGGGACGAATTGGCGGGACAGTACTACTGGCATCGCTTCTACCACCATCAGCCAGACCTCAACTACGACAATCCGGCCGTCCACGAGGCCATGTTCGACGTCGTCCGCTTCTGGCTGGACCTGGGGTTGGACGGCTTTCGCCTGGACGCGGTTCCCTACCTTTACGAGCGGGAGGGAACCAACTGTGAAAATCTGCCGGAGACACACAGGTTTCTGGCAGACCTACGAGCCATGGTCGACGAGGAGTTTGGGGCCCCCGCCGGCGGCGACGCCCGGCTTTTGCTGGCGGAGGCCAACCAGTGGCCCGAGGAGGCGGCCGCCTACTTCGGATCGAGTGAGCATCCCGAGTGTCACATGAACTACCACTTCCCTCTGATGCCCCGGCTCTTCATGGCGGTCAAGCTCCAGAATCGAGGGCCAATCCTCGACATCCTCGCCCGAACTCCACCCACCCGTGCTGGAGCACAGTGGGGGATCTTCCTCCGCAACCACGACGAGCTGACACTGGAGATGGTAACCGAGGCTGAGCGGGAGTACATGTGGACCACGTACGCTCCCGACAGCCGCATGCGCCTTAACCTCGGTATCCGCCGCCGCCTGACGCCGCTGCTTGATAACTCCGATGAGGTGCTGCGGCTGATGCATGGCCTGCTTCTGTCGCTGCCGGGCTCACCATTTCTGTACTACGGAGATGAGATCGGCATGGGTGACGATATCTCCCTGGAGGATCGGGATGGCGTGCGAACTCCCATGCAGTGGTCGAGTGCCGCTAATGCCGGCTTCAGCACGGCGACCCGGGACTGCCTGTGCTCACCACTCATCTCCAAGCCTCCATACAGCTGGCGTGCCGTCAACGTCGAGACTCAGGCTCGAGATTCCGGCTCGCTGCTCCTATGGCTCCGACACTGCATCGCGCTTCGGAAGCAGTGGCCGGTGTTTGGGTTGGGTTCCTTCGAG
Organism: Chloroflexota bacterium; assembly: GCA_035653255.1. GTDB lineage: Bacteria > Chloroflexota > UBA5177 > UBA5177 > JAJPKF01 > DASRCF01. The sequence goes on from DASRCF010000145.1 coordinate 24,273, forward strand.
CCGGTCGGGCCGGCCAATCCGGCGATATTCGCCTTTATCCGCCGCACGCCGGAAGCGGCGGTGTTGGGCGTCTTCAACCTGTCCGATCGGCCACAGGAGGCTCTACTCGATCTGCCGGACTGCGCAGGTGTCGTCCCGCTGAACATCCTCGACAACGGTGAGCTTCCCATGATCGAATCGGCGGAGTACCCTGTTGTCCTGCAGGCTCACGACTTCCTCTGGCTGAGCCTCACCGGTTAAGGCGGTGGCCCGGCCTTCCGGCGCACTTGTCCAGGTCACCAGAGACGCCGCGGAAATCTGCACAGGGAGAGACCGAGTCTTTCTGTCGCTTTTCACCTGTTAGTCATCCTCCGGTGATATGTTCAGGTTGAGGACAGATGGGTAGATGCGGCACACCCCACCCGAGGGGGTAGGGTTATGGCGCGGTGCCCAATAGTCGACTGATAAAGACCCGAGCTGGAATCTTTCTGCATGGAAGGGGGGTGGTTATCAGAGAGCCAGCGACGTGATGGTCCGCTGTCGCCGGAAGCGGCCAGACTCATAGAAACCTGTCCGGCAAACATCAAACATGGTGGAGAAAGAAATAGCAATGCGAAAGCGATTTGCAATCGTCAATCTGGCCGTCGCACTGGCAGTCATAGCGGCTTTCACAGTCGTGGCCGGGAGCCAGGTGGCGGCAAAGACGGTACATGCCTCGAAGACGACTGTCACCATCGCCGGTTGGGCTTCGACCCCGGCCGAGCCCAAGGACCTGCAGAAGGTCATCAACAACTTCCAGAAGGCCAACAAGAACATCAAGGTCAAGCTGGTCGAGTACAACGGCAACACCTATCCGACCACCATCCTGTCTTCCATCAGCGCCGGTGGTGGGCCGGATATTTTCTACGTCAACTCCGACAAGTTCCTGGCCTGGCAGGAAGCCGGAGCCCTGTACCCGTTGAACAGCTTCATCAAGAAAGACAAGGCCTACAACTACGGCGACATCTACAAGAGTCTTCGAAGCGGCTTCACGGTAAAGGGCAAGATCTACGGTATCGATAAGGACTACTCCACGCTGGCCATGGAGATCAACACCGGCATTTGGAAGGCCGCCAAGATGGGCAAGGCCCCGACAAACTGGAGCGGCTTCGCTGCCGACGCCTGCAAGATCCGCAATTACGAGAAGAAACACGGGCATAAGGACGTCTACGGGGCTGGGCTTGCTCCCGATCAGGCTCGCTGGAACCCCCTGCTGCAGTCACTCGGCGGTCACGTCCTCAACAAGGCCCAGAACAAGGCCGAGATCAACAGCAAGGCCGGCGTCAAGGCCATCAGCCTCTGGGCAAGCCTGGTCAAGAAGGGATGCGCCGCTTATCCGAACGCGCAGCAGGGCTGGTCCGGTGGCGAGTTTGGTCCTGGTCAGGCTGCGATGGTGTGGGAAGGTCCTTGGATCATTCCGTACCTCCAGACAACGTATCCCAAGCTCCGCTACAAGATCTACCCGCTTCCGGTCAACGGGAACTACCTCTACACCGTGGCCTACTCCATGAACCCTCATGCCAAGAACAAGGCGGCTGCCTGGAAGCTGCTCAGCTACCTGACCGGCAAGGTTGGTGAGAAGCAGTGGGTCGACCTCTTCAAGGTCCTACCCGCTCGCAAGAGCATCAGTGCGCCGGCTGGCGACGGAGTATTCCTCAAGGGTGCCAAGCACGCGGAGGCTTACCTCTTCAGGCCGCGGTACACCGATCCGAACGGCCCCTATAGCATCCTCAACAACGATCTTGTCAAGGTTGCCAAGGGTCAGATGACGGCAAAGCAAGCCGTTGTCGACGTAACCAACGCCATCAACCACTGGTTGTCGACTCATCCGTAAGTAACTGAACATGCAGGGCCGCGGCGTTCCGCCGCGGCCCTCTTGTCTTTGCCGGGAACGGCTCAGCCCCCGTGTTCCAAGGGTCTTCCCCTTACATCGGTGACGGAGACCTGAATCCCCCAATAGGCTGCCCCACCGCACCCGACGTACACTTGACTCGTTGGAGGGCGACGACCGGAAGTTGTTGACAGTGCGAGGTCGGACGAGGTGACGGGCCTACCAACTGAGCTGGGAGCGTTGACGCCTGCGGTGCGAGCCCCTCAGGGGAAACCACCAGGCAGAATCCGAAGGTGGGCGAAGCAGTACCGCAGGGAAGACGTCATCATGGGATACCTCTTCCTTCTGGTACCTATGGCGATCTTCCTGGTCTTCTTCCTGGTCGCCATGATCTTCGATTTGGGGATCAGCTTCACCAATTGGCACATCGTCGATACGCCGAAGTGGGTGGGCCTGGACAACTACAAGGCCGTTTTCGACACCAACCCCTACAACCCCTTCTGGCCCGCCGTCGTCAACTCGCTGGAGTTCGCGGCAATCGTGGTCCCAGTCCAGACAACATTGGCGTTCGGACTAGCCGTGATCGTCAACCAGAACATCTACGGCAAGAAGTTCTTCCGTACAGTGTTCTACTTCCCCTCGGTCACCTCTTCGGTAGCCATCACGCTGCTCTTTCTCTGGCTCTTCTCCGACCAGGGCCTGGTCAACTACTTCATCGGCAAGCTGGGGGCTGGACCGGTCGGCTTCATAAGCGACCCCAACCTCGTGCTCAAGTCGATCATGGGGCTGAACATCTGGACCACCAGCGGCACCTATATGATCATCTTCCTGGCCGCGCTGCAGGATGTTCCCAGAGAGCTGTATGAAGCCGCCGCGATCGATGGGGCTAATGCGTGGCGCACGATTACCCGTGTCACCATCCCATTGATCCGGCCGGCCTTCTTCCTGATCGTGGCAACCGGGTTGATTGGAACCATTCAAGTGTTCGACCAGGTCTTCGTGGCATCGACCGGGACCGGCGGACCCGGAACATCCACGTTGACTCTGGTGCTATACATCTACATCACGGCCCTCAGCGACGTGCAATACGGGCAGGCGGCTGCGATCTCATTCGTCATGTTCATCATCATCCTGAGTGCCACTCTACTCGTCCGCCGATTCATCCAGGAGGAGGGCGCGTTCTAATGGGCATGTCCATCGGAGTGCGGCGCCGCGGTGCGCTTCACGTCAGCAGGCTCGGGCTCTTTTACATCATTCTTTTGGTGTACACGGTGCTCACCTGCGTGCCCTTCGTCTGGTCTCTGCTCACCTCGTTCAAGAGTCTGCCGGAGGCCGCGCAGGTTCCACCCACGGGAATCCCGCTCCACCCGACCGCCTCTGCCTGGCAGGTGGTGCTGGGACTCAAGAGTCTTGGCTTTCCCGTCGACTTCCTGACCTACTTCAAGAACAGCGTCATCGTCGCCGTGGTGGTGATGCTGGGGAATCTATTCTTCGACTCGCTGGCAGGCTATGCCTTCGCCCGCATGCGCTTCCCGGGACGCAACTTCCTGTTCTACCTGGTCCTGGCGACGCTCATGGTGCCGGTCGCCATGACCATCGTGCCGGTCTACATCATCCTTGCCAAGGTCCCTGGCTTCCTTGGCGGCCCCTGGATCGCCACCTATCAAGGACTGACCATTCCCTTCCTGGTGACGGCGTTCGGCATTTTCATGATGCGGCAATTCTTCATGCAGCTTCCAATCGAGCTGGAGGAAGCAGGGCGCATGGACGGCTTGACCCGCTTCGGCATGTACCGCCGGATCGCCCTGCCCTTATCCAAGCCTGCGCTGGCAACGCTGGCCATCCTCCAGTTCCAGGGCAGCTGGGATAGCTTCCTCATGCCGCAAGTCATCACGGCGGGGGTGCCGAGCATGTACACCCTACCCGTAGGCCTGGCCAACTTCTCCTTCGGCTACGTCAACTACACACCCGAGATCATGGCCGGGGCACTGGTCGTCATCCTGCCTATTCTGATCGTCTATATCTTCGCCCAGCGATACATCATCGAAGGACTCTCACGAACCGGGCTCAAGGGCTGAGGCTCAACCAGCAGCGGTGTGGCCCTCCATTCGTCCTTCGATCTCGATGGTGCGACGTCCGCCACCCAGGTAGACGTTTCGGAGCAGTAGCCGTTGCCAGTGGGAAGGAAGCTGAGTATCATGCTCACGCTCCGAGGAGCCGATTCGAAGGCCACTGAATCCGAAGATTACGGTCTGAAGGAAACCGCCGAGACCCGTGCAGAACGTATACGAGGCGTTCTCCGGCGTTTCGCTGAAGGCATAGAAGGGGCCGCTGACGTTGGGGCGATAACTTCGAGTGAAGTACTCGTAGGCTTCGTCAGCCCGGCCGAGCCATGACCAGAGAATCGAGTTCACGCTCATCGACATGGCCGGGCCTCCGGCCTCGTCGACCCTGCCCGAGTAAAACTCCAGGTCTCGCGCCGTCTGGCCCGGGTCCATCACGTAGGTGAGGGGGTACGAAAGCAGCTCCACATCAGCCTGCTTCGTGACCCGGCCGTCGTACCCGTCGAATTCGAGATCGATGCGCCGCTCCGTGTCATAGGGTATGTGAATCAGGGCGGCGACGCGGCTCCATGCCGGCTCGGCTGTCTCTCCCAGCACCTCCGCCGCCCGGGTGGTGACGAGCAGACATTCCCGAGCGGCGGCATTGGTGAAGGCGTCGTTATCCACTCCGACGGCGTACTCATCCGCGCACTGCACGCCACGGATCTCGTAGCGAGCCTCGGCATCGTTCCACTCGACCCGGCTTACCCAAAAGTCGGCACACTCACGCATGACCTTGAAACCGTGCTCGCGTAGCCACTCGGTGTCCCGGGTCGTCAGGTAGTACCACCACTGGGCCAGGGCAACATCGGCGGTGATGTGGATCTGCAGCTCTCGCGGCTCCGCCCAT
>DASRCF010000146.1:0-2923 GCA_035653255.1 Chloroflexota bacterium
AAACGCTCCGCTTCGAAGCCTTCCCAAGGCCACAAGGTGGTGGCGACAAATCGCCGCGCCTTCCACGACTACTTCATCGAAGATCGAATCGAAGCCGGCCTGGTACTCCGAGGAACTGAGATCAAGTCGATCCGCGAGGGCCGCGTTAACTTACGCGATGCCTATGCGAGGGTCGATCGCGGTGAGGCCTGGCTCGTGAACGCCCACATCGCGCCATATCTCCAGGGCAGCTGGACCAATCACGAGCCTCTGCGCGATCGTAAGCTTCTGCTGCATAAATCTCAGATTGCGGCGCTGGCCCGCCAGGCATCGCAGCGAGGCCAGACCATCATCCCGCTCCAGCTCTACCTGAAGGACGGGAGGGCCAAGGTCGAGCTGGCCGTCGCCCACGGGAAGCGGGAGTACGACAAACGTGAAGCCATTGCCCGTCGAGATGCGGAACGGGAGATCGAGCGCGGGGTTCGAAGCCGAAGCCGCGAGAGCTGACGCCTGGGGTCGCAGGGAGAATGAGGGTTAGACCCGGCTGCTGACCGGCAAATCCTCTGATTTCAGTTCAAAAACGGTGGTGGCCGTAATGGCCACCACCGTTCATGCTCGGCTAGCGCTGAGCGGAGTTAGGAGCCGCTCTTGGATGCCCCCGGCTCCTCCTTCTTGGACCCGGTGGATGTCTCCCCTGCCTTAGAGGAGCCCGACGTTGATTCCTTGGCCTTCGAGGATTCGGTCTTGGGCTGGGCGCCGGAGCTGGCTCCCGCAACACTGTCCTCGGTGACCGCCTTGATGGAGTCGGTCCGCTGTTCATCGCTCTGTCCCTGGGAGGGCGTCGCCGGCGGAGCAGTTGACGTCGAAGCCGGCGGGGTTGATGCGCTTGAGGCAGGCGGGGGCGAAGAGGGAGCCGGCGGGGTCCAGATCTGGGTGTTGTCGATGGGGCCGGATGCTCCCGTTAACTTGTCCATGAGCTGATTGCGGCGATCCTCGTTCAGGAGGAAGAAGCCGGCCACCACACCCAGCAGCAGCCCGAGGAACAGCTTGCCCTTGCCGCCGCGCTTCTTGCTTCCGAGCTGGGACTGAGCCTTCTCAGCCGCTGCCTCCACCGCCTCCTCGGCCGTATCCTGGATGTTGTCGATGGCCTCGTTGAGCGCCGCCTTTGCGGCGGAGGCCATTTGGTCGATGCTGCGGCTCAGCACCTTGGCCAGAGCGTTGTAGTCGATGTCCGCGAGCTTCGACTTCATCTCCTCCACGCTCTCGTCGCGAGCTTTCGGATTCGTCGCATACTCAACTGCTGTGCGGGCCGCGGCGGCCAGAACAGCCCCCAGCAGCTGACGCCGCCACTCGTTCTCGTCAGACATTCTCCACTCCTCGGTTCGTTGATAATCCGGCCGGTTACCCGCCGGTCAGGTCGTGCACATCTCATGCCCACACAGCCGGAAGTGCTGGGGTCATTCCATATACTTAAGCAGATGTTTATTTATTTTCGGGGCCGACGGTAGATGGATGCCTCCACCATCCGCAACTTCTGCATCATCGCCCATATCGACCACGGCAAATCTACGCTTGCCGACCGCCTATTAGAAGATACACAAACCGTCGCCAGACGCGATATGACTGAGCAGCTGCTGGACCAGATGGAGCTGGAGCGAGAACGAGGCATCACCATCAAGCTCCAGGCGGTGCGGATGGGATACCGGTCGGTTGACGGCCGCCAGTACGAGCTAAATCTCATCGACACTCCTGGCCACGTCGACTTCACCTACGAGGTATCGCGCAGCTTGGCTGCCTGCGAGGGAGCGCTGCTGGTTGTCGATGCGACACAAGGGGTGGAGGCGCAAACCCTCGCCAACGTCTACCTGGCGCTGGACCAAGACCTCACCATCATCCCTGTGATCAATAAGATCGACCTCCCCAGCGCCGACGTTGAGGAGGTCAAGCGGGAGCTGGCAGAGGTCATCGGGCTCGATCCCGCGGAGGCCCTGCTTGTCAGCGCAAAGGAAGGCACCGGCATCCCATCCTTGTTGGAAGCGCTGGTGGCCCGGATTCCACCCCCGAGGGCCGATCCAAGCCTGCCGCTCAGGGCGCTGATCTTCGACTCTCACTACGACGCCTACAAGGGTGTGATTGCCTATGTTCGCATAGTCGATGGAGAAGTGAAGGCGGGTGACCGGTTGCGCCTCATGGGCGGAGGCGTCGAGACCGAAGCGCCGGAGATTGGTTACTTCCGCCCGCAGATGACGCCGGCCTCCACCCTCCAAGCCGGAGAAGTCGGATACATTGCCACCGGCTCCAAGAACGTGCGCGACGTGCAGGTAGGGGATACCATCACCCTCGCAGGACGGCCGGCTGCCGCGCAGCTGGCCGGCTATCAGCCGGCCAAGCCGATGGTGTTTGCGGGCCTGTTTCCCACCGCGGGTGAGGACTATGCCGTCCTCCGCGATGCCCTGGACAAGCTCCGCCTCAACGATGCCAGTCTGACCTATGAGCCCGAGAACTCGGTCGCCCTCGGATTCGGGTTCCGGGCGGGCTTCCTGGGCCTTCTGCACATGGAGATCGTGCAGGAGCGTCTGGAGCGAGAGTACGACCTGGAGCTGCTCACCACGGCGCCGAGTGTCGAATACCACGTCACCCGCACGGACGGCAGTGAAGAGGTGGTGGACAGCCCGTCACTACTACCTCCGGCCAATGAGATCGCCCGGATTCAAGAACCTTGGGTTGCGGCCTCGCTCTTCGTCCCGCCGCAGTTCGTGGGCACGGTCATGGAATTGGCGCAGAGCCGGCGAGGTGTGATGACGAGCATGGACTACGTGGCCGAGCAGCGCGTTCTACTCAAGTACGATCTGCCGCTGTCGGAGCTCATCGTCGACTTCTACGACGAGCTCAAGTCACGAACGCAAGGCTACGGGTCGTTGGACTACACCTTCGTCGGCTACCG
>DASRCF010000147.1:0-9890 GCA_035653255.1 Chloroflexota bacterium
CTTCTGCTTGTCATCAGTGTTTTCAATGGCCCGCGGGTAGCGTTACACGGTATCGTCCATGATCTCCTTTCTCGACCCGGCACAGCTCGCTCTCGGATGAGGGAGTGTTCACGAGCTCCGTCGAGCGAAGTCGCGCCGCGATGCTTTTGGTTACGTTCATATCGTAGGTCAGCTTGAGGCGCCGTTTCCGCCGCAACGTAAAGAAGAAAATTTGAGTGCAGGTAAGGATCGGGTTGAGACGAACGCAACTCCGGTTGGCTTTTCTTGACGGCAGCGCCTCCAGGCCGAACGCGCTTACCTGGCAGTCGAGATCGCCATAGCCGCGATGCCAGAACTCCCCTCTTACAGTTGGTGACCAGCCCCACGGCCGTTGACTGTCACAGCCACGTCCGACTAGAATCTACGTACGAAAGGGAGCCGGGCGGAGCAGTGGCTGTGAGGGGACGCGGATTGACGGCCGGAGGACGCAGAAGATGGCTCTCCCTCCGGTTCCGTCCATTCCTTGGTCTGACGATCGTCCTGCTCGTTGTGGCCGCGCTTCAGCCGCCTTCGACCGTCGGCGCGGTCACCAAGGCTGGAAGCGGCGCCATATGGAAGCCGGCGTCTCTGCCGGCGATCCAGCGGCCGGCGACGGCGACTCTGGACCAAGTCGCGTGCAACTCCGCCAGCTCTTGCTTCGGCGTCGGCGTCCTGCGAGGACGTACTGGGCTGATCATGCACTGGAACGGATCGAGCTGGTCACAGGCGGCGGCCCCAGTTCCCACTGGCGTCAGCAGTGAGCTGTTATCCGTTGCCTGTCCCGCCACGAAGCTCTGCTTCGCCTCCGGCGAGACCTTCTCAGGCGCCACCACGGGGAGCTTGATCATGTCGTGGAACGGCGCCGGCTGGGCCATGACCAGCTTCCCCTCATCCGGTTCGTCCAACAGCCAGCTGCGAACGGTCGCCTGCATCTCGCTCACCGACTGCTGGGCATTGGGCTCGGTAACCCCGCCCGGAGGCCAGGCCACGCCACTGGCACTTCAGTGGAACGGCTCCGCATGGAAACTTGTCCATCTTCCCTCGCCGCCCTCCGGGTTTCGTATGTTGATCTCACGCATGACCTGTGTTGTGGGAGGGTCTTGCTTCGCCCTGAGTGAGCTCCTTAACACCTCGACCTACACTTCCCGGATCCAGATCCTGAAGCTGACCGGCTCCTCCTGGACCAGCCAAACCATTCCCAACTCCTCAGGCCTGTACCTCGAGGACATCGCCTGCGCGTCGACCCACCTATGCTTTGCCGGCGGATCTCGATATGCGACTTCCGGCGCCGGCTCCAACGTTCTCCTCAGATGGAGCGGCTCGACCTGGGCTCAGATCCCAGCCCCCGAGCCCGGATCTTCCGGCGCCACCGACACCATTGACTCACTGGCCTGCTCCAGTCCCGGCTCGTGTGTCGGCTTGGGCCAGTCGGCCACCACTTCCGGCCCTGTCTCCCTCTTCGGTCTGGCGCTCTCCGGCGGAGTGTGGAAAGCGGTAGCGGTATCGACGCCGGGAGTGCCGTCCTTGGGATATCCCGACGCCACCGCGATCGCCTGTCCCACGTCGTCTCATTGTCTGGCCGTCGGTCTGGGCGCCGGCATCTCTCCCTCAGGCGCACCGATATCCGGAACATTCACCATTTCCTCGAACGGCTCCTCATGGTCCGCTCCCAAATTGTTGGAGATCCAAATCTCCACTCCCTCCAGGTTGACCGGCATGGCCTGCCCGGCGGTCAGCACGTGTTTCGCAGTGGGCTACTACCGCGATCCCATACGCAACATCCGCGAGCCTCTGGCGCTCCGCCTCTCCAACGGCAAGTGGAGTATCGCTGCGACGCCGTACCTCATCGCCTTCGACAAATTCGACGAGCCCACTGGAGGAGGCTCCCTGAACGCCATCACCTGCACTGCGGTGAACGCGTGTTGGGCGGTGGGCTACCGCTTCGACACCGACGGCTACTCCCAAACCCTTGCTCTCCGATGGACAGGGACGTCGTGGAGGGAGCAGCCGACGGTCAATCCCGGCTATCCTTCGGCACCGGGTGCAACCCTCAATCACAATTTGGCAGGCATCGCGTGCGCATCTGCCTCCAACTGCTGGGCTACCGGGGCCTTCGCCTCCGCGCAACCTTTGGCCATCCGTTGGAACGGATCGACATGGTCGAATGTGGCCGTACCCCCGCCTGGAACGGCGGGTCAGAACGGGGCGGGCTACGAGCTGCTGAACGGAGTGTCGTGCGCACCGGTAGGAGAATGCGTCCTGGTCGGAACGGCACAGGTCTCCTCGGGCTTCGATGTTCCCGTGGCGCTGCAGAGCTCTGGAGCTTCGCTTCGCGATGAATCTCCTCTTCCAGCGCCGTCACTCGACGAAGGGCTGAACGGCATCTCGTGCGCCACGAGCGCGACCTGCCTCGCCGTCGGCGTGCAGACCGACGAATCGGGGAGCGGGACGCCGATAGCGCTCCAGCTCAAAGGGTCGACCTGGAAACAGATCCCGGTTCCCGCTTCCATGGAGGGGGGTGGGTACGGTGAGCTAACCGCCGTGTTCTGCATTGGGGCTGGAGCCTGCGAGGTGGCGGGGTATGACGACTCCAGTGGCAGACCTCAGGGGCTAGCGGGCTCGTGGAACGGGTCCACCTGGGCGGTTCAGGTCCCGGCGGCGTCGAATCTACCCAGTCCCAGCGTCCTGGACACCATTGCCTGCGCGCCTTCCCCTGACGGCTGTTGGGCGGCGGGTTATTCAACCAGCGGCGGAATCGACCAGGCGCTCGTCTTGGAGCACGGAGCATGATGCGGAGACTTCTACCATGGCTTGCCCCTCGGCGCATTCCGCGGGCACGCCTGAAGTTCTTCTTGATGTACGCCATCCTGGCCGTGTTCCTGGCGGGATGTGACAAGGACTGCGGCGGAGGGGATATCTTCGGCCCTCAATCGCCTCCCGCCTTCACCGGACCGCCGGAGGGCATCCTCAACGGTCACCATGTCAAGGCAGCCTGGGATGGAAACGGCTGGGTATACATCGACGTCAACTCCGGCCAGACGTTCTACCCTGAGCCCGAATCCCAGCCGACAGCGCAACAGGTGATGGAGGAGATGCAACAGCAGCAGCAGTTCGAAGACATGATCTTCCACAACAATCAGCACGCGCCTGCCTCCCGGATGACGCGCACCGCGGCTGACGCTTCTTCCCTCCCTCCGGTGATCTATCAGTCGGACACGGCTGCGAACGCGCTCATCCGAATCCCGTACAGCCCCTCCGCCATGCCCCGAACCGGAACCGCAATACCACTTCCAAAGGGCGCAGCCCCCGGCAGGCTCACCGTCGATCTCAGTGGAGACGTCTGGGTCGTCGAAACGGGGCTGAACAGGCTTGCTCGGGTCAGCCAGAGCGGCGCCGTTACTCAGGTCTCGCTGCCCGACGCCGCTCAGAAGGGGATCAGCAAGTTCGCCCTCTCCGGCATCGCCTTCGGTCCCTGTGACTCAAGAATCTGGGTCGGAGAGAGCTGGCAAACGGCGAAAGGATCCCAGCAGGAAGCCCTCGCCGCCGTCAACCCCGCGACGTTCGGAGTCAAGACGGTGTCGCTGCCGGGAGCCGGAGCCGTAAACGATGTCTCGCTCGGCCCCGACTGCAACATGTGGTATGTGGATTCCGCCGGCGTTGCCGGCAGAGTTGGCGTCTCGACCGGGGCGGTCAAGCAATACCCGCTGGGCCTGCCCAAGGGCGCCCAGGCGACCCGTCTCATCGTCGATCCTAAAGGTAAGGTGTGGTTCGGCTGGTCTGGAGCAGCGGGCTCGACCAGTCGGGGCGTGGGCTCGATCACCGTCGCGACCGGGGCCGTCTGGAGGCACACACTGAGCCTCAGCGAAGAAGCCACCGGTGCGGCGACCGAAGACCTGACGCTGGCTGCCAACGGAACCATCTGGGTCGAATATGGAGGCGACCTCTTTGAAGTGACCGAGAGCGGCGCGGTTACCCGGTTTCCGGACACAGCAGGCAAGCCTGTCGGCGCGATCGCCGCCGATAGCGCGGGCAACGTATTCGCTACCGGACCCTACGGCCAGATCGGGCGGTTCACGCCCAGCCAGGCTCGAACCTACACCGTCACGCAGAGCCAGTTCACGGATCCACAAGTTCAAGTGGCGGGTATCACCCCTGGTCCCGACGGCAATCTCTGGTTCACTGAGTATGCCGGCGACGTGAAGTACGGAACCTACACCGAGGTGGGGCGCTACACGCCCTCTGGCGCCGTCACCTTCTTCAAGGTGCCCACCGTGACCACCCTCGGCGCGATCACCACCGGGCGCGACGGCAACCTCTGGTTCACTGAGCCCGGAGTCGGCAAGATCGGCCGGCTGACGACATCCGGCACGCTGACCGAGTTCTCCGTTCCCTACCCTGCCGAGCCCGCCGGCATAGCCGCCGGCCCTGACGGCAACCTCTGGTTCACGGATCCTGCCGGCGGCACTATCGGTCGCATCACTCAGGCTGGCCGGGTCACCGATTATCCGGCGCCCTTCACCAACCCCGCTCCCTCGGCGATCGTGGCCGGACCCGACGGCAACATGTGGTTCACAGACCCCGGCGACTCCGCCATCGGCAGGTTCTCACCCTCCGATCCAGGCGCCATGAGCGAGTTCCAGGTCTTTGGCCTCAAAGCGCCTACCCCGGACAAGACCAGCTTCCCCATGGCGCTCACGATCGGTCCCGACGGCAACCTCTGGTTCGTGGACTACGGTCGCAGCTCAGTGGGCCGGATGCTGGTCAAGAGTCCGCACACCGTCACCGAGTTCCCGGCTCCGTGGGGCGCGGGCGGTGAGATCGCCGCGGGCTCCGACGGCCGGCTGTGGGTCTCTTCTCTGTACCGGAACATGACTGCCATCACCACCAATGGCGAGGGCGACGGCATTCTGGTGCGTGGCAACAGCGGAACGGCGGGCGTCACGTTGGGTCCTGACGGCAACATCTGGTTCAGCGAGGCGAATGGCGGCGCCATCGGCTCGATCGGCACGTCCGGCAAGGCCCAGACCTACGTGCTCGACCTCGCCTCGGGTTTCGTCAACCCTTCTCGCACCGTCCCCCTCGGTCACACCGTGACATGGCTGATTCAGGCGCCGGATACCCACACCATCATCGGCCAGGGCGGCGGGGAACGGTTTCGCCTGACCGGTATCAGAGCCGGCTCCATCATCTCTCACGCGTTCAATGCGTCGGGGTCGTTCTCCTACCGAGACCCCGGGCACCCGAGAAGTCACGGGACGATCACCGTTCCCGTCCAGGTTACAAGGTCGAGCCCCGCCTCAAACAGCTACCGCGTGACCTGGGCAGTCGCACCCCTCTCCGGCGCAGCCGTCGAGGACGTGGAGGTGGCCTACTGCCCGACCCCTCGCTGCACTCCTGTATACGCCCCCTGGAAGACCGGCGTCACTACAAGCGGCGCACTCTTCGGGCCCGGTAGCCCCTCATTCCACGGCCCCGGAACCTACTTCTTCCGGGCGCGTCTCCGGCCCTCACGCTGGTCTGCACCGTCGGCGTACTCACGGCCGGCCCGTGTCATGATCCCAACGCCGACGCTGAGGCCGGGACCAGGCGAGGGAGCGCAGACCGCAAATAACGATCTTCGCGGTCAGCAGTCGAAGGTGAACCCAGCCCTTACCGGCCGGCTGAACCGGGCCGGGCTCGCTGCCGCTGCGGCTATGCCAACTGGACCCAGTTCGGGTCTTTGTAGTACCACAGGTCTCCATTGTCGTTGCTGACCCAGAGTGAGCCCCCCGGCACGTTCGCCGGCAGGGAGCCGGAGCTGCTCGCCAAGATCAAGGAGGGTCCGTTGTCAGAGGAAAAGGAGCCACCTGCCCAGTTGCTCGACTGTCCATAGACGCCCGTTTCGGAGACAGAGTATCCTTCCACTCCGGCGCCATCGCCTCCGTTTCCCACCACGCCTGTGTAGCCAATGGCAGTGAGAGCCGTCCCGTTAGTACTCTCTGCCAGTACGCCATGACCATCGCCAGAGCTGCCATGGACGCCGGCGCCGTTGTTCTGGCCGCTGCTGGTCCCATACACCCCGTCGTAGCCGTTGGTGCTCTCCCCCTGCACGCCGTACCCTCCGGCCCGACCGGCCACTCCGGTTCCAGTGCCGGGGGCAGTACCGAACACACCCGTCCCGTTGCTCGTCCCTTCGCCGTAGACGCCTGTCCCCGAGTCGCTGAGCGTCTTGCCCATAACTCCGTTGCCACCATAGGCCGTGGCAAGCCCGCTGACTCCGGTCCCGCTAGAGGCGGCGCTGGTGCCGAGCACTCCGGTTGTGCCCGTGCCCCGGACTCCGGTCGCGCCCGTCCCGAACACGCCGTATCCTGCGTTGGTGCTCTTGCCTCGAATCCCGGAGCCTGTGGCCACAGTGCTGGTCCCGTAGACTCCCGTCGCGAAGGCGGCAGAAGCAGCGGACGCATCGACGCCGATGCCGCTTGAAGGCTTGGGGCCTGTTACCCGCAGGCTGCGGACTACCTCGGCCGTCGGATCCGTCTCGGCTCCGACGATACCCGTTCCCAATACTCCCGCGGCGCCGATGCCGACAATGCCCGCCGTGGCCGCCTTCAGCAGCCCAGCCCGCGAGATGCCCCGACCGGAGCCAGCAGATCCACCTCCGGAGTCAAAGAGTCTGCCTTCAATCCGTGCCAGGGCTGCACGCAGCTCTGCGATCTCGTCCCGCTGCTCCTGCACGAGGGCAGAGATCTCCTCGTTGCTTGGACGCTTTCGGCCATAGCGGTTTGCCACAATGAGCACCTCAACCTTGGTGTCTCTGGTCGCAAACGCCTCGCTGCTACGCAACGGCCGGAGTGTGTCAGTATCGCAGATTCGTCAAGCGCAGGGTCCTGGCTCAGCGATTCCTCGCCGCCTTCTCGCAGCGACGGAGCCATACTACCGGAGCCGAGGAGAGATAGGACGAGGCTTCGCCCTGCGGGGCGGACGAATACACATATGGCGCGTGAGGACGACGGCCCCGTGGCGCGACCCGCATCACCAGCACATACACCGCGGAGGCATACACGATGCCGACGATGCCGTCGACGACGTAGTGCTGGCCTGTGTACACGATGGCGAACATGACCAGACTGACGTAGACCACCATCAGATTCCCAATACGGCCGAACTGCTTCCGGAAGAACAAGAAAACCAGCCATGGATACATTACGTGCTCGGAGGGAATCGCCCCCACCTGATCGAATCCGACCGTTAGGCCACCAATGGTCAGATTGCCGTGTTTGTTGGTGACCCAGCCCGCCTTGGTTAGGTTCCAGACGTCATACACTCCGGGAACCCAATGGTGCAGCTTCGAGTCGTAAAACCACGGCAGGAAATGCCGCCAGTTATCGCCGGCATCGCAGGCCCAGGTCCCATTCATATTGGGGCAGTGGTTCACGGCCATCCAGGGAGGTGCTGCCGGATAGACGATGTAGGTGGCAAACCCAAGGACGGACGCCACCACGAAACAGATGGCGTACCGGTAGTACAGGCGCCTATTCGCGAGCCAGAGAACAAGGCCCGCGGCCAACGGCAGCACAAAGTGGAGACTGTACACTGCGACGCTCATCACGTCGTACCAGGCGATGTGATTGACCTGGAATAGATGCTGTTGCAGCCAAACGGTTGGTACTTGACCGAACATGAATCTGTCGGCGTCGATCATCGCCCGGATGTGGAGAGGGAAGTGGAAGGCGGACGCCAAGCCGCCCGTAACCTGCCAGGCGACGAGCACCACGATAAAGACGGACCAGTCTCTGGCGAACCCCTTGATCTTGCCGGTCACCATGCCGTGCCTGTCAGGAGCAGCCTCGAGACGACTCCGCCGGCATCTGACAGAGGCGCCGAGACTCTTATCGAAAAATCGGAAAGAGAGGACAACGCTGCCGGCGACCTGAGCGAACGGCCTGACAGCACATGCAACGGCCGGCGTGTGTCAGTATCGCGGATCGCGAAGGCCCGCTCCGCGGAGCACCGTGCCGTCAGAGTTCGAACGCCCGAGCGGCTCGCGACTGTTGCCGAGAGAGTTAGTGGACGGGCGGCTGCATCCTGGGGCAGCCGCCCGTCCATCGGCAAGCCTCAAGTCGACGCTAACTACTTTGAGCAGTTGTTGTGCGACTCGACAAGATTATTTGTGGCGGAGTCGTCGATGCAGAACAAGTAAGGTGGAGGGTTCGCGACCGGCGTGTAGCCGACCCCGGAGATGACGTTGTGATCCAGGACATCGAGGTCGCCCTGGTCGGCGATTCCGGCCTGATATCCCGCCCCTGGACCATTCCCCGTCGTGTTGTTGACTGCATTATTGGTGATGATGTTATGCGACGCCACGTCTCCAGTCGGGGTGTTGACCGGGTTGCTGCAGCTCGAATCGAGATTGCTGAACCAGACGCCAATGTCGTTGCCGGTGAGCTGGTTGTGATCGACGGTGACGTTGTCGGTGGTCGCGCCGCCGTAACAGTCTCCGCCAACGACGATGATGCCGCCCGACGCAGCCAGGCTGGGCCCCGTGTACGAGTTGCCGGAAACCTGGTTCTGGCTGGCGGTGCCGGTCGACCCGTAGCCAAACTGGATACCGTTTTGGGCAATGTAGCTGACAGGCCCTTGCCCTTCGACGACGTTGTGGTCCACGGTCGCCGACGTGCCGGGGCCGTTCACGACAATACCACCTTTCTGGTAGTTGTACAGCGTATCGTGACTGATGGTCCCCGACTCGACGTTGCCGAAGGCAAAGTAGATTCCGACGCCGTGCTGGTCGCCGTTGAGCGGCCTCTCTCCGATGTCGTGAATCATCGACTGGGTGACTGTGACTGTGCCGCCGTTATTGACGACGCCATAGTAGTTGGCGCCATAGACATTGGCGTGGTCCACGGAGCCCGTCGTCCCGGGACCATAGTAGATGCCGATGTTGCACCCGGTGGCATTGACGTCGCCACGAACGGTCCCCGCCGGATTAATGATGGCCGCCGTGAGGTTTATGGCATCGCGGGCGAAGCCGGTAGGGCTACAAGTCGTGGCGGCCTGTGTCGCCTCAGACGCTCCCGATACCGAGACAAGAGTGAGCGATGCCAGCAGGGTCGCCGTGCGAATAACTCGCATGATCATGGGGTTTCCTCCCCGTCGATGGTGTACTCCCAACGTCTGAGCAGTGGTATGGCGTAAGGCACGGCAATCCAGCAGTGGCGCTCGGAGCTATCCCAAGCCTAGGCGATTTGCCGATACGCCGTCAATTACCTGAACTTGCCGTTTGGATGGCCGTACGGACTGTGCCCGCGCAGAGGGTGGTGTAGCTGGTGGGCTGGAGGACGTATGCCGCTCCTACCTCCTACTACCTGTCTCGATGCCGACTCAATTCGTTCCTGTAATTCAGCAAGTTCAGATGCGAGAGGTGGTTTCTCCCAGGGATGACTGCCGCCGCGGAAGGTCCCCCACCGCTGGAGGCCCCGGCAGACACAGCTGGACCCGATTCAGAACGGCCGAGACACGCACAGGCCCTGACCAGATCCCCTGAACCGTCTCGGCAATATTCCGGCATTCTCTGCACCGGTATTTGTCTCGCGGCGGCCTGACGCCGAGGCGCGGCTCTCCTCACCATAGGAAGTCACGGTACCCACCGTACGGCACGACGAACAGGCAAGTATACCGGTGAACTGCCCACCTCGGCCGAGTAAGGGCGTCTAGAATCGGGCTCCGGTCGCGCGGCCGGCTTCCAGGGCGTACTCAAGCGCACCCGCGAAATCGCCCCGTTCCCTCAGCGCAATGCTGTAATTGAAGTACGTATCCGCGAATCGTGCCTTGTGCCCCAGCGCTCGAAGTGTGTCCAGCGACTCTTTATACAGCTCGTCGGTCCGGTTGGTCTC
>DASRCF010000148.1:0-4457 GCA_035653255.1 Chloroflexota bacterium
GACGAGTGCGCCCGCGAGGACGGTGGGAGCCCCGTTCGGTCCAATGTGGTGCAGGCGGGCGGCCTCCTTCGTCGGCGGCCCCGACCCGGGTGCGGATTCGAGTTTCGAGTTTCGAGTTTCGGGTTTCGAGTTTCGAGTATCGGGTTCGAGGTGGAGAGCATCGCGGTTTAGCGTCGGCGGCGCGCCTCGCGGATTAGGGGCCGGCCCTGGGCTGTGGGTGGCTAGCCGGTAAAGCGTCCGAGGGCACGCCAGAGGCTTTGGATGGTCCGGCCGGTGCTCTCCAGGGGACGATCGACGCCCGGCTCCTCGTCCGTCAGACTCTCGGCCTCGATGCCCGTCGCCTCCCTCCAGCGCTCGGGCATCGTCTGGCTCAGCTCCGAGCCCGATAGGATCCCGAACATCGACGCCCATGCTCTGGGCACGACTTCCCGCCAGGCATAGCCTCCTCCACCACCGGCGATGGCCCTCCCGTCCGCGACCCGCTGGGCGAGGGCCTGTTCCCGGCGTGCGATCTCCGGGAAGACGTTCAGTGAGCATTGCAGATGGGTCAACGGATCGAGGCGGTGGGCATCGCAGCCGAGCTGAAAGACGAAGATGTCCGGGTTGAAGGCCTCGGCCAGTGGAAGGGCCGCTTCGTCCAGCGCGACGAGCATGTCGGCATCTGACGCCCCCGGTTCGAGTGGCACATTGATCGAGGTTCCGGCCCCCGCGCCGCTTCCAGTCTCGTCGACGTCGCCCGTGCCGGGGAAGAGGTACCGGCCGGACTCGTGGATCGAGATGGTCATGACCCTCGGGTCGCCGTAGAAGATCCACTGCACACCGTCGCCGTGATGGGCGTCCGTGTCCAGATAGACGATCTTGTCCACGCCTTGATGCAGCAGCCAGGCGATGGCCCCCGCGGGATCGTTGTATATGCAGAATCCGGAGGCACGTCCGGGAAGCGCGTGATGGAGCCCGCCGGCCATGTTGAAGGCGAACTCCGACTGACCGGTCATGACGCGGCGGGCGGCTTCGATCGAGCCGCCGACCACGTGGGCGCTGACGTCATGCATTCGGGGAAAGGGTGGATTGTCGCCCCGAGCCAGCCCCTCTCGCGGTGCGGCGCCTGCGCCCTCCCGGCTCAGACGTTTGACCGTCTCGATGTAGGGCTGTGTGTGTACGCGTTCCAGATCCACGTCTGAGGCCGGAGATGGCGCCACGACAGCCGACTCGCGCGTCAGTCCGTAGGCGTCGAGAAGCTGGTACGTCAGCCGGTAGCGTTCCGGACGCAGCGGGTGCTGAGGCCCGAAGTCGTAGTCCAGCAGCACGTCCGAATAGACGAGGACGGGATCGGAGCGGTCAGTCATGTTCGTGCTCCAAGGGATGCTCCAGCTCACGTTTCACTGTCCGGTCTGCGAGATCCGCCCAATCCACCCGGGTAAAATAGCTGGCATATTGCCTGGAGGCCGCCTTGGGCTCGATCTTGACGGGGACCTGTTCGTGGACGGACAAGACGCTCCTCGAGAGCGGCTGGTACTCTGACGACGCCGCCAACGATCCCGAGAAGCGGCTTTCGCAGTATGCCAGCAGATTTGATCTGGTGGAGGTCGACAGCTCCTACTACAGTCTTCCAAACGAGAAAACGGCGGAGCTGTGGGCGGATCGCACGCCCCCCAACTTTACCTTTGACGTCAAGGCATTCCGGCTGCTGACTCAGCATCCGGCCGAGCCCAGCAGCCTGCCGAAGGACCTGCGCGCTCTGGCTCCATCAGGGGATTCGGCCAAGAAGCGCCTCTACCTCAAGGACCTGCCCGCTGAGGGCGTCGACGAGCTGTGGTCGATGTACCGTCAGTCGCTGATGCCCCTGCACAGCGCGGGAAAGCTGGGCGTCGTCCTCTTTCAGTTTCCGGCGTGGTTCTTTCCCGGGCGGGATTCACGCGAGTACCTGGCGACGATCAACGAACGGCTGCCCGACTACAAGAAGGCGGTCGAGTTCAGGCATGGGAGCTGGCTCAACGAGAAGAACTACGACCGGACCGTCGACTTTCTGCGCGCCAACAACCTGGCCTATGTCTCGGTCGACGAACCACAGGGAACCAGGAACAGCGTGCCGCCGGTGGCCATCTCGACCTCTCAGGACGTCGCCGTGGTCCGGTTCCACGGCCGGCGGGTCGAGACCTGGGACAAGCCCAACGTCTCCGTCTTGGAGCGCTTCAAGTACCTGTATTCCGAGCGCGAGCTGGAGGAGTGGGTGCCGAGGATCAGAGAGCTGGCGGGCGAAACCCGCGAGGTCCACGCTCTGATGAACAACTGCTACAGCGACTTCGCCGTGCGCAACGCCGCCCAGCTGGCGACACTGCTCAGCGAGGATTGAGCCGCAACTCGCTCCTGGCTGCTCTGGCAGCCGCCGGCGCCGCGTCGTTGTGGTTGTACGCCAGGCAGATTGAGCCCGCATGGCTCGAACGGACCGAGCTGGAGCTTACGCTTGAGCACTGGCCGGCTGAGCTGGATGGCCTTCGGCTGGTGCTGGTGGCCGACGTGCACCTGGGCCGGGTGCGCGGAAGAGTCTGGACCAGCCCCGCATTGGAGTCCGCCGTCCGGGCAATTGACGCCGCACAGGCGGACATTCTCATTGTCGCCGGTGACTTCGGTTTCAAGGACTGGGATCCATCGGCGCTGGTCGAGCAGGTGGACCAAATGCGGGCTCCCGTCCGCATCGCCGTGCTCGGCAATCACGACTACGCCGGTGGTGAGGCCAGAGCCTGCCGGTTGGCGGAGGAGCTGAAGTCGGCCGGGTTCCACGTGCTTCGTAACCAGGTGGTCAGGCTGGAGGTGCGCGGGCGTCCGGTATGGATCGCCGGGCTCGACGACGGCGCCTCGGGTCGCGCCGAGATGGGTCCGGTCGTCGACCAGCTCTCGGATGAGACCCGGCCGGTTATCCTCGTCTCGCACAAGCCGGACACGGTTCGTCTGGCGCCAGAAGGTGTCTTCGATCTGGCGCTCTCGGGCCACACGCATGGAGGACAGATCGCGCTGCCCCTTCTCAATCCTCTGATGCTGAGGCGAACCGCGAGGACTCGGTTCGATCGAGGCCTCTACCGGATCAACGGCATTCCCACGTTCGTGACCCGAGGGCTGGGCATGGTGGGACGCCACGCCCGTTTTCTGTCACGCCCCGAGGTGGCCGTGCTCAGGCTTCGCTCGGCGCCTGGCACTGAATGATCCGGTCCCTAGACATGGCCGGTCTGACGGATTGCCGGAACGGTTGACGGTGGTGCGTGTCCGTTGGACGTTTGACGTGACCGGGCCGGTCAGCCAGTCCCACCACGCCCGGCCACAGAAGGGCCGGGCTACGATGGCCTTCGTGATCGAAGCGTGGTGGTCGGCCACGTTCAATGGGCAGGGCCGCCTAGACATGGCTGCTCTGACGGGATTGCCGGAACGGTTGACGGGGCGTATCCGGTGGACGTTTGACGTGACCCGGGCCGCGCCGCCGAGTTCCACCACGCCCGGCCACAGAAGGGCCGGGCTACGATGGTCTTCCTGGGATTCCTGATCGAAGCTTCAATCCGCGCCTGGCACTGGCTGATCCGGTCCCTAGGCATGGCCGGTCTGACGGATTGCCGGAACGGTTGACGGTGGTGCGTGTCCGTTGGACGTTTGACGTGACCCGGGCCGCGCCGCCGAGTCCCGCCACGCCCGGCCACAGAAGGGCCGGGCTACGTACGCTTTCGTGATCGAAGCGTGGTGGTGGGCACGGGCCCGGCACGTTTCGGTGGAGGCGTTCGACGTTCGACGCCAACAGAATCGCCAGACCGACCCTCCGCGTTCCGGACGTAGCCCGGCCCCTGTGGCCGGGGCGCTGCGACCGTTCGCAGCAATGTGGGAGCTCAGAACGCGTCGCTCGGTCAGATGATGTTGTAGTGAACGAGAACCAGGATGCCCACGACCAGGATCGTCAGCACGACCACGGAGAACACCACGGTCATGATCAGGTTGCCGGCGGCCGCGGCGTTCGCGGCAGGGTCCGCCGGCTGAGTGTAGACCGGTGGCGGCTCGTAGGTGGTAGCCGGGACCTCCCGCACTACCCGTTCACGTCGATAGACGCGGGCGGGGCGAGTCTCGACGATCTCGTCGGTCGGATCAACGACTTCATCTTCGTACATGTTTCAGGTCCAGGCCCGCCCGCCTGATTCTAGGCCCAGGCCAATCGCAAGGTGGCAGAGACATGTCTCAGGGGTGCCCCACTCAATGGCCGCTCTCCTCCACTTGAACCACCGATAGCAGTGCATCGGTCGCTGCCCGGGCAGCCACCACGAAGTCGTTGGGCCACACATCGTCGAGCCGCATCCGTCGGGGACAGTTCATCATGAGGCGGACATACTCGTGGGCCGTCGCCAGGCGCTCGTGTTGGGCGGCGGTGAGGTGGTCCGCCCGGCGGTCGAACTCGGAGATGATGCGGTTGAGGCGAATGCCGA
>DASRCF010000149.1:0-7100 GCA_035653255.1 Chloroflexota bacterium
TCCGTTTTCAACTCGGCTAACCAGCTATCGTCGATCTCCGACAACAGGGGCGCCTCCTCGCTCTTCGCCGCGAACTATGGACGCGACAGCAACGGCCAGCTCGCTAGTGACAGCTCACTGCCATCGCTGGTGAGATCTGACCGCTACACGTCGCTCAACCAACTCTGCTATTCCGGCTCGACCAATGGTGCCGAATGTAGTTCGCCACCCTCAGGCTCGCAGGTCTACAACTACGACGCCGCCGACAATCTGACGGGCAACAATGGCACCAGACAGTCCTTCAATAACGCCGACGAACTCTGCTGGACGGTTGCCGGAACCAACACCAACGGCTGCTCCACGCCACCCGCTGGCGCGACGACGTACCGCTATGACACGCGGGGCAACCGCACCCTAGTAATCCCGCCGTCGGGAAGCCCAACAACTCTGGGCTACGACCAAGCGAACCGGCTGACCAGCTGGGGCACGGGCATGACCTCAAGGGCGACTTATACGTACAGCGCTGATGGACTGCGCATGAGCAAGACGGTTGCGGGCGTGAAGTCCACCTATCTCTGGGACATGAGCGGCTCCCTCCCGCTTCTGCTCGCGGACGGCGCCTCGAGGTACATCTACGGCCCAGGTGGCTTGGTATTGGAACAGATCCGGAACCGGCCCAAGATCTCGCTCGTGGGCACAAGATCAGCCAGCGGCGACGGGACGAGTCTGCAGGTGAGCCTTCCCCCGGGAATCCGAGCCTACGACCAGATCTTCGTCGCCAGCACCCAGCCTTCGACTACGACCGTGTCGAGTCCGTCAGGGTTCCGCCAGGTCAGCACCGTAACCTCCGGTGGCTCCAGCCCTCTTGCCACTACGACGGTCTTCCGTCGGCAGGCGGTCGGTGGGGAAAGTTCGATCAGCCTCAGCTACAGTAGTGCTGCGCCCGAGGCAGTGGTGGTTGCGGTCTATCGAAATATCGATCCCAGGCAGCCGGTCGACGTCACAGCCACGGGCTCGGCCGCTGCTGCCGCCAGCGTTACCGCTCCGTCGGTCACTCCAAACTATGCGAATGACCGGCTGCTGGTGTTCCAGGGAGCTGTGGGTAACTTCTCCGGCAGCAGTTGGATCGCCCCGGTCGCCACGAATGAGCAGGTCCAATCCAACGGCACACCCAATGCCTCGGCGGCTCTCGCCGACGAGACGCTGCCATCAGCAGCCTCGACAGGGACCGAAACCTCGAGCTTCGGCCAAGCTGCGAACCTGACGACGGTGGCGGTGGCAGTGCCCCAACCGCCGACAGTGCTCTTCCTGCATGCCGATCAGCTCGGAAGCACAAGGTTGCTCACCGACAGCGCCGGCCTGAAACGCGGAACCTTCACCTTCGACCCTTATGGCAACATCGCCGCCTCAAGCGCCGGCTACGTCACGCCCTTCCTTTTTGCTGGCCAGTACCGCGACAATGAGACCGGTTTCTACTACCTACGAGCTAGGTACTACGACTCAGCGACAGCGCAAATGATCAGTCGGGATCCTTCGATTGGTCTTACCCACGGCGCTTACGAGTACGCGGGCAATAATCCGCTTTCTGCGGGTGACCCGACGGGACTCTGTGGCCTTTGGGGTGACGACACATGTCTAGGGGACGCGGTAGGTGCAGTAGCGACCGGGGTATCGGACGTAGCGGGTGCGATCGGGAGCGGGGTGTCGGATGTGGCTGGTGCAGTCGGAACCGGCATATCGGTCTTTGCACAGTGGGCGTACGATAACACGTCGACGGTCTTGGACGTGGCCTCAGGCTTTGCCATCCTCGGCCTTGGCTGCGCTGTTGGGATTGTCGATTTCGGAACGACCTGCCTCGTCGCCGGTTACCTGGCGTTGGGTTGGCAGGCTGTGGGTACTGGGTCAGACATCTCACATGCAATCAACGGCGACGGCTCATGGGGTAGCGTCGTGCTGGATGCCTTCGGGTTCTATTCGGGAGCTGAGGGCATAGCGGCGGCCCCAGGTACGGCGAAGGCAGCTTTTTGGGGAGGTGCCGTGGTCTGCGACCAATGGGTCGCGCAGGGAGCAGACAACTATAAGTATGAAAGCCGACACCACTACATCCCATAAATTTTCGACAACAGGGCGCGTCAGTATGCCGAGTTCGCCCACGCCCACGGTGGCCTAACAAGGCCTTTCTGTCGCCAGCTTCCGAGCGGTCGCCCGCAGTCTCGACAGCTCCTGCATCTCTGCCGCGGTCCACTCAAGCACCAGATGATCCCCGCAGCTTTGTGGCCGCCCGGAAAGGCATGGCCTCGCCATCTCCGCCATGCCCTAGCCAGGGTGGTTGGGCTTGAGCGTGTTTTGTGCTGGTCGGGACTGCGTCGGCGCTGACGCCAGGTCACCGTTCAGATCAAGGCATAGACAACTGGAGAAACCGTGAGCGCCTCGGTTAGGCAGTGGTCGACGGGGGCAATGTACTCCTTACACACCTTTAGATAGAAGAGTAAAGGGCGTGCTGCTTTGGGTAGGGACACAGGCCGCTGTCACCGCTCACGTTGAACGGCGTGGCTCCCAGGTCGCACCGCTGCTTCGTCCCTATGTTTCGAGGCTGAAGGCGTCGGAAATTCCCGTATATCTGCCCTCGTGGTTGCCCCGGGCCAGCAAGCACGTATACATATCGGTCTCAGGCGGAACCTACACAGTGGGCATTTACGTTCCCGGCTACCAGCAAAAGGGACCGGGTGAGTGCCTCCAATGCATGCTCTTTTTCATTAGGGGCCAACGCGAAAAGTCACCACCGTCGTCAGGACTGGAAGTCAGCCCGGGCACGCGCCCCATACTCATGCAGTCCGGCAAAGGGTTTACTCGCGGAGCCTGGGGCTATCTCGGGCCCTGCCTGTGCGCAGATCACAAGTTCAACTTCGACTTCATCCGAGGCCCATGGAAGCCAGTCGTCAAGAATCCGGCGGCAGTTGTCGAGTGGCACCTGTACTATGTGTCGGACTACCGAGCGCCCCGTCGCGACGTCATCCGGCTCGCCACCTCCTTCGCGGGGCCTGTCAGCTGAGCCGTGGAGGACTTGCGCCGCCTCACGTTCTCTTAATCCCATGCAGCAGCGCTGGGCGACTCATGCTTGGGTTCCAGGCTCTAGCCGGAGCCTCTGGACATGCCGCTTTGCTCAGGCATTGCGTGAGACTATCTTGACGGGGATAAGGTAGCTGGCGATTTCGCACTTGGGCGCGCAGCGAGGGTTCATGGCGATCCCGGTGTTCCCTACCGCCATGCCCACCCACTCCCAGTAGAAACCCGCGGCACACTCGACCTCCGGGCAATCCCTAGGCGGCGTCGTGCCGCGCTGGATCAGCTGAAAGGATTTCCACGGCGCCGACGGCAGAAAGCCGCTCTTTCCTTCCCAGAGATAGACCGCGTCGGCCAGTCTAATGGTGACGGGACCCCGTTGGGAAGGCCAGTCGATATGGCGTACCGAGATGTTTGCGGGCTGGCCAACGAGTATCGTCAAGACCGGTGCGGGTGGGTTCTTGCGGACAGGACAGGCGAGGCCGGGCCCGGGAATACCGACACTATGACCGGCCAGATCCCGCGCGGTCAGCATCTCTCCGTTGCAGAGGTCGATGTTGTTGACGCCGATCTCGAATTGGCCCCTCTTCGTCGTGATCAGCTCGAATCCCTCGACCGGAAAGGCCCCCTGGGTCAAACGGAACGTGACCCGACTGGAGGCCGGCCAACCTGATCCGGCCACAGCCAGGCGATAGCCCTTGGCGCCGGTTAACTTCAACGCTGGAGCCGGCGATCGGGTGTTCGCCGGCGAAGCACCACTTGTCGCCAACGTTACGGCGACGGCACTGATCGCCGCGACAAAGAGCCTTGAGGTTCGGCGCAAAGAAATCACAGTTCAGCCTCCGGTCAGAGGAAGCCGTTTGCTGAATTCTAAACCTGCCCCGACACACGGTCAATCGCCGGTGCGATTGCGGACCGGGTCCGTGTTATCCGCGGTGCTTGGTAGTGGCTGAATTCATTCTGCGACCGCCGTCAAGGGCTACGGTCATTTGACTGCCCGCATTAACTGCCGCTCACCGCCCTTCCCGCGATCAGCGTCCAGCCTTCGAGCTTGCCCAGTTGATTTGTCAAGTGGGCCCCTCGCAAAGATGCGCTCCGCAGTTGCTGCTTGGCTCGAGGTGAAGCGTGACGTGGGCCACCACTCTGCGACCATGACCCCGGCCAGAATTGTACGCATGCAAGGCACCCGGTGAAGGACCCGGAGTCGATTTCACACAGATTGAAACGGGCAGAGCGATCCCAAGTCTGCCTCCCGAGTGAGATTGCGAGGCGTAAGGGAAGGCTTGTGACGGGCGCGAGCGGTGGGATGGCCAGGGGTGAGTGAGATTGTGGTCCCTGTCGACGTGAAGGAGGTGCTGGACGGCCACAGGCGAGCTGGTCACCGGAGGCAAAGTGTCCTCGGTCGCGGTGGCTCTCGCTCACCACGGGAAGATGGTCCACCCGGAAGCGTTCGGCTGGGCTAACAAGGAGCGGCGAGTACGGGCGACTCCGACGAGGGCGTACGCCGTGGGATCGGTGGCGAAGGCGGTTATCGGTGCTGCCGTCCACGAGCTGGTGCGACGGGGAACGATTCGACTCGACGACACGCCCGAACAACACCGCGGGAACGCCCCCGAGCTCCTCCAGCCGGAACCTGCGCCACTCTCCCGTCTACCAAGCAATCATTGAGAGCGAGGCCGATCAGAAAGCTGGAGCGTGACGAGACCGGTGCCGGATTTAGCTGCGCTTCTGAATAATTGTGTCCGCTTCGTCTAGAGAGAAGGCGCGCAGGGTCTCGGTGCGACTTCGGCCAGCCTTCGCGACGCCCAACACCTGCGCCGCCATGGTCTCGTCATCTGGACCTTCGACAACCACGACAAAGTCGTAGCGCCCCATCGTCAGGTACCAACCCTTCGGCTCCATGCCGAGCTTACGGCCCCGCTCCATGTTCGCGCTCACAAACTGCCGCAAGTTCTCTACGTCCTTGGCCCCCTCGTCAGTGAACTTGCCTAGGATGATGTACGTCGCCATCACATTCCTCCTTCCATTGCCGGTCGTTCGTCACGCTTCCACTCCATCGTCACATAGGATCATTGCTGGTCAACCGCCTGGGCGCCTGCTCCCACGGGCGCGACGAGACCAAGGATACGGGTGTTGAGGGCTCGCCTCTCAGGGGAATGCGGCAGGCGCCAAGTCAGCATCCATGCGAGACCTGAAAAATTGGATACGCGTGTTGCAGGCCGTGGACGTCAGCGCCAGCCTAGGAGTAGTTGTCACCGCTTGCCTGCTCAATGATCAGGGACCGAAATCGTCCCGTTGGTCTCAAGGGCCGGCACGTGAGCCACCCCGACCGCTTTCGCCTACGGTCGGAATTCGTGTGCATGAATTGTGTTCATAGTTCATCGACAAATCTCCCGACGTGCCTCACACTGCTTTTGATAGGTCGAACACATCACGAACATGCAATGAGGACAAGACAGATGAAACCAGC
Organism: Chloroflexota bacterium; assembly: GCA_035653255.1. Classification (GTDB taxonomy): domain Bacteria; phylum Chloroflexota; class UBA5177; order UBA5177; family JAJPKF01; genus DASRCF01. The sequence goes on from DASRCF010000149.1 coordinate 5,513, forward strand.
CTGTGCTCCACTTCGCGTCGTCGCCGCTCTGGCGGCCGTCGCGGCGACGCTGGCCGTTCCGCTCACGGGCAGCGCCGTGGCGGCGACACGCCTTCACACCGCCGCCTACAGCCTGCAGACTGTGCGCGATACCGCCGACGGATTCAAGATCGGTGTCCCGGCGGGATGGGATGTCTCAACGCTCGGAGGGACGGTCGTGGCCAGTAAGGACGCGTCGGGACACGAAGTGTCGATTGTGTATCCCGCCGTTCTCACCTCCCGGCTGAAGCCGTCCACATACTTCAACTCCTACCTTGGCTATCTGAAGAAGCTGCTCAGTGCCGGAGGGACCACGTTTTCCTACACTGTGACGAGCAAAAGCGGCCAGCTTCCCGCGGCCGCCATCACCATCCATACCGCCGGCACGACGCTGGCCGGACATGCGATGACCACCGTCACCGCCGACCCCACGGCCCATGGTTCGTCGATGATCGCCGTGCGGCTCTACTGGGCCCCACAGGCCCAGCTTGCCGGTCAGAAGGCCGAGCTGGCCGGGATCGGGACCAGCTTCGCATCGCTCCGAGCCGGGATGTACACGATCGTCCATGCTCAGGGCGATCCGTACACGTACGCCAAGGCCCCTGGCTGGCATGATGCCGGGGAGAATCAGGACCAGCTCCTGCTGTCGAACGCCAATGGTACCGCCAGCGTCCTCTACTGGCTCGGCATTACTCAGTCGAGTAACGCCGGCTCGGCCGCGGGGCTGCAGGCGCTGATGTTCCGGATCATCGGCGTCTCGGTCACCAAAGTCCTGGTCCTCGACCAGCTGCCCACTCAAACGGTTTCGAACGGCGACGTTCAGACCACTCAGTACGAGGAGTTCCTGGGCACCTACAAGGGGAATCCGCTTCACGGGATCGTCGGAGTCGTGGCCGACAACGGCGGTGGTGTCACGTCGGGAGTCATGCGTCTGGGGCTTTCGGCGACCGGACTCTGGGATTCGACCAACGGGGCCCTCCTTCACATGGCCGGCAGCATCCAGCACGACTTCACCCAGGACATCGAGACCTGGGACCACATCACGCAGCAGTGGCAGCTCGAGGGTCAAACCTTCCAGGCGATTGACAATGCCATCGTCGGCGTCGACCTGATGAAGGATCCGAACACCGGGCAAGCCTTCGAGGCGCCCTACAACAGCTTCAACGCGAACGGGCCAGCTGGTCCGGGATACTACAACGGTTCCACCAAGCTGGTACCGGCGACATCCTGGTAAAGGGCGTCAGCCCGAGCGAAACTCCGAGGAAGCCCACAACCCTCGAACCCAGGAACCAGCAATTGCTGGTTCCTGGGTTCGAGTTCAGAGTTCAGAGTTGGGAGTTTGTTGCCCGGTGCCCGGCAGTTGGCGGCGACAGTGAGCTGATCCCGGGCCTGGTCCCTCAGCCGTCCCTTAATTGGAGATGGTATTGGCGCCGGGAACTGTAGCTGGGGGTTCACTGAGGGCCGCGAAACGATGAAGGTAGCTGGCGTCCACATCGCCTCGGCGGCTACAGCCCGTACTGCCACCAGTCGTCCCCGGTTGTGTCGATGAACACTCTCTTTGGTTTAGCAC
>DASRCF010000150.1:0-2867 GCA_035653255.1 Chloroflexota bacterium
CAGCAGCTCACCTTCGCCCGGCCTTGGTACGTAGACATCCTCGAGCCTGAGAGGGTTGGAGTCAATGGGAGCCTGAGCGTGGAGAACGGCGGCTCGCATACACGAGTTTCGCAGAATGCGCCGAGGGGGTCACGATTCAACCAGGACGTTGAAAGCTGAAACCGGTACGTTTGAACGGATTGCACGTCGAACGCCGGCCGGCCAACGCCGGATGCGAGAGTTTCGAGTCGGCGAGGGCAAGCAGCGGCCCGGCGACGCGCCGGGCCGCTACGATTTGGCGGTTAGGCGCTTGCCTGTCGGACCAGATCGAAACAGGGGCTGCAGTAGACGGGCCTGTCGTTCCGTGGAACGAAGGGCACGCGAGCCTCCTGTCCGCACTCTGCGCATGTGGTCACGAAGTAATCACGCTGTGGACGCTCGTCCACGATACCTCGCGCCTGTTTGTATGCCGCTCTGCAGCCAGGACAGCGACCGGGCTCGTGCACCAGTCCCTTGGCCTGAAAGAACTCTTGCTCGCCCGCCGAGAACAAGAATTCCTGCCCGCAATCACGGCACGTCAGCGTTCGATCGACGATACTCGTCACCTATCTTCCTCCTGGAATCCCAACACAGCTCGTCGTGGCCGGTATGACCTCTGAGGGACCGCCTGACCCTCCAGGAAACATCGCGGCGTTTCACGGTCGAACCAATTACGAATTGTATAGGAAAAATGCCGTCTTGACAAGCCCCTTTAGCAAATGTGTCGACAGTCAAAGATGTCGAACGCCCGAAGTCGAGGCCTTTACATGCGATCGGCGGTTAGGAAAATGCCCGAGGACGGTACTGGATCGCCTCGGCCACGTGGGCGGCGGTGATGACCTCGGCGGCGCCGAGGTCTGCGATTGTGCGAGCAACTTTCAGGGTGCGATGAAAGGCGCGGGCCGACAGGTGGAGCTGGTTCATGGCTGCCCGCAGAAGTGTCTGTGCCGCCGGCTCCACACCGCAGAACTCGCGTACCTCACCCGGTCCCATATCGGCGTTACAGGTTTGACGGCCGTTGGCGTCGAAGCGCCGATGCTGTCGCTCTCTGGCCACGTGAACACGACCACGGATATCCGAGGACGACTCGGGAGTAGTCGTGCCCGTCAGCTTTTCGTACTCGACTCTCGGGACCTCTACGTGGATGTCCATCCTGTCTAGCAGAGGCCCCGAAAGCCGTTTCTGGTAACGGAGGATCGAGCTCTGCGAGCAGGTGCACTCCCGGCCGGGGTCGGAGAAGAAGCCGCAGGGGCAGGGGTTCATGGCACCGATCATCATGAACTTCGCCGGGAAAGTGACCGAACCGTTGGCGCGGCTGATGGTTACCATACCGTCTTCGAGGGGTTGGCGAAGCGCCTCCAGGCTGTGCGCCGCGAATTCCGGAATCTCGTCCAGAAACAGCACTCCGCGATGGGCTAGGCTGATCTCGCCGGGGCCGGGCATACGTCCGCCTCCCACCAAACCGGCGTGGCTGACGGTGTAGTGTGGCGAGCGGAACGGACGCTGGCGGATAAGGGGCATGTCCGAGGGAAGCAACCCGCTGACGCTATAGATGCGGGTGACGTCCAGAGCCTCCTCGGGTGTCATTCCAGGCATGATGGAGGGCGTTGCTCTCGCCAGCAGGGTCTTTCCGGAACCGGGCGGTCCCGTCAACAGCACGTTATGAGATCCGGCCGCGGCCACCTCCAGCGCACGCTTGACGTGCTCTTGGCCCCTGATCTCGGCCATATCGGCAGAATATGAGGGTGGGTCGGCCGGTACCTCATGTCCTCGCTCAAAAACGGGGATTCGGACGAAGCCCTGCAGGTGCCGAGCAAGCTGGCCCAGCGATTCGACCGCGATGACGTCGATATCGCTGACGAGCGCCGCCTCACCGGCGTTCACTGCGGGACAGTAGACCTCCCTCAGCTTGAGCTGGCGCGCAATCGAAGCCATCGGCAGGATGCCGTTGGTCGCCCGCAACGAGCCTTCAAACGCCAGCTCGCCCAGGAAGAGCCTCCCTTCGACAGATTCCGGCTCGATCTGTCCGCTGGCCACGAGGATCGCCACGGCGATGGCGAGATCATAGGAAGGCCCCTCCTTGCGCAGATCGGCCGGGGCCAGGTTAATGGTGACCCGATGTCGCGGGAAGCTGAGGTTTGAGTTCCGGATCGCGGCCCGGACCCGCTCTTTGGCCTCCACGACGGCAGTGTCGGGAAGGCCGACGATGGCGACGGTCGACTTGCCGAAGTCGATGTCCACCTCGACCTCTACCAGCGCTGACTCCAAGCCGATGATGGCGCTGCTGAAGGTCTTGGCCAGCACCGGCGTCTCCCTCCAGCCTTCACGGCCTCGACGAACTCTGCCGGACGCCTGGGTCGCGCTCTTCGTCAATCATAGGGCAATAGGCCCGCTCACGCCACCCGGCCGGGTCTCTGCGTCGGGCACCGGGATACACTCTATTGCCGTCGTCCCGATTCTGAAGCCCGCGGACGCTGACTTGGCAATGCCATGAGTACGAACATCCAAACCCATCAAGAGGACGCCGCCGCGCGCGTCGACGAGCTGCGTCACGAGATCGAGCAGCACAACTACCGGTATCACGTGCTCGACGCCCCGACGATTAGTGACGCCGAGTACGACCAGCTCATGCGCGAGCTGATCGACCTCGAGCGCGAGCACCCGGAGCTACAGTCATCCGACTCGCCGACACAGAGGGTTGGGGGGCAGGTGAGCGAGGGATTCGCTCCGCATCGCCATCTGGAACCAATGCTCAGCCTGGGGAACGCGTTCACCCACGAGGAGCTGCGAGCCTGGTATCGGCGCGTCTCTGAGCTTCTCGGGCGCGAGCCACCACTCGTCGCCGAGCC
>DASRCF010000151.1:0-3819 GCA_035653255.1 Chloroflexota bacterium
ATCGAGAGGCCGTATCAGCGGCGGTCCACAGCAGGATGGCCTCAGGCCGCAATAAGATCCTCTGGCCCCCGCGCCCCATAGACGGCGAACCAGGGGGTGGCGCCTGTAAGCCGCGCGTTGACGGCTTCGATGTTGCGAACGCCGGTTGACAGCAGCCACGAGCGGAAGGCTTCAGGTCCCTGCGAGGCGTATACGGGGATGCCGTCCTTCCACGTTGCCCGCCCGCAGAGAACGCCCGAGAACTTCGTGCCCGCCTCCGCTGCCAGCTCAAGCGACTCGGTGAACTCGTCGTTGCTGACGCCCGCGCTGAGGTAGATGAACGGCTTGGTGGCAACTGCGGCGGCCTCTTGAAACCAACGCATAGCCTCGTCGCGGCTGTACGCTCCAGTCCCTCCGAACGCCTCGACCCCCTCCACGAACTTCAGGTTTACGGGAACCTCGACCTTCAGAACGTCGACGTGGTACTTGCCATTGGTGAACTCGGCCATGCTGCCCTTGACGATCTCGGGCTTTCGTCGGGCGAACTCAAGCCCCTTCTCGTCGCCACCGTCGGGGTCATAGCCGACGAACTCAAGGAAGAAGGGGATGTCGTTGGCGAGACATTCGCCGCCGATGCGCTCGATGAAGGCATGCTTGATGTCGTTGATCTCCTGCTTCTCGAAGGGAGTGTAGTAGATCAACACCTTCACCGCGTTGGCGCCCGACTCCTTTAGGCGGAGTGCCGATTCGTGCGGCAGGAGATCGGGAAGCCGGCCGGGCTGGCTGTTGTCATAGCCCGACTCCTCGTAGGCCAAGAGGAGCCCCGCGCTCTTGGCCCGCCGTCGGGAGGCCGCGAGGCCGTACTCAGGGTCGAGGAGAATGGCGCTGGCATGGGGGGTGAGAACTTCGGCCACCAGAGACTTGAATTCCTCCATGTCGGCCGAAGTCACGTCGCCGCCTCCGTCTCTGGCGGCTGCTAGAGCCTTCTTCAGTGAGCCGCGCTGATCCATCGCGGCAGCCGCGATCACGCCCCGCTCGTCGGCGAGGGCCTCCATGTTGGCCACCTTCTCCCGCGAAAGCTTCATCTTCTTTCCTCCTTCATCGCTTATCCCATGGTAGGCAACGGGGAAGAGGATCTCCTACGGCTTCGACATTTCCCGTGCTACTAACAGATATGGCTGAAATGCGACTCGGAGTTATCTTCCCGCAGCTCGAGATCGGCGCCCGGTCGGAAGGCGTCCGCCGGTTCGTTGAGACGGTCGAGGATACGGGCTATGACCACTTGGGCATCTACGACCATGTGGTCGGCGCCGACATCAGCGGCCGGTCCAACTGGCCGGGTCCGTACACGAGCGAGCATGACTTTCATGAGGTGCTGGTGCTCTACGGCTACTGTGCGGCCATCACCCAGCGTATCGAGCTCTGCACAAGCATCCTCATCCTTCCGCAGCGTCAGACGGTGCTCGTCGCCAAGCAGGCGGCGGAGATCGATGTGCTCAGCAACGGGCGGTTGCGCTTGGGCGTCGCCATCGGCTGGAATCCGGTCGAGTATGAGGCGCTCAACGAGGACTTCCACAATCGCGGCAGGCGGATCGAGGAGCAGATTGATGTCCTCCGCCGGCTGTGGACCAAGCCGGTGGTGACCTTTGACGGCCGCTGGCATCACATCGAGGCTGCCGGAATCAAGCCGCTTCCCGTGCAGCGGCCGATTCCCATCTGGATGGGAGCCTACTCTGAGCCGGCTCTCCGCCGGGCGGCCCGCATCGCAGATGGCTGGTTTCCGCAGCTTGGAGCCGACGAGCGCGGAGAGGCCATGGTCAGTCGATTCCGGGAGTATGTGCGGGAGGCCGGTCGAGACCCGGATCAAGTGGGGATTGAAGGGCGGATGCAGTTTGGTGACGGCGACGAGGATCGCTGGCGACGGGAGATCGAAACCTGGCGCCGGCGGGGCGCTCGCTACTTGTCACTGGTGACGATGAATGCCGGGCTCACCTCGCCTCAGCAGCATATCGACGCCATCCGCCAGTTTTACGAGGTGGCATCCACCCACGACCGCTAAGCGGGTGGTTCCGACCTGAACCCTCGCCTCAGCCGAGTTCTGCTTTGATTAAGTAGCGAGGCTTACGACGAACCTCCGAACTCCCAGCGCGTGGCGTCACTCAGGTTGGACTTGAACGCACGCGCCGTCCGTGGCCGGAACCGGTTGATTCCGCCACCGGCCGGATCCGGACTGAACTGCCCGTACTTCCGCTGCCACTCCTCGACGATCTTCTGAGCCAGAAGGGCATCCGTGTTCAGGCTCTCCGCGCGACCTTCGAGGATGAGCACTTCATCTGCGCTCTCGAGGTGCACGCACAACTCGGGATTCGCCGCCAGATTGCGATTCCAACGGGTATCAGGATGACCGTCGAAGTAGAGGGCATCCTCAACCCAAACGGCCCAAACGGGAGTTGCGTGAGGCCGCCCGTCAGGCCGCACCGTGCCCAGCCAGTAGTTGCGGCTTGAGCTCAGCCGCTCGACCGCCTCGGACCATTCCCGAAGCGCACCCGTCTGGGTCCCGAATCCGTAGGGCTTCGGAGCGTGCGGTCTGCCGGCCACAGGCCCACCTTGAGGGTTCAAAGGAAGGCAGTCTCCGGTACGGTTAGGTTCATCACTTGCAGCGCAGGCGCATGATGACCCGCAGGAGTGTCAGGCCGATCCCCACCACTATCGCTGGGCCGGCTCCGTAATGAGAGAAGACTGGGCCCAACAGATGTGTCAAACAGGGGCCTCAATGCGATAAGAGCAGCTCGGCGTGAAACAGCGCATCCAACCATGCTACTGGCTATGAGATACGAGCCTTTCGACAAGGTGCGCTGGAGGTAACAATCCTGTCGTCAGTCTCCCACTTTCACCACCGCCGCCCCACTCACGGCATCATGTTTCAGTGCATGAAGCGCGGCATTCACATCCGCGAGGGCAAAGGTGGTGACGCGGCTCCGGATCGGGATCTCCGCCGCCAGTGTAAGCAGCTCGCGACCATCCCGGCGAGTGTTGGCGGTGACGGAGCGTAGTGAGCGCTCGTAGAAGAGGTCACGTTCGTAGGCGAGCGGTGGAATCTCACTCATGTAGATGCCGGCCAGAGCCAGCGTGGCGCCACGACCCAACGACTTCAGGGCCACGGGGACCAGCCGGCCCACTGGAGCGAACAGAATAGCGGCGTCAAGCTCAGCCGGCGGCAGATCTTCCGCCTGCCCGACCCAGCTCGCGCCCATATCTTGCGCCAGCGTCGCGTGCATCTCTCCGCGAGTGGCCACATAGACCTCGCAGCCCCAGTGGAGAGCCACCTGAATGGTGACGTGAGCCGAGCCGCCGAATCCGAAGATGCCGAGTCGCCCTCCCGGCCGGATTTCCGATCGTTTGAGAGCCCTGTACCCGATAATGCCCGCGCACAGGAGCGGGGCCGCCTGCTCCGGCGCCAGCTCTTCCGGAAGCTGGTAGGCAAAGTCCTCGTCGACGGTCGCGTACTCGGCATAGCCGCCGTCGGCCATGTATCCGGTGAATCGAGCGTTGGGACAGAGATTCTCTCGCCCCTCAAGACAGTAACGGCAGGTCCCGTCGACGTGGCGGAGCCAGGCCACCCCTACGCGCTGTCCCTGACGGAACAGACGCGCGTTCGGGCCCATCGCTGCCACCTTGCCGGTGATCTGATGCCCCGGTATGACGGGAAGCTTCACCGGCGGCAGGTCGCCCTCGATCACGTGGAGATCGGTACGGCAGCAGGCGCACGCCTCGATCCGCACCAGCAGCTCACCCTCGCCCGGCCTTGGTACGTCGACATCCTCGAGCCTGAGAGGGTTG
>DASRCF010000152.1:0-43579 GCA_035653255.1 Chloroflexota bacterium
AAAGGGCGATGTCCTAGGCCGCTAGACGACGGGGCCGCGACGGCAAATTCTAACAATGCGATTCGCCGGCCCATGCTTCCGGCATGCCGGACGTGGACTCGGTTTGCCTCTGTCCAGACGCCCATTTGCAACTGGAGAGCCCGTGCAGGACAATGGGAGCGATTGCGGATGATAAAGAGTGGAGGCGGACGAATGAGAGCTGTGCGGGCCGGGGGGATACTGACTTTCTTGACGACGCTGATGTTCTGGGGCATGGGCCTGGCACCCGCCGCCTCAACCGCCGCCTGGGGTGGCGGCTCGACAAGCCACCTCTGTGCCCGAAGTAATGTCTTCTGCGCAGAGGTCGCGTCGCCGTACGAGAAGGCCGCATTCGGCAACAAGATCGTGGGCCATGATGAGCCCTCCATCCTCTTCTACTCCGATAAGGTGGGCTCCGGCTACCGGCAGCACTACACGCTCAGGCTCCCCAAGGATCCGCCGCCGACACCGATTACCGGGCGCAGCTACACCTTCGAGCTGACGCCTGCGTTCTGGTTTGGACTCGCTATGTGTGCGGACCAGTCGGCGCCCGATCCCGGGAAAACGTGCAAGCCCGACAGCGACAGCAACATCGTCTCCAATCTCAACCACGCACCCGGTGCGGCCTACATGGAGATGCAGTTCTATCCACCGGGCTGGGTACCCTTCCAAGAGGCTGGCGGCATCAGCTGTTCGAGCACGCAGTGGTGCGCGGCCTTGAACATCGACAGCTACTCGGAGAATATGAGCACCGGGCAAACTCTCAATCAGTCGTGTGCGAAAGCCGTCGGGGTGGAAAACGTCAACTTCGCCTTCATCACCAAGACCGGTGTTCCCCAAGGACCACCCAATCCGGTCCAGGCAACGCTGGCCGACACCTACACTCCGGATGCAACCAAGGACCTGATGATGAACCCCAACGATCTGCTATCGGTCAACATCTTCGACACCACGAACGGACTCGAGATCGCCATCAAGGATCTGACCACCCATGGCGTTGGGAAGATGGTGGCCAGCGGCCGTAACGGGTTTGGTCAGGTCAGGTTCGCACCCGATCCGTCGACTGTCTGCGCCAATGTGCCCTATAACTTTCATCCGATGTTCGCCACCTCCTCGCCCCGAACGAGAGTCGCGTGGGCGGCGCATAGCTACAACGTGGCCTATGATCCCGAGACCGGGCACTTCGATTGGTGTCAGGGAAGCCCGAGCGGCGCGTCCATCCAACCTGGAGGTGCCTGCCCCTCGGACGCATTCGAAGGACCTCAGACTCTCAGCTGGAGCGATTACGACGACCTGGACTGCGCCGACGGAACCTGGTCGCTGAGGGTTCAGGTTTCCGGCTGCGTCGGGGCGAATTACGGCTTTGACGGCGCCGCCTATCTGCGGGACTGGCCTGACGGCAACACCAAGCTGCATCCCACGCCTATCAAGGTCAGCAGCCCGACGTTCGGCGCCACGTTCACAGACCAGTACTCCAGGATTGGATTCGAAGTAGATACGCCGCGAGTCGAAGGAACCTACTGCCTTCGACAGTCCAGCGGCCGCGGCTGCACCCTGGTACCGCTGACCGATGACGGCACGCCGGCGGCCTTCTATCCCTTCTTCTCGACGGTGAAAGAAGGCACGGCGGGCTGTTTCTGGGCCGCAGGCAACAAGCTGCCGGGCGGAAACGACTTTGGCGGCGTCAAGCAGTACGGAAAGATATTTGCGCTGCCCTACCCGCTGAACGGAGCCATCCAGTACCGCTACAACGACTACCGCTCGATCCTGTCGAGCAACCCCTGTCCCGCCAAGCTGTGAAGGCCCGACGACCGGAAGGAAGATGGTACCGGCTCAGCTTGGCGACTGTTGGAGCGCCCCGTGCGCTGACTCCTTGGGAAGCTGTCGGGCTTGAGGCGGCCATCTTCATCAATTTTTCACGGACGAACCGGCATGATTGGATGGGTAGAGCAGATGCTGCATTGACAAGCGCGGTATCCTGCACAAAGAATGATGGAGTCCGAGAGGTGACGGCATCATTCTGTCGTCCCAAAGCCATGAACCAGGACAGGAGGTGAGACTGCCGGGAGACCTGCATCGTGTCTCGATAGAAGACGTCACTCTGAGCAGATACAAGGAGAACGGAGTATCAATGAAGAAGTTTCGTTTTGTGGTCGCAGCGCTCGCAACGGCCAGTATGGTCGGAGCGAGCCTATTTCTAGCGGCGCCAATCAGCGCTCACGGCATTGCGCATCACGTCACGGCCAAGAAGGTCATCACCGTCGGGTTGGTCACAGATAAGGGCGGCTTGAACGACAAGTCTTTCAACCACCTAGCCGACGTTGGACTGACCCGGGCTGAGAAGCAGCTCAAGATCAAGGGTGCAGTCCTGCAGTCGCACACTGCCGGCGACTATCAGCCGAACCTGACCAAGTTCGCGCAGCAGAAGAAGAGCTTGATCATTGCGGTCGGCTTCCTGATGGAGAACGCCCTCTACAACGTGGCAAAGCAGTACCCGAAGGAGCACTTCGCAATCGTGGACGGCGCTCCCGCAAACTCCAAGGGTCAGAACGTCAATCTGCCCAATGTCGCCAATCTCTTCTTCAAGCCCGAGCAGTCGGGTTATCTCGTGGGCGTGATCGCGGGCCTGCTCGAGAAGAACCACAAGGGGCCTCCCGGGAAGGACCACAACACCGTCGCCAGCATCGCCGGCGCCAACTTCCTCGCGGTGACAGCCTACAATTGCGGCTATCAGGAAGGCGTCTGGTCGGTTGACCCCAAGGCCAAGGTGCTGATCGCCTTCGACGACGGCACATTCCAGAACACGGCCAACGCCAAGGCCATCGGACAGAAGCAGATCTCACAGGGTGCCGACATCCTATTCCAGGTTGACGGCGGGGCCGGGCTCGGCTACCTTCAGGCCGCCGAGGAGGCGCACAAGTACGGCATCGGCGTAGACGCCGATCAGGACTACCTCAGCCCCTGGATTATCACCAGTGCACTGAAGAAGGTGGACCAGGCCGTCTACGTCACCATCAAGCGCCTGGTTAGCGGCGGCTTCCACGCCGGCAACAACATCTTTGACCTGAAGAACAAGGCTACCGGCTATGCCACCGACACGCACCACGTGCCGGCGAGCATCAAGAGTAAGGTCAAGAAAATCGCCAAGGAGATCAAGTCGGGCAAGATCAAGGTCAAAGCGACCTGCACGCTCGGCAAGAAGAAGTAGTTTCAAGGACCGAAACGATGAATGAGGGCGGGCCCAGGCCCGTCCTCATTTAGTTTTCGTCAGGCTCCGCTGAGTGCACGGTCCTGGGACAGCCCGCCTCTAGATCTGGAGCGCCACCTCTCGCCCACGTCGGATGGCCGACCAATTACAGGCTGGTAGTTGGGGCAGGGCCTCAACCTGCCTCGAGTGCCGGAGCATTGAGATCGATGGCCTGCTCGTGGGTCTTCTCGTCACCGCCGGTCATCAGTAGTCCGAGTCGGTTCTCGTCCACGGTTCCGGCGTCGAAGATACCCATGATCTGGCCCTCATAAATGACGGCGATGCGATCGGACAGCTCCATGACCTCATCCAGTTCCGCGGAAACCAGGAGCACGGCTGCCCCGTCGTCCCGCTTCTCCACCAAACCCTTATGGACGAACTCCGCAGCTCCGATGTCGAGACCGCGTGTGGGCTGTGAGGCGATAAGAAGCTTTGGGTTCTCCGAGAACTCCCGCGCCAGGACGACCTTCTGCTGGTTCCCACCACTGAGAGTACCGGCTGGAACTGCCCACCGAGGCGGCCTGATGTCGAATTGTGGGATAAGCTTACGGGCATTCTCGCGAATCCTGGCCGGCACCATCACGCCCCGACGGGAGAACGGTCGCTTGTCCTCAATGCCCAAAATGAGATTGTCCGCGACGCTATAGCCAAGAACGAGTCCCCGGTCGCGTCGGTCCTCCGGGATGTAGCCAACACCCAGCTCGCGGATCTGCTTGGGCGATCGATTGCCGATCGACACGGTTCGACCGCCGGTGCGCAGAATGATCTCGCCGGCGCTCACAGGTCGCAGCCCGGTTAGAACTTCGACCAGCTCAGTCTGTCCGTTGCCTTCCACTCCGGCGACGCCGAATATCTCGCCTGCCCGAACCTCGAAGCTCACGCCTCCGAGTGCCTCAAGGCCCCGGTCGGATTGGCAGCGCACATTGCGTACTTCAACGACTGACTCTCCGAGATTCGGTGATTCCTTGTGCACGCTTGGGAGCACGTCGCGGCCGATCATGTATTTCGTGATCTCAGTTGGATTCGTCTCAGCCGTAACTAGATTGCCCACCACCTTTCCAAGCCGGAGCACCGTGACCCGATCTGAGATCGCCATAACCTCCTTGAGCTTGTGGGTGATGAAGATGATGGTCTTGCCCTGAGCTGCAAGATCGCGTAGGACAACGAAGAGCTCCCGGCTCTCTTGGGGCGTGAGCACCGCGGTCGGCTCATCAAAGATGAGAATGTCGGAGCCACGGTACAGAACCTTGAGGATCTCGACACGCTGCTGCAGACCCACCGGAAGGTTCTGAACCTTATCATCCGGATTGAGCCTGAGCCCGTACTGCTGGGATAGGCTGCCGACCTCACGCCTCGCCTCTCGAGCATTGAAGACCACCGGACTGTTCGGCTCGAGCCCCAAGACCACGTTCTCGGCCACCGTGAACACCGGAATGAGCATAAAGTGCTGGTGAACCATGCCGATGTGCGCAGCGATAGCGTCGCGCGGGCTCTTGAATTGAACGGGTCGGCCGTCGAGCAAGATGTCGCCCTCGTCCGGATGCAGCATGCCCGAAAGCATGTTCATCAGGGTCGACTTGCCGGCACCGTTCTCACCGACCACAGCCAGAATCTGTCCCCGATAGGCCTCCAGGCTGACGCGGTCGTTGGCCACCAGCGATCCGAAGCGTTTGGTGATGTTTCGTGCTGCGACGGCGGGGGTCTGGCCGGCCGTCAACTCAGGCGGCTTCTGCCGGGTCGTACGGTAGACCGTCGGCCGCAGGCGGAGTGGAGCGACCGATCAGGCCGCCCACCGCGACGATGGTGATCAGATAAGGCAGCATGTTGACGATATAGACCGAGAGCTGGAAGTTGCCCAGCGTCGTCCCCGCGACCTGAATGGCCAGCGCCTGACCGAACCCGAACAACAGGCATGCACCCATAGCACCAAAGGGCGTCCACTTCCCAACGATCATGGCCGCAAGGGCGATGAATCCACGCCCGCCCGTTATGTTGTCCGTAAATAGACCATGAGGGCCATTGAGAGCTAAATAGGCACCGCCGAGCCCGGAAAGCGCTCCCGATAGAATGACGGCCAAATATCGCAGCCGCTGCACATTTATGCCGGCGGCGTCCGCGGCACGGGGGTGCTCCCCAACAGACCGGATTCGTAGACCAAGAGTGGTGTGAAAGAGAAAGAAGTGCGCCAAGACCACCGACGCGAAGGCCAGGTAGACGATTGGGTTCTGCTGAAAGAGGATTGAACCCAGCGAGAGAAAGCTGATGCCGCTGAGGGCGGGTATGTGAACGTTTGGGATGCCTGCAAGGTTACTAGGGGTTCCGTTTGAGCCATACAGGGTGTAGTAGAGGTAGCTGGTGAGTCCAAGGGCGAGAAGGTTGATGGCCATGCCACTGACCACCTGATTGGCATGGAACCGGATACAGGCCCATGCGTGCAGCCATGCGATGAGTGAGGCCGTGATGATGGCGCCGGCGACACCGGCAAGAGCCGCTTCCGGAGGGCCGAGCCCCCAAGCCGTGCCGGCTTGGTCGGCCACATAAGCGCTAAAAAAGGCCGCCACCAGCATCATGCCTTCCATGGCGATATTGACCACGCCCGACCGTTCCGAGATGGTGCCACCGACCGCAGCCAGCATTAGAGGACACGAGAAAGCCAGCGTGGTCTGCCACAAGAGCGGCTGTCTCAGGGTGTTCCAGATGCCCAGACTCCAGAAGCTTCCACCCACGAGCAGGTAATGGCTCAGCAAGCTCATACGGCCGCCCTCTCAGCCGGCACCTCGGTTTCGGGCTTGGCGGCTCGGAAGCGCGTCACGGTGAAGCCGCGACCTCCAAGGAACCGCACCAGCGCCTCCGCACCCACGAAGAAGATGATAAGGCCTTGAATGATGGAGATGATATGCGTATCAATGCCGGCAGTAGCCTGCATGGTGGTGCCGCCATGGTCGAGAGCCCCGAAGAGCACAGCGGCCAAGATAGCGCCGACCGCCGTGTTCTTGCCCAGCAAGGCCACCGCGATGGCATCGAAACCGTAGGTGAAGTTGTCAAAAGTGTCGGCCATCTGACCGCCCCCGATGCCGAAGACATAGGACATTCCCGCTAAGCCCGCGAAACCACCCGAGATGAGCATGGTCAAAACGATGGTGCGGTTGACATGTATGCCCGCGTAGCGGGCAGCCTTGATGTTCGAGCCGACGGCCCGAACCGCATAACCCAATGTGGTCCTAAAAAGCAGGAACGTAAAAATCACTCCACAGATGAGCGCGAGGACCAGCGAGAGGTTCAGCTGGGCGTTGGGCACCCACGAATGGGGGACGATGATGGGGAAGGTCGTATTGGTCGACTTCGAGATGGGGTTGCCCGGAAGGGGGCCTTGCATGAAACCAGGGGTTCCGGTGATCCCATTGATAAGCAGGAAGTGCATGAGGTTGAGGGCGACGTAGTTCAGCATCATGGTTGTTATGACTTCGTGGGCCCCCCGATAGGCCTTCAGTAGGCCTGGTATCAACGCCCACAGTGCGCCCGCGAGAACCCCCACGACGATGCAAACAGGCAAGAGAATCCAGCCCGGCCAGGTCAGAGAGTACCCGACAAATGTGGAGGCGATGGCGGCCGCGTAGAGCTGACCCTCCGCGCCGATATTGAAGAGCCCACCTCGGAAGGCGAAGGCGACGGCAAAGGCAGCAAACATGAGCGGGACGGCGTAGACCAGCGTTTCCTGGATGTCGTACGGTGTGCCAAAAGCCCCAATCAGCAGCTGCCAGTAGGCGTTCAGAGGGACGGAGATGTGCTTCGGGAGGCCCGAAGAGCAGATACTTCCGCCCTGACAGCTTGAAACTGCCACGCCCATGACAACGCCACCGATGATGATGGCCAACGCGATGGCACCCAGCGGGACGGCAAGCTGGCCGAGCGGTGCGTACCACCTTCGGTGGGGCTCCTCGGCCGGGGGTGACGGGTTGGGGGCTGCGGGCCGTGCCTCCGTGGCCTCGATCACGCTGCGCTCCATACAGACGGATTCATCGAGCCGCCGTCTCTACTGATTGCACTCTATCCTATCCGTGCGAGCCAATATGAGGTCTCGGTGCAGCTCAATCTCGAGCTTCGGAATCCGTATTCGGAACAGGTAACTGAGGCTCGATTGCTATACTTAAGAGATGAACGCTGTCGGTCTCGCCACACAAACTGTAGAGTACGGCTGGTATTGGTGGGGCGTGGGCAGGGCCTAACGAGCCATATCTGAGGCTCCTGGCGCTGCCCAACCAGAGGCTTGAGCCTCTGGTTTTTTGTATCCAAAGACCGTGCCCCTTGGAATCGAGCCGCGAATTTGTCGTCGCGAAGAGGAATCTTCGAAACCGAGGGTTGAGCTGCATCGCGAAAATCGAAACTCGGTCAAGGGCGGGATAATGACGGGTCTATCCGGAGAGTCGAGAGACATGATCATCGTCATGCGCCGTAACGCCACTCACCAGCATGTCGAGAACGTGGTCGGCCATGTCCATGAATTGGGCTACCGAGCTCATGTCTCTGCCGGGGAGGAGACCGTGATCATCGGCGTCATCGGCCACAGCCGGCCCGATCAGCTGGAGTCGCTGGCCGACTTGCCGGGAGTCGACCATCTCATGCCCGTCACCAAGCCCTACAAGCTGGCAAGCCGCGACTTCAGCCCCCTCGACAGCCTCATTCAGGTCGAGGATGTCACCTTTGGAACCGACCAGGTGGTGGTCATGGCCGGTCCCTGCGCCGTCGAGGATGAGGCCCAGCTCTGGGAGACGGCCGCCGCGGTCAAGGCCGAGGGCATTCGAATCATGCGTGGCGGAGCCTTCAAGCCGCGCTCCTCGCCCTACAGCTTCCAGGGACTCGGCAAGCAGGGCCTAGAGATGCTGGATGCCGTCCGCAAGGAGATGGATCTCCTCATCGTCTCGGAAGTCCTGTCCGAGGATCAGGTAGACCTCGTCTGCCGCCACGTGGACATACTCCAGATCGGTACCCGCAATATGCAGAACTTCGCCCTCCTGCAGGCCGCCGGGCGTAGCGGGCATCCTGTGCTGCTGAAACGCGGAATGAGCGCGACCCTCGAGGAGCTCCTGCAGGCGGCCGAGTACATCCTGGCCAACAACAATCCCAACGTCATTTTGTGCGAGCGTGGCATTCGCACCTTCGAGACCGCTACCCGCAACACCCTCGACATCAGCGCCGTGCCCGTGCTCAAGACTTTGACCCATCTACCCGTGGTCGTGGACCCCAGTCAGGCCACGGGGCGGTGGTCATTCGTCGGACCGGTCGCCAGGGCCTCGGTCGCCGCCGGCGCCGACGGGCTTCTGGTCGAGGTCCATCCGCGCCCGACGGAGGCGCTCTCTGACGGCGCGCAGTCTCTCAGGCTCGACCGCTTCCACGATCTCATGATCGAGCTGCGCCTCATCGCCAGTGCCATCGGCCGCTCCATCCCGGAGGGGACGTGCGCGTCGGTATCGTCGGCCTCGGCCTGATCGGAGCCTCTCTCGGCGGGGCCCTTCGCAAGTCCAGTCACGTGTCGGGGTTCGACGCCGATCCCACCCACGCGGACACCGCACTCCACCGCGGCTTTGTGGATCAGATTGTCCCAACGTTGGAAGACTGCGTCTCACCTGCCGACGTTGTGGTGCTGGCCACGCCCCTCTCGGCAACCCTGGCCCTCATCCCTGAGGCAGCGGAGGCGATGTCGCACGGCGCTATCCTCACGGACGTCTGCAGCGTCAAGATTCCCGTGGTCGAGGCGATGGAGCGGCTGCCCGCGCGCGTTCGCGCCGTTGGTGGTCATCCGATCGCCGGGAAAGAGAGCAGCGGTCCCGATGCCGCCGACCCGCAGATCTTCGCCGGGGCCGGCTACGCGGTGGTTCCGACCGAGCGCTCCGATCAGGCTGCGGTGGAACGCATCGACCGGATGGCGCGGGAGATTGGCTCGCGACCGGTCCACGTCTCCGCCGCTGAACACGACCGGACGGTGGCACGCACCAGCCACCTTCCCCAGGTGCTGGCGAGTGCCCTTGCGGTCTCGACCAAGGATTGCGACCCCTCGCTGGTGGGGCCCGGCCTGCGCGGGATGACAAGACTCGCCGGCAGCGATCCCGATCTATGGGCGGGCATTCTCATTGCCAATCGATCCCAGGTTGCCCCTATCCTCCGCTCGATGTCAGCCGCCATGGACTCCTGGGCCGAGGCGGTCGAAGCGGAGGATGGAGACTGGATCCGGGTACAGATGCGCACCGGACAGAAGATCATCTCGAGGTGAGGTGGACTGTCTCGCGCTCGACGCTCTCAGGGGAGGCCGACGTTCCCGGCGACAAGTCCATTGCCCACCGGGCACTGATTCTAGGAGCGCTTGCCGCCGGAGAGAGCACCATCCGAAACCTACCAGCCGGCGGGGACGTCCGCAGCACGATGGTTTGCCTACGAGCTCTGGGAACCGAGATGGAAGCCTCGCATGGCGTGACCCGGGTACAGGGCGGGTGTCTCGCCGCCGCTTCGAGGGCGCTGGACGCCGGCAACTCCGGTACAACCATGCGCTTACTGGCAGGTATCCTGGCCGGGCAGACCTTCGACAGCTGCATTGATGGCGACGGTTCGCTGAGGAGGCGGCCAATGGGGCGGATCGTAAAGCCGCTCCGGCTGATGGGCGCGGACATCCAGGACAACGGTGGCTATCCTCCATTGACCATGCGCGCTGCGGGGCTTCAGGCAGTGAGCTACCGGCTTCCGGTTGCCAGCGCTCAGGTCAAGAGCTGTTTGTTGCTGGCGGGCCTGTTTGCCGTGGGAACAACGAGCGTGGTCGAGCCGGTACCTTCCCGAGACCACACGGAGCGCATGTTCGCCGCCACAGGAATCGAGATCGAGGAGAGCACCGAGGCCCTGGACCGCGTGGTCTCGGTCGCCGGCGGTCAGCGTCCGCACGCGTTCAGCCTTGAGGTCCCGGGCGACATCTCCTCGGCTGCCTTCCTATTCGCGGCAGCCGCGCTTACCGGTTCCTCGGTGACGGTTCGAGGCATCGGCGTCAACGAGACGCGCACCGGCTTTCTGGGGGTACTGGAACGGATGGGATGTGAGCTGCAGATCCGGAACCGGCGTCTCAGCACGGGAGAGCCTGTGGCCGACGTTCAGGTATCGGGAGATATACGTCAACCCCTCACCGTCGATGCGTCCGAGGTTCCCCGTCTCATCGACGAACTGCCACTGGTGGCGCTGCTGGCCTCGGCCGCCGAGGGCGAGACCACCGTTTCCGGGGCCGGCGAGCTTCGAGTCAAGGAGTCCGACCGCATCGCCTCGGTCGCCACCGAGCTGGCGCGGATGGGCGTGTCGGTCGAGGAGCGGAGCGACGGTTTCCGTGTCCGGGGCCCACAAGGCCTGCGGGGTGCACATTGCACTGCCGGTGGAGATCACCGGATGGCGATGCTGCTGGCGGTCGCCGGTCTTGCCGCTTCCGGAACCACGACGGTTGAGGGTGCAGAGGCGGCGGATGTCTCGTTTCCCGGCTTTGCCGCTACCATGTCCGGTCTGGGAGGGGCAATTGCAGAAGACTAGCCTCAAATTGGCGGTCATTGGGGATCCCGTCGCTCACAGCCTCTCGCCCTCCATCCACCGCGCTGCGCTCATGGCAGCCGGCCTGGAGGGCAGCTACGAGGCGATCAAAGTCGAGCCGGAGGATCTGCGGGCCGAGGTCGGCCGGCTCAGGGAGGCAGGCTACGCGGGCTTCAACGTCACCATTCCCCACAAGACGGCCATTCTGCCGTTGCTGGACATGGTCGATGCCGTCTCGCGCAGCACGGGCGCCGTCAACACGGTGAGGGTTACGGCTGTGGGGCTTGAAGGGTTCAACACCGACGTCGGAGGCATCAGGTCAGTGCTGGATGCGCGAGTCGGGGAGCAAGGATGGGCCAATCGTGTCGCAATCGTACTGGGAACGGGCGGGGCAGCCAGAGCGGCGGTGACGGCGCTGCAGCAGAACGGAAGCGAGGTGGTCGTCGCGGCCCGCTCGCGTCAGCGCGCCCGCGACGCCTTGCCCCACGTCAACAGGATCTTGGCACTTGCGGAGGTCTCCCGCCTTCAAACCGAGCTGGATCGCGCCATGCTCCTCATCAACGCTACGTCCGTGGGTATGGGCCGGCCGGAGGAGTCTCCACTGCCCGACGGCTGCCTCTTGCCGCCACGGCTGCTGGTGTGCGATCTCGTCTACAGTCCGCGCTGCACGCGCCTGCTCAGGACAGCCGAGGCAGCCGGCTGCCGCACCGCGGACGGAATCGAGTTTCTGATCGCCCAGGCGGCACAGTCGTTCGTTCTTTGGACGGGCGTTGAGCCCGACCTCGCCGCCATGCGCCGGGCATGCCAGGAGCCTGCGCCGTCAGGCGCGACTGCCATTGGAGCGGGCTGAAGTGCTCACTGTTCTCCGCTTTCTGACGGCCGGTGAGTCACACGGACCGTCCCTGACCGGCATTCTCGATGGCATGCCGGCCGGCCTGAGGCTGTCAGAGGATGATATCGACGTCGATCTACGTCGCCGTCAGGGCGGCCACGGACGCTCGGGGCGGCAGGTCATCGAGAAGGACCACATTCAGCTGACCGGTGGAGTCGCCGGTGGGGCAACTACCGGAGGACCGATTGCACTCGTGATCGAGAATCGGGATTGGAAGAACTGGCAGAACCGGAGTGTGACCGCGATGACGGTTCCGCGACCGGGCCATGCCGACCTGGCCGGAGCCATCAAGTACAACCATCGGGACTTCCGTCTGGTGCTGGAGCGGGCGAGCGCCCGGGAAACAGCCATGCGAGTGGCAAGCGGCGCCATCGCCAAACGGTTGCTGGCCGAGTTCGGAGTGGTCGTTGCCAGTCAGGTGATCTCGATTGGCGAGATCGACGCCGAGCCTGGTGACCTCTCGAACCGGGAGGTCAGAGACCGGGTCGAGGCCTCAACCGTGAGAGCTGCCGGCGAAGACGCCGGCCGGGCATTTATTGACCGCATTGATCAGGCCCGAAAAGCCAGAGACACGGTAGGCGGAATCTGCTCGATAGAGGCATTCGGAGTCCCGGCTGGTCTCGGAAGCCACGTGCAGTGGGACCGGAAGCTCGACGGACGCCTGGCTCAGGCGGTCATGAGCATCCAGGCCATCAAGGGAGTCGAGATTGGCGCCGGCTTCGAGGGCAGCCGTTTGCCGGGTAGCAAGCTTCACGACGCGATTCTTCCCTCCGACCCTCCTACCCCTGACCCAGCCGGCTGGCGGCGACAGGGAAACAACGCCGGGGGACTCGAGGGGGGCGTGACCAATGGGCAGCCGGTGGTGGTGAGGATGGCCATGAAGCCCATCTCTACCCTGCTGTCCGGCATGCCCTCGGTGGACATGGCGTCAGGTGAGGCGACTCGGGCCGAGTACCAGCGATCCGATATTTGTGCCGTTCCCGCGGCAGGTGTGGTGGGCGAAGCCATGGTCAGCCTGGTTCTGGCAGATGCCTTTCTCGAAAAGTTCGGCGGCGATAGCCTAATGGAGACGCGCCGCAACTACGAGTCCTCGTGCCGCATCTGATGCTGACCGGCTTTATGGGCGTCGGGAAGTCCATCGCCGGACGGGAATCGGCCGGGATGCTCGGGCTGCCCTTCGTCGACACGGATGAGCTGATCGAGGAGCGCCTCGGACTGACTGTGGCGGCGGCCTTCGAGCAGCTCGGGGAGGAGCACTTCCGGAAGGTTGAGGCACAGGTGGTTCGCGATGTGCTGAGCGGACCGGATGCGGTCATCGCCCTCGGCGGCGGCACGTTGCTCGACCGGGATAGTCGTGCGATGGCTGAAGGCGTGGGGTTGATCGTGACCTTGACCTGCTCTCCGGAGGAAATCGAACGCCGGTTGCAGCATGACGAGACTCGGCCACTGATTGGCGACGGCGAGCCACGGGAGAGGTCGAGCCGTATCCGGCGGCTTCTGGACGAGCGGGCGGAGGTGTACGGCCCGTATCCGCAGGTTTCGACTGAAGAGCGCACCCCTCGCGCCGTGGCAGAGGACCTCACCGTCCTGTTCAAAGCCTTCCTAGATGGAGATCGGGGAGAGGGTCTGGAACTCGACTTGGGTGTGCGTGTCCGTACCAGCGTTAGGTTCGGAGCTCTCAAGTCGCTCGTCGCTCGTCCTCCCTGCTCGCAGCTCCTTGGGTCCGAGGCGAACATCGTGCTCATCTGTGACACCACGGTGGCCGGTCTTCACCTCGAGACCATCAGGGAGGCTCTCGGCTGTCGCGCTCCAGTAATCGAAATTTTGCTGCCACCGGGCGAGCGGATGAAGACCCTGGACACGGTGGCCGGCATCTACCGACGGCTCCAGGCTACAGGCATCGACCGACTTAGCGTAGTGGTGGGTGCGGGAGGCGGCGTGGTCACCGATGTGGCGGGGTTCGTGGCGGCCACTTATCTGCGTGGCCTTCGTCTGGTGCTGGTGCCCACCACCCTACTGGCTCAGGTCGACGCCGCCATCGGAGGCAAGACGGGAGTCGACCTCGGCGCTGCCAAGAATGCCGTAGGAGCATTCCATCCGGCCGAGATGGTGCTGATCGATCCGGCGCTGCTGTGCACACTTTCCTCCGGGGCGCTGGCCGATGGGCTGGCGGAGATGATCAAGATCGCGGTGGTTTGGGATGCCGGGATGCTCGCCGAGCTGGAAGGCCTGGTCGAGCCGCGCGACATCCTCGGCCGGCCGGACCTGATCCGGCGGGCGGCAGCGGCCAAGGTCGAGGTGGTGCGACAGGATCCGCGAGAAATGGGCGTACGCACTCTCCTGAACTTTGGACACACCACCGGCCACGCCCTGGAGGCCGCGACCGGCTACTCCGTCTCGCATGGGCAAGCCATCGCCGTGGGGATGGTCGTGGCTACGGCTCTGGCCATCGATTTAGACGTGTGTGAGCCGGAGCTTCTGGGCCGGCTCCAGTCGCTCCTCTTCCGGCTCGGACTCCCCGGCCTCCTGCCGCCGGTCGACCAGGGACTGGTGATGGAGCTGATGCGTCACGACAAGAAGCGGCAGGCGGGCCAAACGCGGATGGTCCTGCCCGTTGCGGCGGGTTCGGCAGTCGTACGGTTCGTAGACGAGGGGAACATCGCTTCGACTCTGGACAGGTGGCTGACGAAGCTGTGAGCATGAGAGGACGAGGCGCGCCATGAGTTCCGAACCCAAAGGTCGAATCCTGGTTCTCAACGGTCCCAATCTGAACCTGCTCGGAAGCCGGGAGCCCGAGGTATACGGAGCCCTCACCCTGGATGAGATCGAGAGCCGCCTGCGGAAGGCGGCAGAGCCGCGCGGCTGCACGCTTACTTTCCTTCAGTCAAACCACGAGGGCGAGTTGATCGATGCTCTTCACGAGGGACGGGATCAGGCCGGAGGCGCCATTATCAATCCTGGCGCCTATGGCCATTCCAGCTACGCCCTCCGCGACGCCATTGCAGCCGTGGGCTATCCGGTGATCGAGGTTCATCTATCGAACGTGTACGCTCGTGAGCCGTTTCGCCGGCGGTCCCTGCTGGCTCCCGTCTGTCGCGGGCAGATCAGTGGACTCGGTTGGAGGGGTTATCTTCTGGCCCTCACAGCTCTCCTCGGAGATGAGGAGTGACTACGGGTCAAGGTACCGTACGCGATTGAGGTCCTGGAACGGCACCCCCGGCAGTACGTCTCAGGCAAGGATTTGATGCGCACGCATCACGAGTTGTGATGACATAATTCATTATGAGAACAACCGTCAGCTTGGATTCCGATGTCGCCGAGCTGGTGCGCCGGTCCATGGCGGAGAGGCACGTCAGCTTCAAGGAAGTGGTTAACTCGTCCCTGCGCCGTGCGCTTGCCCCGGACAGACAATTCTCCGTGGACCTTCCGGTGTTCCACATGGGGCGGCCTCGCGAGGATCTAACCATCGCCCTGAAGCTGGCCGCGGATCTCGAGGACGAGGAGAACCTCAGGAAGCTGGCGAATAGGACTTGAATGACGATTCCTGATCTCAATGTTCTGCTTTACGCAGTAAACGCCGAGAGTCCGCACCATCCGGAGGCCAGAAGGTGGCTAGGCTCAGCACTGGACGGTCGAGACGCAGTCGGATTCCCTTGGGCGGTCCTCCTAGGCTTCATGCGGCTCTCGACCCGTGAGTTGATTTTTCCGAGGCCACTATCCGCTGATGAGGCGGTTTCGGTTGTTGAAACCTGGCTCAACAGCCCCTCTTCGATCCCGATTGAGCCCACGCCACGACATCTCTCAGTGCTTGCCGAATTACTTCGGGTGCGGGGCGCGGCGGGCAACACGACGACGGATGCCCACCTCGCCGCCCTTGCTATCGAGCACAAGGCCGAGGTAGCAACATTCGATCACGGTTTTGGACGCTTCCCAGGTGTTCGAGTGGCGATTCTTGGATGATATTCATGAAGGTGGGCTCTGATGCGGGCAGTGCGAGGAGCCATCACCGCTAGTGGGAACACCGTCGAAGCCATCGAGGAGGCGACGTGCTCGATGCTCAAAGAGATCGAGCGCCTCAACCGCATCGGTCCGGATGACGTTGTAAGCGCCTTCTTCAGTCTCACCGCCGATCTCAATGCCACCTATCCGGCCAGAGCGGCCAGGTCGATCGGCTGGGACGCCGTGCCGATGCTCGACACTGTCGAGGTCGACGTTCCCGGCGGACTGCGGCGGACCATCCGGGTGCTGCTCCACGTCGACGTGTCCCGCCCTGTCCGTCATGCCTACCTGGGCGAGGCGCGATCGCTTAGACCCGACCTCGGGAGTGACTCGTGAGTCGAGCCGCTCCTGCCGAGGCTTCGTGCTATCCAACCTGGGAGGCCGTCCGCGATCTTCCCGAGAGCCGTGGCACGGTTTCCATCCAGCGCGACATCCTGGCCGACCTCGACACGCCGGTGTCGGCATTCTTGAAGGTTCGTGAGGGCGGTCTCTCGTTCCTCCTGGAAAGTGTTGAAGGCGGCGAGCGTGCCGGACGTTTCTCCTTCATTGGCAACGGGAGCTGGCGCTGGGAGTTGGGCCGCGAGCGGCCGGAACAGCCGCAGCCTGCAGTGGGAGGCATTACGCCGTCGGCTTTCGTCCCGCTCCGAGATCGGCTGGACGCGATGCGCTCCGTCCTACCCTCAACCGATACCCGGTTCGACGGCGGGGCCATCGGCTACCTTGGCTATGAGGCCGTGGGGTACGCGGAAAAGGTCCCGGCCGCCGGCAACGATATCCTCGGCCTGCCGGACGGTGTGTTCATGGGCGTCGACACGCTGCTCGTCTTCGACCACCTGCAGCACACCATTCGCATCATCAGCCATATGCCCCTGAATGAGCCGCGTGGAGCCGCGTACCGGCAGGCGGTGGAGCGGATCGACGCCATCGCCGGCAAGCTACACCGGGCAGTGCCGGCCGATGCGTACGCGGCGGCTCCCACCACGGGCGTCACGGGCATCGCCCAACCTCGATCAAACATCGCCCCTGGTGAGTTCGCGGCGATGGTCCTGAAGGCCAAAGAGTACATCCGCGCCGGGGACATCTATCAGGTGGTGCTCTCGCAACGACTGAGCATTCCTCTGCAGTCCGAGCCCTTTACTCTCTACCGTGCCCTCCGAACGGTCAGCCCCTCACCGTACATGTACTTCCTCGACTTCGGCGATCACCAGGTCGTGGGCGCCTCACCGGAGCTGCTGGTTCAGGTGGAGGACGGCGTGATGACCACGCGGCCGATCGCCGGCACTCGACATCGGGGCCGCGACGAGGAGGAGGACCAGGCTCTGGGGCGGGAGCTGCTGGCGGATGAGAAGGAGCGCGCCGAGCACATCATGCTCGTGGATCTCGCGCGCAACGATCTCGGGCGAGTAAGCGCGCCAGGCACGGTAGAGGTGGGAAAGCTGATGGAGGTGGAGCGATTCTCTCACGTCATGCACATCGTCTCCGACGTCACCGGTTCCCTGCGCTCTGATCGCACTCCCGACGACGCTCTCTGGGCCACCTTTCCCGCGGGCACACTCTCAGGCGCGCCGAAGATCCGGGCCATGGAGATCATCGCCGAGCTGGAGCGCGATCGTCGCGGGCCCTATGGGGGGGCGGTGGGATTTCTCACGCCCTCGGGAGACCTCGAGTTCGCCATCACCATCCGCACAGCGGTGATCAAGGACGGCATGGTGCACGTCCAGTCTGGCGCCGGCATCGTGGCCGATTCAATACCCGAGAGGGAGTACGAGGAGACAATGAACAAGGCGCGCGCCATGCTGCTGGCAGCTCGCGCGTCGCAGAGATTCAGGGCATCGTGATCCTGCTGATCGACAACTACGACAGTTTTACCTACAACCTCTATCAGCTCATGAGCAGACTGGGCGCCGAGATTGTGGTCATTCGGAACGACGCTACCAGCGTTGAGGCGGTGCGGGAGATGAACCCCGAGGGCATCGTCATCTCGCCGGGTCCTGGCACGCCCTCTACCGCCGGCATCTCCAATGACTTGGTCCGCCAGCTGGGTGCCAAGACTCCAATCTTTGGGGTCTGCCTCGGTCAAGAGTGCATCGGCGAAGCCTTGGGAGGTCGGGTGATCGAGGCGCCGGAGCTCATGCACGGCAAAAGCTCCGAAGTATTCCACACCGGCCAGGGCGTGTTCGAGAACATAGCCAATCCCCTGAACGCCATCCGCTACCACTCGCTGGCGCTTGAACGCGCCTCTCTGCCCCAGTGTCTGGAGGTCACGGCTCAGACGGCTACCGGCACCATCATGGGGGTCTGCCATCGGGAGTGGCCGGTCGAAGGCGTCCAGTTTCATCCGGAATCTGTAATGACCCCGCTCGGCCCCGCGCTGGTGGAGAACTGGCTGCTGCGAGTGAAGGAGTCGAACTGCAGTTAGGAGTTCTCTAGCGCTATCCGGCCCGCCCCATCCTGCATGATTGATGAGGTGTGGCATCGATTCTCCCGCAGAGCAGAATGAGAGGACCGGCGAGACTTCGACGCTCCCGCGGACGAGAAGGGAGGATGTTGTGAGAGTCACCAAGAACGGCATACAAACAACGCGAGGCCCGGCCGAGTGGTTCACGGGAAACGTTTACATCGATACCCTGGCTGCGCCGGGCGACGGCTCACGGATCAGTGCCAGCAGCGTTCACTTTACGCCGGGCGCCCGCACTGCATGGCACACCCATCCTCAGGGCCAGACAATCTACGTGACTGAAGGCCTGGGACTGGCGCAGAAGCGAGGTGGCCCCATCGAAGCGATCGGCCCCGGCGACCGGGTCTTCTTTGAGCCTGGAGAAGACCACTGGCACGGCGCGACTCCGGACCGCTTCATGACCCACACGGCCATGTTGGAGGTCGACGAACAGGGCAACAGCGCCACCTGGGGCCCGCATGTGACGGACGACGAGTACCGGAGTGCTGCCGTCACCGCACCCCCATGGCCCGCGGAAAGCCAGTCCCAAGATTCGGCGGGTTCCCGGCGCCGCCCACACTCTAACCTGGCCTCCGACTAACCCTCTGGAAGCCGGCACAAAACATGGTCCGGATCCGGCCCCAGTCACTCTGTGACCGGACTCCGCACCCGCTGCCGTTACCCGTCCCCGTAGTCCAGGCGTTTACGCCGTCAATGTCCCGCTCTCGCACCTTCTCCGTATCCTCACCGTCCATCGCGGACTCTTTCAGCGTCCGCGTTGTAGCCCACCCTGTGCCGGTGCGAGCATCGGCCTAAGCGGAGTTCGACGGCCTGAAATCCTGACGTACCGAGGTCCGAGGCCTCGCCGGCGCCTTGCAACATCGGATTCCCATCATGGGAGCCTTTGCGGACGCTAAAGGGAGTTGACCGGGGTCTCCCAGCTTACGCTCGCCGGCCACGGAGGTGCGTCAACCCGATCAGACGGGCACAACGAGCCGGCAGATGCACATCGGGAACCCGCGCGCCATACTCGCCGAAGGTAGTTGTGGCGCGTTGATCATAGAAGGGCTGACGACCTGGCCGGAGTAACGGACGCACTACTTCCACGGCCTTTAGGACCAGATATCGCCGCCGGTCAATCCAGTAGCTCCATGACTTGCTCTCTGCCGGAATGGTCCCAACCTGGCGGTGCCCGACGGTGGCGTTGTAATCGACGCGCCAGACGGAACGGCCCATGAAGCGGCCGGAGCCAAGAAAGCGCGCCACGCCAGCTGAGTCCGGCAAGCCGGCTGGAGGGAACGCGCCGTCGGACGCGCTACAGAGCCAGTTTTGGTTTCGCGACCTCTCGGCCGCAACGAGAGGAGTTACTATTCGTACCCAGTGCATGTGCCCGTTATGCAAGCCCGGAATCCCATGGTTCACGATCCCCAGGGAACCCGACTCATAGAGGATGTTGGGTGACTCCGACCTGAAGCCTGATACGGTTGTGGTCTGGAGATCGTAACGGTGCGGCAGGCCGACGAGAGGGTGGTCATGGGTGAGGCTCGATTGGGCGAAGCGATACGTTCGCAGCCTCTCAGCGGCATGAAAGGCTCGAGTGAGAATGGCCGAGGACGTGGGGTGGCGGGACACGGCGTACCTCTGGCCACCCCGGCAGCCGGCAATCACCAGCAGCGATAGAAGCACGAACGCCGTCAAGCCGCTCGTATGTCGACAGCTTATCAACGCGAGGTGCCGCCGACCCTATGGAGCTTGAATGGCCCTCAAATCCTTGAGCAGCAGTTTGCTTGCCGGATGCGTCCACGTCTTATCGAGCACGCTGTTGTTGGAGTGCGAGTCAGCCGAGTTGGTGCCATTGAGGGCAAAGAACGACCAGCCTGCGTAGGGGTGGTGCCTGAGGTAGCTCTTGATAGCCTGCCACCACTGACCCTGGCTGCCGTGCTTCGACGACCGCTGACACGAGCGGGGGGTGTCGCAGGTCCCGAACTCCCCGATCCAGATTGGAGCCGTGTGGCGCTTGAGGATGTAGCCCCAATTCCGGTTGAACATCGCATCGAGCGACTTGTCGGTTGTATGGGAGTTGAAGTTTGGCATGGCGTGAAGCTTTTGTGGTCCCCACTCGTGGGGTGAGTAGACCAGCTGATTGGCAACATTCAGCTTGACGGGGTACTCCTTCACGCCTCTGAGGATGCCCCCCCACCAGTAGCTCTCCACACCTCGTTTCTCCGAACTGTCCGGATAGAGCTGCACGCCCTCGACAAAGATCAGCAGGTGAGGATTCACGTGCAGGACCGCGTCGCCCCCACGCTCCGCACCCAGACGCCAGTCCGTCTTCCTATCGACACGTCCCTTGTACGGACCCCAGGTGGCTCCCTGTTTGAGGTAGGTCTTGAGACTCCAGGGTCCCGGCCCGTTGGTGTGAGGCTCGTTGCGAAGATCGAAGCCGATGACCGTCGGATTATTGCGGTAACGCTTCGCCAGCTTGACCCAGTCGGCCACCCAGACCTTCTGCGGATAGGCCTTGTTGTACCAAAGCGGATCGGGCAAGGACGAGAGATGGTGCCAGGGCCTGGCAGCCGAGTTCTCGTTATCCAGGATGATGTGCAGCCCGGCCGAACCGGCATCGGCGACGATCCGGTCGAGCACTTTCAAAGCGTGCAGGCCGATCAGTGACCGATTTGCATTGAGGCCGTAACGCACGATCGGGTTGTAGCGGACCAGCTGATCGGAGATCGGGATCCTGATGGTGTTGAATCCCATACTCTTGACCAGTTTGATGATGGCGTCCAGCGGGCGGATGTCCAGGCCGGCAGGGACATACTGGTAGGTTTCCATGCCGTACCAGGTCACGCCTGCTATGCGCACGTGTTGATTGGCACTATCCTCAACCCAAACTCCTTTCGTATGCAGCCAGCCCCAGGAGGGCTGACTCGAGTGCCGGGCACGGGCAGAGGTGCCGGCTAACAACGCCGCGAGAAGCAAGATGCCGAGGAGCAACGGAGCGAACAGCAGCAAGAGATGACGAGCTAGGGAGTTAATCTTGGGCCTCCGGTGGGATGCGCGGCTAATTGGGCAGATGCGTCTCACTTCCGGCTTCGGCCTGCCCTTCGATGGGGGGCGATCCGGAGGGAGAGAAGTGGCTTTCCGAAGCCGAAGACGCCTTGGGCCCGGAAGCTTGCTGACCCGACTTGACCTTGATCTGACGGGTTCTCATCACATCTGCCTTGGGGAGGGTCAGCGTGAGAATGCCGTTATGGAACGAGGCCTCCGCCTTGTCGAGGTCCACCTCGCCGCCAAGGTCAAAGGTTCGCGAGAAGCGGCCCGTCTCGATCTCTTGCAGATGGACAGCTCCCTGGTCGCGCTGCCAGTGACGTTCGACTTTGCCGGTGATCACCACGGTACTGCCCTGACCGGAGATGTGAATGTCGTCGGGATCGACGCCCGGAAGGGCCACATTGACTACGTAGCTGGTTCCTGTCTCGTGCGCGTCGACTGCAGGCGTCCAGGTCTGTACGCTACCCTGCCTGCCCTGCGAAACCATGCTGCCCTCGAGCAGCTCACTCATGGCATCCCGGAGAGAGATGTATCCGGGAACGGATCGGTACTGACGTCCCACTACGTTCTCCTTTGTTGCTGAACTGGCTTGAAAGACGCTAACCCCGCCGGATGCAGGCCTGCCAGGCCCTAGCTCCCCGGCTGCGACTGGATGGTCTGCAACGACTGCATGAGCTGGGGAAGGCTGGGGTTGGTCCAGCTTCTGTCCAGAATTCCATTATTTGCAGGCTGATTATAGGAGTTTGTGCCGTTCACTGCCCAGAATGCCCAGCCGATCTCCGGATGGCTACGGAGGTACTTCATGAACAACCGCCACCACTGGCCTTGAGTGCCCTTCTTGTTGTTACTGACGCACGACACGCTGGTGTCGCAGGTGTTGAACTCTCCGATCCAGATGGGAGCCTGAATGGACGGCTTGGACGATTGGAGGATGAATCCCCAGTTCTCGTTCCAGACCTTGGACATCGCGGCGTAGGCGTGCTTCGCCTTGAGCGGGTTGCCCTTCAGGGTATGGTTGAAGGCGTCGAGGCAGCACTTCCATGGGCCCCACTCGTGGGGGGAGTACACCAGCTGGTGTGGCACATTGAAGCGCACCGGATCCCAGGAAACGCCCCGCAGGATAGCGCCCCACCAGTAGCTCTCGACGCCGTTCTTCTGGGTCTTGTCGGGATACAGTTGTACGCCCTCGACAAAGATCAGCAGGTGAGGATTGATCTTGAGGATGGCGTTACCCGCCCTCTCTGCCGCAGCGGGCCAGTTGCTGTTTTTCTTCCATAGCTTGCTCGGATATGGTCCCCACGTGGCTCCCTGAGTTAAGTAGGTCTTGAGCGACCAGGGGCCAGGCCCGTCCGTGTGCGGCTCGTTGCGGATGTCGAAGCCGACGACCGTGGGATTCCGGAGGTACCGCCGCGTGAGGACCAACCAGTCCTTGATCCACTGCTTTTCCGAGTACTGCTTTGTGTGCCATGTGGCCTCGTCGCCGTGGATACGCCCCTTCACGGGCGACTTCTTGCCGTAGGTTCCGGGATTGGTGGCAGCACTGCTGTGGTTGTCGAGGATGATCATCAGTCCGAGCTGGTGGGCCGTCTGGATGATGGCGTCGAGAATATCCAGCGGATGCCGGTCGTGGAAGGCGTTCCAATTGGGTTTCCCCTGCTGACCGATGTGCTGGGTGATGACAATCTTGGCGTTGTAGCGGACCAGCTCGTCGGAGAGCGGCACACGGATGGAATTGAATCCGAGGGCCTTGATCCGCTGCAGAATCTCAAAGTACGGCAAGATATCGAGCCCGGCGGGGACGAAGTAGTCGGTTTGCATCCCGTACCAGGTCACCGATGCCAGCCTGACCTTGCACCCCTTGTTGTCGACAATCCACACACCCTGCGTGTGTAGCCAACCGTAGTTCGGAGCGGTGGTGCACGGATTGGTCGCGGCCCGAGGCCTCGAAGCCCTGGCTGACCGGTGCAGATTGAGCCGAGAGAGCGGCACCAGCCTCCCCGGATCTATTCCCATCGAGTTTTCCGAGCCGAGCACCTCGGACAGCTGGCCCAAGGCGGCGGCGCGGGCAGTGGTCAGACCAAGCCCACCACCGGCGGCCGGCACCACCGACGGCAGCGTCGAACCGGTCGATACCACTGGAATCAACAGCACGCCCACCGCCATGACGGCGGCAAGGCCGGAAAGACGAAGCCCAGGGGCAGCTACAGCCAATTCATCATCTCCAGATAACCGACGCATTCGAAAGCATCAGTCGACTCCGTCGGCCGACGCCAGCAATTGTAGTTCAGGGCGACGTGAGCGCTTCCCGGCCCCAGAGCGCCTCGCCGGTCAATGCCTGAACCGCTCTAGTCGACCGACCGTACGTGTGTGAGTGTGGCGATGTACCCGCCCGTGTCGACAACGGGATTGTCCACCAGGGCGAGGACCAGAGTGTCCGTCGGCGCCACGAATTCTTCCACAGTGGTGAAGTCGGTTGGCCGGTAGAGGTAGCCGAGGCGCTGGCCGGCCCGAAGCCGAGAGCCGGGCTCAACTTCCGCGACGAAGAGGCCGGCCCCCGAGGCGGTGATGCTGTCGAGATGACTGCCGCTGAGAGTAATGCGCCGATTGGGGCGAGGCCGATGGCCCTTCAGCATGCCCAGATGGTCCAGCACTCCTCGCAGGCCGTCGACTCCCGCCTGGATGGGCACTTCCTGAAACGTCCGGTTGCTCCCGAGCTCGGGAGTAATGGCGGGAATCCCGTGGGACCCGACGACGCATCTCAACTTTCCGTTGAAGCGGGCGTGCTGCCACTGCTCGTCGCGACGTTCCTCCAGCAGCAGCTCCGTTCCGAAAGCAAGTGCCAGGTCGCGGCTGGCGGAGTCGCCCTCGGCGTAGACGGTGTGAACCGCCATCCTCGTCGCCCCGGTGTGGAGATCGACGACCGCATCGGCTGGACTCACGGCCTGAATGTAGATCGCGTGAGCCAGGCGTTCGGCGAGCTTGCCATCCGGCTTACCAGGCCATACCCGGTTCATATCCTCACTGTCTTGAGGAGCGGCGCGGTTGCGGTGCTCGAACGCCAGAGGATTCACGACGGCCACCGCGGCAACAACGCCCCGTAGCTCTTCAGGGTCTATGGCTGGAATGACCCGCCGCAGCACATCGATAGAGTTGACCTCGTCCCCGTGCACGGCCGCTCCCGCAAAGAGCCAGGGGCCGGGCGAGGCGCCATGTACCAAGGCGACCGGTACTTCGATTGGCGCCCCGATCGCCAGAGCTCCGGCCGAGATAGTCCCGTAGGTTCGCTCGCCGGGCCTGGCCGACGCGGTTCCCACCTTTACCGTCGCCATCCTCTCCTCGCGTCAATTCGCGTCAAGAGCCATTTTAGATGTTGAAGGTCGAGCCTACAGGCCAGGCAAGGCGGTGCCGAACGTAGCAACGCTTTCACGATTCATAGCCTGAAGCCAACCTGTGAGCCGATTCACAGACGGATGCGCTGTTGATCCGGCCCGCGTCCCATACGATGAAAGCAGCGGCTATAGGGCCGGTTGAGGGCAATTTCCATGGGTCGAATGCATATAGGCCGGTTTGGGCTGACGCGGGACGACATCGGTCCCGTGCGCCCCGGAACCGCGCGTCGGGTCGCGAGCTACTTCGGGCCGTACAAGCTGCAGGTGGTCATCGTCCTGGTCGCCATCCTGTTCATCGCCACACTCGGCCTCGCCAACCCGCTGCTGCTCAAGCTGATCATCGACGACGCCATCCTCCACCGTAGCCTCAGCAAGCTGACACTCTACGCGGGGCTGATGATCGTCATCCCCATCTTCACGGGTCTGTTGGGAGTCGGCCAGACCTATCTGAACAACCTCATCGGACTGCGCGTCATGCGCGACCTGAGGAACAATCTGTACGAGCATCTGCAGGCGCAGAGCCTTCGGTTCTTCAGCGACACGCGTACGGGTGAGATCCAGTCGCGGCTCTCGAACGATGTCAACGGTGTCCAAGACGTCATCACTAACACCGCGACCAGCGTCGTCTCCAACATCACCACAACGCTGACGACGGTTGTCGCCATGTTCTTCCTATCATGGCAGCTGAGTGTGCTCTCCCTCGGTCTGCTGCCGGTGTTCCTCTACATCACCTATCGTGTCGGGAAGATCAGGCGGGAGATCAGCAAGAACACGCAGAAGAGCATGGCCGATATGAGCGCCCTGGTGGAGGAGAGCTTATCGGTCTCCGGCGTGCTCCTGACCAAGGTGTTCGGGCGTCAGGAACGCTCGACTCAACGGTTCAGGACCGAGAATCAGCGGCTGGCGGACCTCGAGCTGCGTCAGCAGATGATCGGCCGTTGGTTCTTCATGATGATCTCGACGTTCTTTTCGATTGCGCCGGCGCTGGTGTACTACCTGGCGGGGCGGATAATCCTGAGCGCTCCACCAGGGCACCATACAGGTGTCACCATCGGTACCATCGTCGCCTTCACCACGCTGCAGAGCCGGCTGTTCTTCCCCATTGGACAGCTCCTGCAGGTTCAGGTACAGATTCAGGGGTCGCTGGCGTTGTTTGACCGCATCTTCGAGTACCTCGACCTTCCCATCGAGATCAGAAGCAAGCCCGGCGCCCTGGTCGTTGATCCACAGCGTACGCAGGGCCGCGTCACCTTCGACCACGTCGACTTCGCCTACGATCCTGAGGGTACCAAGCTCGCGCTTCACGACATCAACTTCGAGGCCGAGCCCGGTCAGCTGGTGGCCCTCGTCGGGCCAAGCGGCGCCGGCAAGACGACCGTCACGTATCTGACTGCCAGGCTTTACGACGTCAGCCGCGGAGCGGTCAAGATCGATGGCCACGACGTGCGGGACCTGGAGCTGGCCTCGCTGGCCGACATCATCGCCACCGTCACCCAGGAGACGTTCCTCTTCCACTCCACCATCCGCGAGAACCTCCTCTTCGCGCGTCCCGACGCCAGCGACGCAGAGCTGGCAGAGGCAACCCGAGCGGCCAACATCTATGACCGCATCGTCGATCTCCCTGAGGGCCTGGACACTGTGGTGGGCGAGCGCGGCTACCGTCTCTCCGGAGGGGAGAAGCAGCGTCTCGCCATCGCGCGCGTGGTCCTCAAGAACCCGCGGATCCTCATTCTCGACGAGGCCACCAGCGCGCTCGATACCCATTCAGAGCGTCTGATTCAGTCGGCGCTGCAACCGTTGACCGCCGGGCGTACCACTCTCGCCATCGCCCACCGGCTCTCAACCATCCTGCGCGCGGACCTGATCCTGATGCTGCAACGGGGGCGCATTGTCGAGCGCGGCACCCATGCCGAGCTGTTGGCCCAGCGAGGCGCCTATGCGGCCCTGTATCACGAGCAGTTTGCCGACGGCCGCATCGAGGCTGAGTGCGAGGACGGCGTCGTGGCGGCGGCGGAGTAGGCGGTGCAGCACCGCAGGATCATCAAGGAAGGGCCAATTGTCTTCGCCAGCATGGAGGACGGCTCCATCGACCCGGAGGGCGCCTCCAGTCAGGGCTTGTTCCTCGCCGATACCCGCTTTCTGAGCCGGTTCCAGATCTACCTCGACGGCTGCCCTCCCTACCTTCTCGGATCCAGTGAAGAGGAGCTCTTTCAAGCATCCTTCCTCCTCGCCAACCGCGGGACGAGCACTGTCCCTGACCGCACCGTGGGCATCCTCCAGCGGAACTCCCTCCGGGAACGGTCGTCGGGACTTGCCGACGTGCTGGTCGAGCTGAGCATCGTCAACTGGTGCATGAAACCGGTTGCGTTCCCGCTTTCTATCGAGCTGGCGTCCGATTTCTTCGACACCTTTGAAGCTCGGGGAGTCACGCGGCTGAAGCGAGGTCGGCTTCTGGATCCGGTGGTGAAGGATTCGAGCATAGAGCTGGCGTACATCGGCCTCGACGGCATCCGGGATTCGACTCACATTAAGCTGAGACGCAAGATGGACCGGTTCGAGAACGGCCTGGTTCATTACGATATCTCACTGGACGTGAACAAGCGGACAACCGTCACGCTGGAGTTCACGCTCAAGTCGGAGGCAACGGCGCGGGCTCCCGCCGATAAGCGGCTGGCCGCCGCCCCCGAGATAACCGGTAGGCAGAAGCCGGACTGGTTTGACCAGGCGACGACCATGTCGACCAGCGACTCTCGGGTCAACGGGATTCTGCAACGGAGCTGCCGAGATCTGGAGCTTCTGCTGACCGAGTTCCCGCGTGCGTGGGCACCCGCCGCGGGCCTGCCGCGCTTCAGCGTTCCGTTCGGTCGCGACAGCCTGATCACGGGTATCCAAACCCTGTCATGGAACCCGGCTCTCTCCCGCGATGCACTCCAGTTCCTGGCGGAGCGGCAGGGTAAGGAGGTCAATCCGTGGAACGACGAGCAGCCCGGCAAGATCATGCACGAGATGCATACCGGCGAGCTGGCACGGCTCCGCGAGGTTCCCTTTGGCCTGTTCTACGGCTCGATCGACGCCACACCGCTGTTCCTGGTGCTCGCGGCTGAATATCTCCGCTGGACGGCCGATCTGGGGTGGTACCGCACCCTCAGACCGCACCTCGACGCGGCCTGGAGCTGGGTCGATACCTACGGCTCAATCGACGGCTCGGGCTACATTCAGTACGCGGCCCATATTCCGCCGAAGGCTTCGTCGGCAGCGTTGACCGTGGGACTCTTCAACCAGGGCTGGAAGGACAGCTCGACGGCCGTCGTCTACTCCAACGGCGAGATATGCCGTGATCACCCGGTCGCGCTGGCCGAGGTACAGGGCTACCTCTACCGGGCGCTTCATCTTTGGGGCGGGCTCTACGCCGCCATGCCTGAGGAGGAAGGCATGAGAGAGACCGGCGAGGCAATGCTCCGCCGGGCCGCCGACCTCAAGATTCGGTTCAACCGCGACTTTTGGATGGAGGACAAGGAGTACTATGCCATGGCGCTTGACGGCCACCACCGTCACGTCGACTCCATCACCTCCAACCCTGGCCATTGTCTCTGGGCTCGCCTGATCGACGAGGAACACGCGGCTGCGACAGCCAAGAAGCTGACATCGGAGGATGTGCTGTCGTCCTGGGGTATCAGGACCATGAGCCTCGATGAGAAGGCCTTCAACGCCTTCAGTTATCACGACGGCTCCATCTGGCCTTTCGAGAACGCCCTAATCGGTGATGGCCTCAAGAAATATGGGTTCGTCATGGAAACCCAGCAGGTGCATGAGGCCATGATCGATGCCTCCCGCTACTTCGAGTACTTTCGTTGGCCGGAGGTCTACTGTGGCGTTACCCGGCAGACGGCCGGGGTTCTGGCACGTCAGCCCGATGCCTCGAGGCCCCAGGCGTGGTCTGCAGGAGCCATCTTCCTGCTCCTGCAGACATGGCTCGGGATTGCGCCCCGGGCGTTCTCGCGTCACGTTGATATCACTCCGGTCATGCCACGCAATGTGTCCGAGATCGTCATCCGGGACATGGCTATCCTCGGCTCGCACCTGTCGCTGAGACTGGTCAAAGAGGGCAACGCCCTGCTGCTGGAGATCGCCGACAATCCGGGCAACCTCGACATCATGATCCATCCCGCGAGCCAGATACAGCGCGAGCTGACGGGTGAGGACATGCCGGCCCAGTTCCGGTAAGCGCAGCCCCACGGCATGACTGGATGATTTGGCGGTCGGAGGGAGTTCGGCCCCTGCTCCCGTTCCTCACCTCAGACCACCTTGCTCGGGAAACCGGAAGCTGTCACCGACCTGAGAGCCTGGAAATCTCATGTCTAAGCTCGGGCCTCCCAACCGAGAAGTGCCAGCTCGAAACTCGAAACTCGAAACTCGAACCTCGCCTGTGAGGATCATCGCCGTCGAGCTGTTCCGCCTCCGACTGACCTGGAAACGTCCATTTGAGACGAGTTATGGGACGTTGACGGAGAAGGAGACCATTATCGTCAGAGCTCGCTCCGCCGATGGTCTTGTCGGCTACGGTGAGGCGCCGGCACTCCAGATACCCTACTACCTTGAGGAATGGACGGATTCAGCCCTCCTGGCCCTGGAACGGTTCATCGTCCCCTCAATCTTGAATCAAGAGTTGGGTGACGCCGCCGCCCTGGAGGCCTGTTACCGCTGGGTCCGGGGTAGTTGCGCGGCCAAGGCGGGAATCGAGGCAGCCTTCTGGGATATCCGGGCGCAGGAGGAGGGTATTCCGCTTCACAAGCTTTGGGGTGGCCATCGTGACCGGATCGAGGCTGGAATCAGCCTGGGCGCCGAATCGGAGCTGGGACGCCTGATCGAGAAGGTGGGCAGGGCAGTCGAGGATGGTTACCGGCGAGTCAAGGTCAAGATCATGCCGGGTCGGGACGTCGAGGTCATCAGAGTGATTCGGGAAGCGCATCCCGACGTGGCGCTCATGGCCGACGCCAACTCGGCCTACGCCATCTCCGACGCCGGCCACCTGCGTGAGCTCGATGCCTTTCGGCTCATGATGCTGGAACAGCCGTTGGGTTGGGACGACATCCTCGATCATGCCGAGCTGCAGCAGGAGATCGATACCCCGATCTGTCTGGACGAAAGCATCCGTTCGGCCGGCGACGCCGAGAAGGCACTGAGGATCGGAGCAGCGAGGATAATCAACGTCAAGCCCGCCCGGCTCGGCGGGTATCGCCAGGCCATGCTCACGGCTGGCATCTGCGCATTTCGGGGCGCACCGGCTTGGTGCGGCGGAATGTTCGAGACCGGCCTCGGGAAGGCGTTCAACGTTCACCTCAGTAGCCTCCCCTCCTTCAACCTTCCTGGCGACATCGCGTCCACCGATCAGTATTTCGAGCGCGATGTCCTGGTCGAACCCATCGTCGTCGACGGAGAGGGTTGCATTCGCGTCCCGGAGAATCCCGGGGTCGGCGTGGAGATTGATACTGCCTCGCTCAACAGTCTGCGCATCGGGCACCGGATAATTCGAGCATGAGGTCTGGTTTTCCGAGAATGCTGGACGTTGCTGCCGGAGCCGGTATGCGAGAGCTTTTGTGACCGCCATGGAAGTCAGCCGCTGCTCCTGGGCAGAGGGTTCCGCCCTCATGCAGGCGTATCACGATCTGGAGTGGGGCGTGGCCGTCCACGAGGACCGGCATCTTTTTGAGATGCTGCTCCTAGACGGAGCTCAGGCGGGTTTGAGCTGGTCGACCATCCTCAACAAGCGAGAGGGCTATCGCGAAGCATTCCACAACTTCGACCCGGTCCGCGTCGCCAGTCTCGACGAGCGTGATATCGACCGTTTGCTCCAGTTCCCGGGCATCGTCCGCAATCGGGCCAAGATCGCGAGCGCGATCGGAAATGCCCGGGCGACCCTCCAGATTGTGGAGGAGCACGGAGATCTGTCGACCTACCTGTGGAGCTTCGTCGGCGGCAGCACTATCCACAACAAGTGGGAGTCGTGGGAGCAGATTCCGGCGGCCACCGACGAGTCCAGAGCAATGAGCCTGGACCTCCGCAAGCGGGGCTTCCGCTTTGTTGGTCCCACCATCTGCTATGCCTTCATGCAGTCGGCCGGCATGGTCAACGACCACGTCGTAAGCTGCTTTCGCTACCAGGCGCTGCGCCACTCTAGGCCGGACTCGTCCCCCCGCTAATGTTCTAGACTGGCCGACTGGAACCGGTCCAGTATGCGGCTCATGGGGCTCCTGCCGAGCTCATAGGGGTGTAGATGCCCGGCTGACGGTGGAAGTCCGTGACGCTTCCGCCGGGCCAATTCGTTTGCCCGGTCGTGCCATTCGTGGCTGAGCAGCTCGATCGGCTCACGCGCCTCCACCGATGCACGATCCAACCCCAGGTGCTCCGCCCACAAGCGCACTCGCAGCTCCCTTGCCACCGCTCCATCATTCGATTGGACGGCGATCTCGGAATCGGTCGCCAGGCCACGAAGGTTGAGGTTAGCCGAGCCGATCATGAACCATTCGTCGTCGATGATGGAGACCTTGGCGTGGACGTAGATCGGCTCGTATCGATACCCGCTCCTCCCCTCGCCCGGGCCTGTAGCGTAGAGGCTGTAGGCAGCGAAGGTTTCGCTGCCCGGGGCGCCGTTTTGGAGATCACGGACGTGGTCGTCGTTGTCGTAGCGGCCGGTGTACGCGAGCGCGGGAAGCACCACCGCAATCCGAAAGTCCGGCGACCCGGCGTTGCGGTGGAGCGCCGTGGCCAGCGCCTGAACGATCTCCGGGTCCCAGAGATACTGGTTTTCAAGATAGATGTACCGGCTCGCGCGTTCGATGGCGCTCAGGAGAGCGTGTCGGATGCCGAAATGGCCGCGCAACGCGAAGGACGGGTAGCACGAGGATGGAATCGTTCGGACCAGCTGCGCGGAGGATGAGCCGGTTTGGGGGAGGTCGGCTTCGATGGGGGCCAGAGGCCCTCCGATGGAAGCATTCCACCGCTGACAGAAGTTCTCTTCCACGTCGTGAACGATCTGCCCGCTCAGCCGTGCCTGCACGTCGTGCCAGCCGACGCCGGATCTCAGACGGTGGCTGGCGGTATCCCAACGATCCCCCTGAAACGTGGTAAGGTCCATACCGCCGACATAGGCCACGCGACCATCGACGGTGACGGCCTTCTGATGATGGTCGTGACTGAATGGAGCGGTTCGGTCAAGCTCACAATGCACATCCGGCGCCACCTCCAGCAG
This sequence comes from Chloroflexota bacterium, assembly GCA_035653255.1. Taxonomy (GTDB): domain Bacteria; phylum Chloroflexota; class UBA5177; order UBA5177; family JAJPKF01; genus DASRCF01. The sequence goes on from DASRCF010000152.1 coordinate 31,837, forward strand.
CTGCCGTCGCATCGACTCGACCATCTTGGTGTTGGGTTCGAATAGAGCCGGCGCTCCCGACCAGAGCAGCACGTATACCTCCGCCCGCGCGCTCACGTCGCGCAGCACCTCGGCCAGGATATCTCGGGAGTGCGATCCGTCGCGACTCAGCGGGAAAAGGCTAGTCAGGCACCAACCGGCGATGGTCACCCTTTCCCGAGCCTGTCGAAGCTGCGAGAGAAGGTCTGAGAAGTACTCGTCGCCGTGAATCAGAGGCTCGATCTCGGTTCCTTCTCGCGGGCCAAAGTCGCCCCGATACCAGCGCGAGTCCTGGTTCCAGTGCGGCGGCAGAGGAGGGAGGTTTCGCTCCCGCTGCTGCTCCTCCTCTGATAGGGCCGGCCGATGCCGGCGGAGGCGGCTCAGCAGCGGACGGAAGGGACGGAAGACGTAACTGCTCAAGGAGCGCAGCACAGACATCCGGTTGTTCCTCCGGGTGAATGACTACCGCTGGGGTGCAAATGGTGGGCCATCAGCGCAGGAGCCTGGAGCCCGCCAGAGAGGTAGGCATTGACATGGATCGGCTTGCAGCCTGTCCGCGAAAAGAATCGGAGCCAACGGACGCGTCTACCTTTGCGAAGCTAGAGTATGGACAACAGAGCGCCGACCGTGCCCGAAAAGGCGTCAACTTCGGACCGGACGGATCTGCTTCGGCCAGGAGAACGAGCGATCGCCGAGGCCCAATTCGAGATCCTTCCCAACCCGGCGACCGCCCGCGACTACCTCATCCACTTCACCTTTCCAGAGTTCACGTGCAAGTGTCCGCGGACGGGATACCCCGATTTCGCCACCATGGACCTATGGGTGGCGCCGGATGAGTCGATCGTGGAGTTGAAGTCGCTGAAGCTCTACTTGAACCGCTTTCGGGACGTGTATATCTTCCACGAGGCCGCGACGAACCAGGTCCTCGACGACCTGGTCGAGGCTCTGCACCCGAAGTGGGCGCGCATTGTCGCGCGGTGGAATCCGCGGGGCAACCTGGGCACGGTAATCTCGTCGGAGCACCAGCCTGAGCAGCGGCCGGACATTCTCCTCGACGACATTGACGATTGACGTCCTCCGAGCGGAGGGCTGACCTCAGTCAATCGTCACTCCCGGATTCTCATCCGCGTCGGAGACGTACATTTCGATCTCGATCGCCTCGACGATTGGAGCGAGTCGGTCTCGAACCTCCGAATACTCGGTACTTCCCGCGATGGCCGCTTCCGCAACAGCCAGCTGGGTCTCGGATTGGTACCCGCACTGCCAGACCATGGCAGGCCCCTCATCCGCAGGCGGATCGGCCAGCAGGATGTAGCCGGGTGGCAGTCCCAGCCGCTCCCGCACTGCGCTCAGGGCGCGGCGTGCCTCCAGCGCAGCGTCCACGTCCGCCTCTGCTACCCGATACCGGATCAGCTCGACAATCATCTCTCGATCTCCGCTACTCCAGTGTAGGTTTGATGCCTGGGACGTCCGCGACCGGATGAGCGACACGTGATCGCGGGATGAGAAGCCCCTGGCTCTTCGGAGGGCTGCTGGGTCTCGCTGTATTCCTCGTTGACCTGGTGCTGGTGGAGTCGAGTGTGCTCGGTAGGCCGGACCGCGCTCTTGAGCTTGATGTGCACCAGGTATTCGGTCAGCCGACGTTCTGGTTCTTCAAGGATGTGTCGGACGTGGGAGCGGGGGTAGGCTATGTGCTGATACTTGTTCTCGTCGTCGTAGTGCTTCTGCTGATTCGGCGCCGAGACCTGGCTGTACTGGCGGCTCTGGCGCCGGCTCTTGCCGCTGCTGTCGAAACGGTGGTGAAGGTGCTTGTGCGCAGGCCGCGCCCGCATCTCTTCCACGGCGCTCTGCATGCCTCGGGCTACAGCTTCCCCTCCGGCCACGCCACGGATGCCGGCTCACTGGCAGCGATCGCCGTCGGTACCGCATATATAGCCTTTCACCGGCGCGACATAACCGCGCCCATCTTTGTTATCGCGCTGGTCTTCGCGCTGGCCGTGGGACTGGCACGTGTCGTCCTCGGTGTCCACTACCCTTCGGACGTGCTCGGCGGCTGGGGGCTGGGCGGCGGAACCGCCGGGCTCTGCTTCGTCCTGCTTAGAAGGGCCCGGTTTGCACGCGACCGTAGACGTGAAGTTGAAGGCTGAATCAGGATTTCGTTTCACGGTTCGCCCTCGTCTCCTCGCCGCCGATCTCCCAGCCTCGTGTCAGCACCCGGGAAGCTGCCAGGATCGCCTGTCGCGCGGGCTCGCCGTTCTGATCTCCAGTCAGGTAGTACCTCCATCCATTGAGATAGAACGAGGCGTAGGCAGATGCCAGATCGCTCTCCCCGTTTTCTACGAGCAGCCGGCAAAGCTTGGTCCTGTTACTGCTCCAGGCAGTCTGAAACGGCACTCCCAGCACCTCGAGGACGCGCGGGCCAGTCGGCGCAACCCTCCAGCTCAGCTCACGCATCTGCCGTCGTAGATGGGGACCAAACTCATCCGCCACTTTCCCCGGCAGTGTCCCCAGCAGCTGACCCGTGGCCTCGGAGCGCAGCCGCTTGCGAGAGGTATCTCGTGACCGCTCGAGATCCTGTGCTGCGACCGGAGCTTCCGGATAAGGGAGGCCGTGCCGGACCCGGACGGTCTTGGCGGGAGAGGGTATGAAATCAGGCTGACGGTAGAGGTCGTTGGCGACCACCAGCTGTACCCGAGGAATGTGCATCGGCTCCGCCACCGTTCGGTGATATCGTGTCTCTATGGAGCGCGAAAGGCCGGCCGCCTGATCGAGGGAATTGAAGTATCGACCATGTGTCTCGCTGCTCGCATACAGCACATGGACGTCGACGTCGCTCAGGGAAGGCACGTAGTCTAACGGTGAGTCCCATGACTTCACGCTCGAGCCCTTGACGTAAAGTCCCGCGATCTCAGACATCGGCACAAGGTTGCAGAGCGCGGCAATGAGGGCATCCGCGGCGGCTTCGACCTCTGTTCGAAGCCGGGTCGGTTCTGGGAACGAATCGTCCCAGGCCGGAACCTCAACCATCCGCTTACATCCTAGCCATATCAGGCTGTGATAGCGCGCTGGGCCGCTCTATGGTTGCTTCCATCGAACCCTCTACTTCAGTACACGGGCCTTGTCACCTGCCCAATGCAGCCAGGCGTGATCCCTGGGCGATGGTCAGGGGAGCTGTGACTCACCATTAGCAGGCGACGACTGGGCCTCGTAGCCTGCGAGGCGCTCGCGAACGGCTTGAGTCAACGTTTGGATACGCAGCTCGGCCCGGTCCAAGAGATCGTCACAGCGGGCAGTTAACGCCGTGCCTTCCTCAAAGAGCTTGACTGCCTCGGCCAGCGGCACGTCGTCGCGCTGCAGGCGTTCCACAATGGCTTCGAGCCGTTCCAAGGCTTGCTCGAGGGAAAACGGTGCGGCCGGCTCCTGGCTCACGCCCGGCCATCCACAACCGCCCGGAAGCTGCCGTCTCTTACGCGTGCCTCCATCCGCTGACCGGCCCGCACCTGATCCACCGAGGCAATGACCTCACCCGATTCGTCATCCGTCAGGAGGGCGTAACCACGCTTCAGTACAGACGTCGGGTCAAGGGCTGAGATCTGAGTCTTGAGAGCCTGGAGGTGACGACGGCGCGCGGACAGCTCACGCGTCATTCCCTGCTCGAGGCGCTCGTATAGCTCGTCGACGCGTTGACGCCGGCTCCGCACTCGCTGCGTCGGACTATCGCGGACCATCGCGCGTTCCAGCGAACTCATTGTTTGCCGGTGCCGGGCGATGTGTGCGCGCAGGCCTTTCACCATGGCGCCTTGGAGGCTGCGGTTCTGGGCTCTGATCGCGGGCCCGTCCGGGACGGCGGCAGTGGCTGCTGCGGTGGGCGTGGCCGCGCGATGATCGGCAACCAGCTCGACGATGGTATGGTCCAGCTCATGTCCAATCCCCGTAATCACCGGCACTCGTGAGGCAAAGACCGCGCGAGCTACACGTTCATCATTGAAGCCGGATAACTCCTCTGGTGAGCCGCCCCCACGCACCAGCAGGACCGTGTCGGCCGCCGTCGAGCGGTTGATGATGTCGAGGGCGAGGACAATTTCCTCCGGACAGCTGTCGCCCTGCACCGAGGCTCCGGCAAGGATGACCTTGACCAGCGGCCACTGCATCCGCAGCCGGGCGATGACGTCCGAATAGGCCCGCGATTCCGGCGAGGTGATGAGTGCGAGGACCTTCGGATTCCGCGGGATAGGGCGTTTGCGACTCTGGTCGAACAGGCCCTCCGCCTCAAGCGTTCGCCGCAGCCGTTCGACCCGCTGCTGTTCCGCGCCCGCTCCCTGGACCCGTATGCCTTGGACGTGGAGCTGATAGGTGCTCTGGGCCTCATAGGTCGTGAGGCGCCCGTCTGCCACCACGCTGACTCCGTCCTTCAGCCCCTGCAGGTCTTGTGCAATCTGTTGAGCCTCCACACGCCAAAGGACGCACTTGAGGACGCCGGCGGAGTCCTTCAGGCTGAAGTAAATGTGGCCTGACGACGCCTGGCTGAGGTTCGTGACCTCACCGGCGATGGAGATGTCGGCGAGGAGCCGGTCGTCCTCGATGAGTCGTTTGACATATCGGGAGATCTCTCCCACGCGCAGCACCCGTCGCGGTGTGGGCAGCTTGCCCGGGACGGCGACCGGGAACCGGCTCGCGGACTCAGACGTCAAGTCGCACCTCGACCAGCGGCTGCCCGTACTCTACTGGCTGCCCGTCGGCTACTAAGACGTTCTCCACCACTCCGCGGGCGTCCGCCTCGACCTCGGTGAGCACCTGCAGCGCCTCGATGACACCGATGAGCGACCCCGGTTCGACGCGAGAGCCGGGGGCGATAAGCGCCGCCTGACCTGGTCGCTCCGAGTGGAAGAACATCCCCACCATCGGCGCCGGGATGACGGAGAGGCCGGAGTGCCCGTCATCGGCTGTCACCGCCGCGGCCACATTCTGCTGCTCCGTACCTATTGACGACCGCTCGAGGCGCTGCTCCGCACGCTTCATGGCCACCCGCAGGTCGCCTGACACGATCTCCAGCTCCCTGGCTCGCGAACGCGAGAATATGCGGACGAGGTGCGGAAGCTCATCTGCCACGTAGCGGTCCAGTCGCTCGGCATCGCTGCTCACAGGCGCTCCAGATACTGCCCCGTTCTGGTGTCGACCCGGATGCGCTCGCCTTCTTCGACGAACAACGGCACCTGCACCACCTTGCCCGTTTCCAGCTTCGCTGGCTTCGTTCCTCCGGCCGCGGTGTCGCCCCTGAATCCGGGGTCCGTCTCGACGATCTGCAGCTCCACGCTGTTTGGAAGCTCGATGCTGATCGGCTCGCCCTCGAACGTCATCAGCTCCAGCTCCATGTTGTCCTTGAGATAGTCGCGGGCATCGCCAAGCTGTTCCGAGGTCATGGCGATCTGATCGAAGGTATCGGCGTCCATGAAGTGGAAGAGGCCGTCCTCGCGATAGAGGTATTGAACGCTGTGGCGGTCGAGGTTGGCGCGGCGGAACTTCTCGCCTGCCTGTACCGAGCGTTCGATAGTGGCGCCGCTGCGAAGATTTCGCATCTTGATCCGGACCTGGGCGCTACCGCGTCCCAGCTTCAGATGGTGATACTCCAGTACCGACCACAGCTCGCCGTCGATGTCGATGGTCAGCCCGCGCCGCAAATCGCCGGTAGAAATCATGGTTGCCTCGGAGTTAGATGTTTGAGCGTCCTGTCATGCGGTGCACAGTCCTGGGCAGGCACCCATTTGGGCCACTGCTGCCCCTCCACAAATCCTAGCCGCCCTGACTGTGGACGTTCTGGAGAAATTGAGCGTAGGTGGTGGCAAACAGGAGGCGGGGGCTGTTTCGAACGCCGGAAAAGTAGAAGTAGCTGGTATGCGCCGGATGGAGCGCGGCCAGAATGCTTCCCAATCCCGGATTGCAGATCGGACCGGGAGGCAGGCCAAGGTGTTTGAAGGTGTTGTAGGGCGAATTCGTAGATTGATAGTCTGCCGTGCCGATCAGTGGCCACCACTTGCCGGCACGGCCCAACGCGTACTGCACTGTCGGGTCTGACTGCAGGTAGTAGTGCGCATGCAGACGGTTGTAGTAGACGCTGGCGACTTTGGGCCGGTCCGAGGGGATGCCCGCTTCTCGTTCAATGATCGAAGCCATCTTCACTATGCGGAACACTGAGCGATGCTCGCGCCTCGCCACGGCCCGCATCGCCGGGGTGAAGGTGCGCGCGAACTGCGATACCATCTGAGCTTCAAAGGCCGCCCCCGTCGTGCCGGGAGCCACCGAATAGGTGTCGGGAAACAGGAAGCCCTCTGCGCCCGCCCGGGCCGGAATGCCCGCGCTGAAGCCGAGGTGGGGGCGCTTGCGCGCTGCCTGCAGAAATTGTTTTCCGCTGATCCCGTCATGCTGCAGGATCGCGGCAACCTCTTCGACACGAAGCCCTGCCGGAATGGTGACCTGAATCAGCCGCGCTCGGCCACTCGAAAGGGTGGAGATGAGGGAATTGATACTCATGTTCTTCCGCAGCGAAAAAACTCCCACCTGCAGCTTCGCCCCCATCCCGTCGAGGCGGGCTTCAAGGCTGAAGAAGAAGCTGTCATGCAGGAGTCCGAGCCGCTGCAGGCGATTGGCAATGGATGAGTCAGTGTCGCCGGTGTGCACGGCAAAGAGCACTGGGTCCGCGCTGGCATTCTGGGGTTGATTGACCTTGTACTGGAAATATCCGAACGCAGCCAGGGCGAGCAGTATGATCACACCGGGTACAGCCAGCACCAAGCGTACGGAGCCTCGCGAACGGCGGCTCGAGGTGGGCTTCTCGACCCGGCGCCAGTTGTACGGGCGCTCGACTCGACCCGTACGGCGTTCTGCCATTAGTCGTAGGCCTCGGCCGGCTTGGCCGGCCTCGATCCCAGGCTTCGGAGGTAGGCGTCGAGGATGAGCGTGGCCGCCACCTCATCCACGTGGCGCCTGATCCGCTTGCGCTTCATGCCCTGATCCTCCAGGATCCGTATGGCCTCTACCGTCGTCAGGCGCTCGTCCCACAGCTCAACCGCCACGCCTCTTGAGGCCAGCGCCGCGGCAAACTTCCTGGTCTTTTGCGCCTGAGTGCCCTCTGAACCACCCATATTGAAGGGCAAACCCACAACCACGGTTCCGATCTCGTGCTCCTCGATGGCCGCGAGGACCTGTTCGAGATCCCGCTCCAGGGTGCTGCGCACGATAACTCCGCCCGGGCTCGCCAGCACCCGCATTGGATCGCTGGAGGCTAGGCCGATGCGTCGATCGCCGACGTCCAGGGCCAGGATGCTGTTCCGCTGCTGCGGCGTCAATCCCTCATGATGCGAGTCAGGGCTACCCCGGGATTCCATCAACGTTTCTCTCCTCCACACCGTCTGACCGTGCGACCACCAGAGGCAGGCTCAGTGAGTGGAGCGGGCGAGCCGTTCGGCCTCCGTCAGCCCTTCATCTAACTTGGAGGCGTCGCGGCCACCGCCTTGAGCAAAATCGGCTCCGCCCCCAGCGCCCCCGCCGACCGCCTTGCCGACTCTTTGCGCAATCGCTCTGGCGCTGTAGCCCTGGCCTGTAAGGTCCTTGCTTACCGCTGCGGCAAACTGAGGCTTGCCCTCGACGACGGACCCCATAACCACGACACCCGTCCCCAATGATTGTAGGGTCCTCGCAGTGAGAACGCGGAGGTCCTCCGCCGAATCCACGGCTACTCTCTCGACCAGCAGACGCCCCGGGTGATCGACTCCGTCGAGATTCCCGGCTCGACTCGAGAGCTCGGCGGCTCGCCCAGCCAAGACCTGGCTGGACAGCCGGCTCAGCCTGCGCTCCGCCTGTTTCAGCTCGGCGGTTATCTCCGTCGCGCGCTCGGCCACCCGCTGAGGGGAGGTGCCAAGTGCGGCCGCGGCTTCCTCCAGCAGGCGCTCCGATTCGACGAAGCGCTGGTACGCGGCCTGACCCGCCAGAGCTTCGATACGGCGCACACCCGACCCGATACCACTTTCGGAGGTGATGATTACCGGGCCGATCTCGAGCGTTTCCGCCACATGTGTTCCGCCGCACAGCTCCTTGCTCGGTCCCATGGCGACGACGCGGACGAGGTCGCCGTACTTCTCACCGAACAGGGCCATCGCTCCCTCAGTCATGGCCTCCGCATACCTTAGCTCTCGTGTCACCACGGGCTCATCCGCGAAGACCAGCTCGTTGATGCGGCTCTGAATCCGCTGAAGCTGCTCCTTGCTGAGCGGGTTGCTCCAGCGGAAGTCGAACCGCAGCCGGTCCGGAGCCACCAGTGACCCGGCCTGCGTGGCCTCCGGTCCCAGAGTCTCATGGAGGGCGAGATGGAGCAGGTGCGTCGCCGAGTGGTGCGGCATGATGCGCCTGCGCCGAACAGCGTCAACTCGGGCCGTCACCTCCTCCCCATTGGAGATGGAGCCCTCGACCACCCGGCCACGATGCACGATGATGCCGCCATACGGACGCTGTGTATCGCTCACCTCGACGCGTCCGACGACGGCCGTGATCTCGCCGGTGTCGCCCACCTGACCTCCCGCCTCCGCATAGAAGGGAGTCCGGTCGAGCACGATCTCTACCTCGTCTCCCATCGTCGCGGTCGCGACGAGCCGGCCTTCGGTGATGAGCCCCTCGATACGAGCCTCGGTCTCCATCTGGCTGTAGCCCGTGAACACAGTCGGTTCAAGCCGCTCGGCCAGCGTCACCAAATTTTCGAGATGCTGTCCGCCGGCAGCCGCCGGCCGACCCATGCGGCCGCGGACCTTTTGTTCCTCCAAGGCCTGCTGGAAGCCCTGATGGTCGACCTTCAAGTCTTGCTCGGCCGCGATCTCCTGGATCATCTCAAAGGGCAGCCCATAGGTATCGTGAAGCAGAAAGGCCCTGTCGCCGGGGACCACGCCTCCACTGTCCTTGGCCTCGGCCATCAGCCGCTCGACCATAGGAAGGCCGCGTGCGAGCGTCTCGTCGAAGCGTTCCTCTTCCTGCGTGACCGTGCGCATGATGATCTCCCGACGCCGGCCGACCTCCGGGTAGTGGGGAGTCATGAGCTCGATCACCGTTTCGACCGGCTCGTGCAGGAACGGCCGCTCGATCCCCAGCATGCGCGCCCGCAGTACCGATCTGCGAAGTAGCCGCCGCAAGACGTATCCGCGGCCTTCGTTCCCGGGCACGGCGCCATCGGCAATGGCCATGGTGATGGCGCGCGAGTGGTCGGCGATGATGCGCATCGATATGTCGGCCACGCGGTCGATCCTGTATGGCTTGCCTATGACCTGGGAGACGCGCTGGATGATGGGTGAGAACACGTCGGTTTCGTAGACCGACTCGACGTCCTGAACCGCCATCAGCAGCCGCTCAAAGCCCTCTCCGGTGTCGATGTTCTTGGAGGCCAGGGGCCGCTGGACAACACCTTGCTCGTCGACAAACGAGTCCATGAACACGTTATTCCAGATCTCCACGTAGCGGCTGCAGCGATCACAAAGGGGACCGCAGTCCTCCTCTCCGCAGCCGTACTGCTTGCCACGATCGTAGTGGATCTCGGAGTCCGGACCCGCTGGACCGGCCAGACCGGGCCGTGCCCACCAGTTCTCGGGATCTTCGTAGATCCACTTTTCCGGCATTCCGATCTCCAGCCAAGTGGAGCGCGCCAACTCGTCGCCGGGATAGATCGTCGCCCGCAGCCGCTTAGGTTCGAGCTTCAGCGTCTCGGTCAGGTACTCCCAGCTGAACCGCAGTGCTTCCGGGACGAAGTAGTCGCCGACCGAGAAGTTGCCGAGCATCTCGAAGTAGGTCAGGTGGGACGGGTCGTCACCCACTTCTTCAATGTCGACGACGCGGAGGCACTTTTGGATGCTGACCAGCCGCTTGGAAGGAGGCGTAGCCTGACCAAGGAAGAACGGGATCATCTGCTGCATTCCGGCAATGACAAACAGCACCGACGGGTCATCCCGTGGAATCAGGGGCAGGCTGGGGAGGGCGACATGTCCGTGCTCTTCGAAGAAACGCACGAACGAGGCCCGGACTTCATCTCCGGTCAGGATGGCGGGACCTCAATTGAGGCGATTTGTCAAGCCAATTCTATCGAACGCCACCGGCTATCCGGTCGGCATCACTGCCATTTTGCTTGACTCACAGACTCCGACGGCTGTCAAAGTCAAGAGTTCGCCCGCGTCAGAAGGTCTTGAGGTGCCAGTGCCTCCCGGCATCTGTGGTTACCAAGATCTTCCCCACGCCGTTGAAGAGTGAAGCCGGCGAGTACACGACCCAAGCCTTGTTCTTGGTCACGTATTGCACGTCGTTCCAGCCGGCCCCGCCGTCCGAGACACCAACCGTCATCTGCCACTTCTTTCCGCCGGTGTTGACGTACATGAATGAGCCGTCCGACCATGAAGCCACCAGTAGGTTTCCGGAGGGGGAAACGGCCAGCTGTGCCTCAATGCCGTACGGACCCATCGTTCCCGCGTAGCTATAGGTCTTCCCGGCATTGCTCGACCGAAACACGAACTTTTCCGCCTTGCTGAACCCTGGGTTCCCGTCGCACAGGAGATCGACCCCGCGGCGTGAGGTGGCCACGACCTGGGACAGCTGAACGTCGGAGCTTTTATCACAAGGGACCGAGCGCGGCGAGAAATGTACGCCGTCGAGGCTCGCATGGAACTTATCCGGCTGTCCGAACTGGGTGTCCACTACGTACACGGTCGTCGCGAACACAGAGACGTCGGCCGAGACAGACATGGGTAGTGCGACCGGCACTTCGACCCACCGCCTTGGCGTCTTCGTGCTGCTTCGCCATAAGCTGAGGGGTTTGCTGTTGCAGTAGCCGGTCATCCAGGCACACGGCGACACGACCACATAAGTGGCGGCCTGGGCGGCGGCAAGTGCCAGTACCTGCTTGCCGTGTCCCGGGATGGTTTGGCGGCTCCAGGAACGACCGCCATCTGCGGTCCGGTAAAGCCAGGGCGCAAACATCCAGCCCACACGCTTGGTATTGAACCGGATCTCGCTAACTCCCGGCTTGGAGCTGTCGCCAATAGAAGCGATTGGAGGCCTGACAACCGCCAGCGTCTTCCATGTCTTGGCGCCGTCGACCGTCTCGAGGACGTAGGAACAGGACTTCTTAGCGCACGCAGCCGTGCCTAGCACCCAGGCCCGCTGAGGTGTTGCCCAGTCCATAGATGCTGCCCGGTAGCCGGCTGGGGGAGGTGAGGGCATATTCGCGACGACTCTTGCGCTCACCTCACGGTTCGTATCCGACGCCGCTAACAAAGGCGCTTGGGCCAAGGTCGGCGCCAGTGCGGTCGCCGTCAAAGCCAGAACGAAACTGGCCCGGCCCATCCTACGCAACATCGTCCGTCGCTCCTTGGCGCCTGCCGCGCCTCAGCCTATCACCCGACCGAGTGCGCAGAAAGAACCTCAAGGCTACACACTCTTGCCGCGATTGGCGCTAAGAGGCGCGAACAGCCTCCGCGATGATGTCGCCCTGTTTAGAGGTCGGCACGCCACTGGAGGCGTCGAGCGTCGGGATGATGCCGGAGGTGATCGACCGGCTGACGGCCTTCTCGATTCGTTCAGCCGCCTGTTGTTCGCCCAGGTGGTCGAGCAGCATGGCGGTCGCCAGTATGGTGGCGATAGGGCTGGCAATGCCCTTTCCCGCGATGTCGGGCGCCGAGCCATGGATCGGCTCGAACATCGA
>DASRCF010000153.1:0-8040 GCA_035653255.1 Chloroflexota bacterium
CTCTGAGCCGTCAGTCGAGGAGGCGGCGGGCGATGAGTGCATAGGTCCGCGAAGCCTGCTCCAGCTCGACCACGTCGACGTACTCGTTGGGCTGGTGTGCCTGCTGGGGCTTGCCGGGTCCGAAGATGACCATTGAAGCGCGCAGGGCTGGCGCCAATACGGCTGCGTCGGTTCCGTAGGGGACCCCGTCGACGGCCGGCTCGACGCCGCGCACTTCCGCAGCCGCCGCCATCACCGCCTCGACGAGCGGATCGGCTTGATCGGTTTCCACCGGCGGCATCGACTGCAGCACCTCGATCTCCGTCTGCACGAGTTGCGCTCGCCGGTCTCTGAGTCTCTCGACGACCTGTTCCAGCTTCCTGATGACCTCATCCGGCTCCTGGCCCGGGACCAAGCGCAGGTCGATCTCGAGGGTGCACAGATCGGGCACAACGTTGGTCTTCACTCCGCCCTCGATCCGGTTGATGCTGAGCGTCGGTTTGCCCAGAATCGGGCTCTCGGAGAAGGGGAACGGGTAGCGCTCCAGCTCTTCAATCAAGGCCGCGGCGAAGCTCACGGCGTTGACGCCGAGGTCGGGCATCGATCCATGCGAGGTTCGACCTCGACAGGCGACTCGGAGCCACAGGACTCCCTTCTCGGCCACGTACACGTCGAGGCCGGTCGGCTCGCCGATGACGATCATCCGGCCGCCCTTCAGTACGTCCTCACGCGCCATCATTCGCGCGCCGGCAGTATCCACCTCCTCGCCGGCACTAACCGCCAGGACCAGATCGGCCCGGGGTCTAAATCCGGATCGCGACAGCTCGACCAGAGCCGTAGCCATGGCGGCGACACCACCCTTCATGTCGGCGACGCCACGACCGATGAGCCGGTCTCCCACCCGCTCGGCTGCGAACGGCGGTTGTTCCCAGGTGGCTTCACCCTGATGGACGACGTCGATGTGCCCGCTCAGGATCAGATGGCCCTCCGGAGCAGCGCCTCTGAGACGGCAGATGAGATTGGTTCTGCCCGGAGCGATCTCCTGCGTTTCGGGGGAGAGGCCCTCCTGACTCAGATATCGGGCCAGATGGTCGACGGCGGCCGCCTCATTTCCGGGCGGATTGACCGTGTTGATCCGCACCAGCTGACGCGTCAGCTCGACAACCGTCTGGTCTGCCGTGGCCATCACCTTTGCCCGCTGGTCGGCTGGCCACTCTTGGCAAGCGGCTTGGCCAGATAGTACACCAGTCCCCAGGGCTCCTCCTTGGTCTTGAGATCCCGGTAGCCGTGACGCTCATACAGCTTCCGTGCGCGAACATTTGAGGCGTCGACGCCGATGGTCACGGTGTTGAAGTGGCGCTGGCGTGCCTGCTCTTCCAGGAAGCCTAAGAGCTCGGTCCCGAAGCCTCGACTCTGGAAACGGGGATCGACGATGAGGTTGCTGATCAGCGCCCGACTCCTCCCCTCGGCCAGATCCTCATCCTCTCCATTCAGGACGAGCGCACCGGACGCCGCCGGCATGTCGTTGACCTCGAGGATGTAGATGATCGAGCGGCCCTGCTGCATGGAGGAGAGGCCGGTTTCGAGCATCGACCACCCGACGGAGGCGCGAAGCCGCTCGATCACCTGCCGGTCGCGCGGCGTGGCAAGCCGGATGACGACGGAGTCCGGGCTGTCCCCGTTCACGCCCTCACGGTACCAGACAGTTTGGAGTTTGGAGTCTCTGGACAGGGAGGTTTCACGAGCCTAAAGGCTAACGCCGCACCCCGATTCCTAGAATGAGACGCGGAAGGCTGATCGACGATGGCTGGAGGCAGGTGACGTATCAGTCCCTCGGTGGGCTCGGGTTCCTGGAGGCGGTGGAGGCGCTTCGCTGCCGGCTGCAGGCCCTGCCCATCTTCTACAAAATCCTGATTGCCAACTCGGTCATCGTGGTCACCGGGGCCATCGCGGGCAGCTCGGTCACCCTGGCAGTGGCGGATAGTATTGGGCCTGCAGGCCGCATAGAGCTCATCGTGTTCTTCGCCTGTCTGGGCACGCTGGTCAGCGTGGTGGTCAACTTCGCGGCGCTCAAGGCCGCCTTCAGCCCGCTGGTGCAGCTCGAACAGACGGTGGACGAGGTTCGCACGGGCAATCTGGGGGCGCGCGCGCTACGCAATCCGCACGCCGACCCACACATCGACAAGCTGACAGAGACGCTCAACGAGATGCTCGACTCCATGGAGCACTACAGAGCGCGGCTGCAGGCGCTATCGGCTGAGGTGCTGATGGCGCAGGAGGAGGAGCGCAAGCGGATCGCCCGCGAGCTGCACGACTCGACGGGCCAGCTGCTGACCGGCCTGCTGCTGGGGCTCAAGCCGCTGGAGAGCTTTGAGGACGAGCGGGTTCGGCGCACCGCTTCCGATCTGCTGGATATCACCTCGAAGACACTGGAGGAGGTGAGGCGCACGGCCATGGAGCTGCGTCCCCCGGCGCTCGACGACCTGGGGCTGGCGGCAGCGCTCCAGGGGTATATCTCCGATTACGCCTCGACGACCGGCATCGTGACGCATTTCGACCAGGCAGGTATACCGGGCCGTCTGCCGGCGGACGTCGAGCTGGTGCTCTACCGCGTCGTTCAGGAGGCGCTGACCAACGCTGCCATTCATGCCGGGGCCGAGACCGTTCGAGTGCAGGTGCGGCGTCATGGAGCGAACGTCGAGGCCATCGTCGAGGACGACGGCCGGGGATTCGACGTCAGAGCGGCGTTTCGATCTCGTGACCGTGGATTGGGCCTCTTTGGCATGCGGGAGCGTGTATCTCTGGTCGGGGGATCACTCCGGATCACCGCGACGGACGGCACCAGAGTCATGGCCACCGTTCCGGTCCAGGTCGCCGCTCAGGGAGCTGCCGGATGAGCGCCATGGCGGATCCGGCAACTCGAGTGATCGGCGTTCTGGTGTGTGACGATCATCCGGTCGTGCGAACCGGCCTGGTCTCGCTCATCAGCTCTCAACGTCAGATGAACGTGGTCGGCGAGGCCTCGACGGCGGAGGAGGCGGTGAGGCTCGCCCAAGAGCTGAAGCCCGACGTCACCATCATGGACATCTCGATGCCCGGCGGCGGACTGGAGGCCACGGCCGAGATCGCACGTCTGGGGATACCGACGCGCGTGCTCATCTTGACCGTGCACGCCGAGGAGCGCTATCTGCTGCCGGTGCTCGAGGTTGGGGGCTCGGGCTATGTCCGCAAGTCATCGGCGCATACGGACCTGCTCGACGCGATCCATGCGGTCGCCCGAGGCGACGTGTTTCTGGAGCCATTGGCGGCCAAGATGCTGCTGCGAGGTTACCTCGAGCGCGCCAAGTCGGGTCGGGAGGCCGACATCCGGGAGACGCTGAGCGAGCGCGAGCGGGACGTCGCCAGGCTCACGGCGGAGGGATTCTCCGCCAACGAGATCGCCCGGCAGCTCTTCCTCAGTCCCAAGACCGTCGAAACCTACCGGCAGCGCGTGATGCAGAAGCTCGGTCTTCAGCATAGGTCGGAGCTGGTGCGCTACACCCTGAGAGCCGGACTCCTCGATCCCGACTCGATCGATCGCTGACGGTCGTTGGGGGAATGCACTTAGCAACGACGGTCGCCTTTATGTGCGGTCACGTTTGGGTTTGAATGGCGCCCCGCCACCATGACATAATCAAGCGGTTCGTATCGACCAAATTTCGCTTGAGGCTTCCGTGACCGACTCCCTTCGTCTTGTCGAACTCATCCTGGCGATCGCGCTCATCACCCTCATTCTCATGCAATCCAGAGGCACCAGCCTCGGCAGCGTCTTCGGCCAGGAGGGCAGTGTCTTCCATACGCGCCGTGGGGCTGAGAAGATTCTCTTCAACGTCACCATCGCGGTGGCGATCGCTTTCATCATTTCATCGCTGGCCCTCGTCCGCTCGACCACCTAGGGTAGTCGCGCCCTTTCCAGCTACTCACGCTCACGCACAGCGGCGGCGGGAACGATGACTCCAGCATTTGAGCCCGCCGTCAGAGGATGATCCGCAGGGGGTTGCGCTACCTCTTCCTGGTCCTGCTGCTTCTGCTGGTGCTGGCGGTCGCGGCTGAGCTGGCCCGCCTTGCCATCCACAGGGTCCCGGCCGCCGGAGGCAGCCTGACCGTCGACCTGCATTCGCCGTCGCGCTTCGTCAACCCACTCCTGGCGACGACGGACACCGACCAGGCCATCTCGGCACTCGTGTTCAGAGGACTCGTGAGCCGGAATGCGGAGGGCAGCATCATCCCTGATCTGGCCAGTCGCTGGGTGGTCACGAATGCCGGCCGTGACTACACCTTCCATCTTCGTCCCGGCGTCCACTGGCAGAATGGCTGGCCGCTGACGGCATACGACGTTGCCTTCAGCTACGGTCTGCTCAAATCACCGTCCTTCCCCCTGCGCAGCCGGCTCTGGGACGACGTCGAGGTGTTGACGCCCGACCCTCTGACGGTCGTGTTCCGCCTAGCTCAACCCGACTTCACTTTTCTCCAACAGCTAACCATGGGCATCGTGCCCAAGGGCTACGCACGCTCAAGCTGGCCCATCGGCAGCGGCAGCTATCGAGTCACTGCCGTGACGCCGTCGACGATTCGGCTATCCGCCAGTCAGCCGGCCGTACGTGTCCGCGAGCTGGCATTCGTCACCTCGTCCAGCCCGTCCCGGCAGAGCCTTTCCTGCCACGACGTCCTCGGCGATACACTTGCGTCCAACGTCGGGATTGAGACCACGCGACTGGCCGGCTTGGTACTGAACACCACCCGGCTTCCCTTGGCCGTGCGGGAAGCACTCTTGGGAGCAGTTGCAGGAGTTTGGGGAACCACGTACAATCCGGCTCCCGTCTGGCCGCTGTCGCGCCGGGACGACCTTCGCCCTTCGTCGCCGGCCCCGACCAACCTGCTCCAGCGGGCCGGATGGCGGCTCCGCGGCCCGATCTGGTCGTTTCACGGCCGAACCCTCCGCGTCGTGCTCGCCGTCCCGCGAGGCGGGGAAATGGCAGCGGCCTTCGGTACGATTGTTCGGGCATGGAGGCGTCTCCACATCGGCGTGACCGTGCTCGACCGACCCTTCACAAATCTCGTCCGCACCGTCCTCTATCCACGAAGCTTCGACGCCGCGCTCACGGATTGGAACTTTGAGGGTCAAGACTACAATCCTGGCTCATTTTGGGCATCGAGGGCTCTGCTCAACCTCTCGGGTTTGCGGGACCGACGTGTGGACAAGCTGGCCGCGGCACTTCCCTTGGTGCCCGATCTTGCCGCTCGGAACACCATCCGCGCACAGATCGGGAGACTCGTGGTGCAAGACGGGGCGGGAATCGGCCTGAGCCCAGAGGAATATCGCTGCCGGGTGCCGGCGCGGCTGCACGCCTTTCGGGTACCCCGGTTGGTCACCGACCCGTCAGGGTTGGTGGCAGCAGTTCCGCACGCCTACCTCAACACGAAACTGGCGCTGCGCAACCCACTGCCCCTGGTGCGAAAGGCGCTGCCCAAGCTGTGACCAAGGTCGGCGCATCGCAGGAGGGTAGTCTTCCCGCGACCATTGCCATTGTGGGCCCGACGGCGATAGGTAAGAGCCGGTTCGCCATGAGGCTTGCAAGCGAAATCCCCGCCGAGATCATCTCCGCCGACTCCCGTCAGGTTTACCGGTTCCTCGACATCGGGACGGCTAAGCCTACGACCGGCGACCGAGCGCTGGTCCCCCACCACCTAGTGGACGTGGTGACGCCTGACGAGACGTATAGCGTAAGCCGCTTCAGAGGGGACGCGCTCGAAGCACTGGGCTCGATTGCCGCCCGGGACAGAGTGGCTCTCGTCGTAGGGGGCAGCGGACACTACGTGAGAACCCTCCTTGCTGGTCTGACGCTGCCTCCGGCGCCGCCGGATCCAAGCGTACGAGCAGCGGTTGAAATCCGCATGCAGCGTGAAGGCCTCGCCGGCTTGATGGATTCAATCGCCCGGGTCGATCCGGCGACGGCGAACCGACTGGATACCTCCAACACCCGACGGGTAATTCGAGCCCTGGAGATCATAGAGAGCACCGGCGGACCGATTCCGAGAGTGCAGTCGAACCCGATCCCCGCACTGCGCATCGGCCTGACCATGGAACGACGGCTGCTCTACGACGTCGCCGACCGGAGAGTGGAGGCGCAGTTTGAGGACGGGCTGGTCGACGAGCTGCGACGCGTCTTGGCGATGGGCTACGATGCCGAGCTGGCGCCACTACGTGGGCTGGCATATCGCCAGGCCGCCGATTACCTGTCTAGACGGGTGGATCTGAGAGATGCTATCCAGGCGTACAAGTACGCCACTCACAACCTGATCCGTCGACAAGAGACCTGGTTTCGACGCGAACCCCAACTCATCAGGGTCGACGTCAATTCCCGCCAGGCGTGGGACGACATCCGCCGGCTGACGCACGACTATCTGTCTCTCGAAGGCCAGCAGTCGGCCGGAATCCAGATGCCTCGATGCTAAAATTGGGTCACTTTGGGACCGGGTTCGCCCCGCGATTGGCTGGTCCCTGGCGATCGCAAATGAAAGCTGCGGAATGGCACCAACAGAACACATCACCCCAACTGCCGCTACGGTCGGAGAGCTGCGTGAAAGCGGCTATCAGCCCCTGCCCGTCAAAGACGAGATGCGTCGTAACCTGCTGCGCAAGCTGGAGTCCGGCGAGCCCCTTTTCCCCGATATTGTCGGCTACGAAAACACTGTTGTCCCACAGATCGAAAACGCGGTGCTGTCGGGACAGGACATCATCCTCTTAGGCGAGCGCGGGCAGGCCAAGACCCGCATCGCGCGCAGTCTTGCCTCCCTGCTCGACCGAGAGATTCCCGTCGTCGCCGGTTGCGAGATCAATGACGACCCATTCGATCCGATCTGTGCGCCGTGTCGAGAGCGAGTGGCCGAGATGGGGGATGAGACGCTCATCGACTGGCTTCCGCGCGACCGGCGTTACGGCGAAAAGCTGGCCACGCCGGACACGACCATCGCCGACCTCATCGGCGAGGTCGACCCCATCAAGGTGGCGGAGGGCCGCTACCTCGCGGACGAGCAAACCATCCACTTCGGACTGATTCCCCGAACCAACCGGGGCATTTTCTGCATCAACGAGCTGCCGGATCTGGCGGAGCGCATCCAGGTGGGACTGCTGAACATCATGGAGGAGCGGGATGTCCAGATCCGAGGCTACAAGATCCGGCTCCCGGTCGACGTCTTCGTGGTGGCATCGGCCAACCCCGAGGACTACACCAATCGCGGCCGCATCATCACTCCGCTCAAGGACCGGTGCGGCTCCGAGATCAGAACCCACTACCCGCGCACCACCGATCTCGAGATCGAGATCATGGAGCGCGAACGGACGCCAGTCGATGTGACGCCCAGGAAGTTGGGCGTGCCCCAGTTCATGAAAGAGATCGTGGCCGAGGTCACGCATCTGGCCCGCAAGAGCCCGGATGTCAGCCAGCGATCCGGAGTAAGCGTACGTGTCTCCATCTCCAATTACGAAAACCTCTTGAGCAACGCCCTCAAGCGAAGTGTGCGATTGAACGAGGACCTCATCGTGCCGCGCATTAGTGATCTGCCCGCCATGATGGCCTCCACCAGCGGGAAGATCGAGCTGGAAACGATCGGCGAGGTCAGTCCCGAGAAGATTGTCGACAAGCTGATTCAGGGAGCGGTCGCCAACGTCTTCAACCGCTACTTTCTGGTACAGGAGTTCGACGACGTCGTCGGCAGCTTCGACAACGGTCTGACCATCGAAACGTCGGCTACCACGCCCTCAATCGAGTACGCACAAGAGGCGTTCAAGCTCAAAGGGATGAAGGCGGCTGTGACCAAGCTGAATGCGGCGGGCAATCCACCCTTGATCGCCTCCGCCGTGGAGTTCATCCTCGAGGGCCTGCATCTGAATCGCAAGCTCAATAAGGACCGGATCTCCGGTCGCGGCCGCTATAGACGCTGACGCCCCAAAGCTCC
Organism: Chloroflexota bacterium; assembly: GCA_035653255.1. Lineage (GTDB taxonomy): Bacteria > Chloroflexota > UBA5177 > UBA5177 > JAJPKF01 > DASRCF01. Next base: position 7,978 of record DASRCF010000153.1, read on the forward strand.
CGCATTTGCTTCCTTTTTGACAGTAAACGAGGCCGGTGATAGCCTGAGATAGAGGGCCACAGC
>DASRCF010000154.1:0-2941 GCA_035653255.1 Chloroflexota bacterium
CGTCGGTCGAGCCGCCGTCCTGGATCACGTACTCGAGCTTGGGGTATCCCTGATCGAGCACGCTGAGCATGGTGCGTTCGAGGAAGTGGGCGTAGTTGAAGCTGGGTGTCACGATCGAGATGGTGGGCAATGCTGTTCCGAGATCCTCGGGGGGCAGATGAGGTTCGGGAGCCGCCAGCTCACGCGGTGGATGATGCTGAAAGGAGCCCAGGAGCGGGGCCTTGGATACGGCTCTGGACGCCGCTGTCTGTCGCCCGGGAGGCGACTGCGACATCGACTCGGCGGCACGGGGTAATGAGAGATTGTTCCCTTCCACGTCGGGGGGCTGCATGGAGACGACAAGCGACACTTCGCGTGGCAGCTCCGCCTCCACCTGCTGTAGCACCTTCTGCCTGATCTCTTCCTCTCGGGCACGGCTAGGGGCTCTACCCCTGAGTCGCAGGACGGCAATGTGAGGCACGGTCACCAGCCAGTACCGCAAAGAGGTGCGGCGGAAACGCATCAGGTATGCAATAACGCTCTCTTTGACCGCGAGCTCGGCGTCCTGGGAGTGCAGGAGGCGGAGGGAGCTTTGGAGATCTTCCTCTTTGGCCAAAAGGTCGCTTTCCTTGGTCGCCAGCTCCTCGTGAGTCACCTCGATTTCGGCCGCTTGCATGGTGAGCTGGGCGTCGCGGTCCGCGAGGGCCGCATCTCTGGCCGCCGTTTCGGCTGCCAACTCTTGGATCGCGACCTCTTTCTCGGAGAGAAATTCCGCCTGCTGCCGGATGACCAGCTCCTTCTCATCCGTTTGCCGTTCCAACGAAAGCACCGCCAGCTGCCCGTTCCAGAGCTGCCACTCGCGTACGCGTGGGTCTGTCATCTGCATCTGATATCTACTCGAGAGCCGTACAATCTCGGTCAGAGGCGAGAGCCCAAAGTGCTCGTTTAGACCCAGATCATCAAGCATCTCTTCACAGCGATGCTCCTGCTCCTCATACCACTCGTCCGGATGGGTCGGATCGCGCCAGTCGCTTGGGCCGCCGGTCATGATTGCGGTGGCAAGATCGACATTGTGATTCGTACCCAGGCCAACGAGGTCAAGTAAGCGGGCCGTTTCCGTGCATGGCTCCTTCAGCAGGCCTTCGTAGGCCACCGAGCATTGCGCCACTCTGCTGCCGGCCAGGAAGCTCAGCTTCCAGAGAAAGTAGAAGCGCTGGTACGCGTTCTCGACATAGGCGCCCGACAGGAACGGCAACTGCCGGCACAGGTCCCGGGACCAGGTGGTGATCGAGTAGGGATCCGGCTCCGGGCCGCGATCCGTCAGATGAGGAAACTCCCGAATTGATGAGAACCACTGGGCGCGAGGAGCCCGGTAGAGGTGGAGGATAGGTATGTCCGGAAAGTTGCGTCTGAGCCAGGGCAGCCTGAAGTCCACGTTGTTGAACTGCAGTACGGGGATCTGTTTGTCCGCGACCCTGAGGAGGTAGCGGAGGTAGGTTTCGAGCTCTGGATACTCGTCCTCGGCTTCGAGATGTAGCCTCAGCAGTCCGAACTCGGGCCGATAACGTTCGGTGAGCTCGTGGACGGGGGGATACTCACGGAAATAGTCGTCCACGTTGGGGTGGCTACGCTGCGGGGGAATCTGCTGCCGCATCATTTCCGGCAGCTTCTCGTGCAGCGGCTCGTAGTATGCCCTGACCTCTGGAATCTGGCGGAACATGTTCCAGACCATCGTCGAGCCGCTGCGGTAACGAGCGGTGATAAATAGGGCGGCTGGCGGCCTGCCGGCGTTAGCCACCTGCACCCCTTCTCATTCGATTGAGGAACACGGAAGTCCGCGACGACAAGCCTCCTCCGCTTGAGACGTCGTTCCGACCACCCGAATCCGTGTCGGACCGGAATCGCAGGAGGCGCGTCAACTGCTCGCTCGCGCGCTCCCGGTCCGCTTCCCGGAGATCATAGAGCTGTAAAAGATCCTGGCGCAATCCCAGCACCAAGCTTGCGAGACGTCGCGAGGCAGTAGGACCGACCGTGTCGACATCCGGGCTGCCAGCGTCTAGCTGTCGCCAATTGTGTCCTGCGACCAGCAAAAGTGGCGTTGGATTGCCCTCGAAGGCCGGAGGATTCAAGCGTCGGATCTTGCGAATCTCAGAAGCTTCGAATCCGGCCGCTCGGACCATGGCTTCCAGGGACATCTCGGTGTACAAGAACGTCCTTTGCCGTGACGGCTCGAACTGGTCGAGAACTGCGGCGCCGCTCGCTGTAAGTGCTTCGTAGCTAACGTTGGAGTCAATAACGGCGCGATCGGTAAGGATGACGATGCCATCTGCGGTCAACAGTTCGCGGGCGGCCCTCAGGACCGCCACGGGATTGGGCACTTGCCCCATCAGTCGGGGCAGGACGACAGCGTCGAAGCGGCCTAGATCCTCGGTCACGCGTTCCACTGGACCTCCGACTATCGGCACTTCATAGGTCTGGCGGTCCAGCTCCGTGAGCCTAATGTCCATCTCCAACGCCTCGGCCTGATATCCGATCTGACTGAGCAACTCCGCCAGGACTCCCGCCTGTACCTTGACTTCGAGAACCCGAGCGTCCGGTGGGACATGCTCCACCACTGTCCGCAGAAGTTCGATCGTCGTTTCGCTCTCGTACCCCACAAGGTCGCGACGTGTGAACTGCTCCAGCAGGCCAGGATCCTTAATGGCTTGAAGTGGCCGGCCCTCGGCCACACTGTCGCCCAGAGTCCAGTCGAGAGCTGCGACCGTGCGGCACTCGACGCAGCGTCCAAAGCCGCCTCCGAATGGCTCGAGCCGAGCCCCGCACCAGCAGGCGGGCCTGGTCCAGGCCGGCATAGGTGTTGGAGCCTCTTCGCTGCTGCTTCCAACCCCGCCAATGGCCCAGTTATGATCCTTCTCGTACCCCGTCTCGACCAGAAGATCGCCAAACTTGTGGTCAAACTCTG
>DASRCF010000155.1:0-7743 GCA_035653255.1 Chloroflexota bacterium
GGAGCTCTGGACCAAGACACTCCTCATGCCGGCTCAGACGACGGAGCTGGGTTATCACTTCGCCGCCGTCGTGGAGAAAACTACCTATTGGTACGGCCAGAACGTATTGGTCGACGGCGGCCCCGGTCAGACCTATCCCGACGAGGCCGACGCCACTGACTACAACCTCACGGTCTACCTCAGCTCGTTCAAGACTCCCGCGTGGATGCGTAAGGCAGTTGTCTACCAGATCTTCCCCGACCGCTTCTACAACGGCAATCCGAAAAACGACCCCGTATCTGGGACCCGGTACGGCTACCTCACCGTCTATAAGCACAAGAGCTGGAGCGAGCTGCCGATCGCTGGCGGCTACGATTTCTTCGGCGGCGATCTCCAGGGCATCATCGACAAGCTGGGCTATCTCCACAAGCTGGGGATCAACGCGCTCTATCTGAATCCCATCTTCCTGGCGCCGTCAAATCACAAGTATGACACCAGCAATTACATGCAGATCGATCCCGAATTCGGAACCCTGAAAACCTTCAAGACCCTCATTGCGGATACCAAGAAGCTTGGCATGCACGTCATCCTCGACGGGGTCTTCAATCACACCGGAAGTGACAGCATCTACTTCAACGAGTATGGCCGTTTCCCGGATGTGGGAGCCTATCAATCGAAGCAGTCGAAGTACTTCCCCTGGTACACCTTCTACAACTGGCCGAGCTCGTATCAGACCTTCCAGGGTGTCGACACACTGCCACAGCTGTCCGAGATTCCGGCCGTGCAGAACTTCATCTTCAAGAAGCCCGGCTCCGTGGCCCAGTACTGGCTCTCCCAGGGCTCGTCCGGCTGGCGGCTTGACTCACCGGACCTGAAGAGCGATGCCTGGTGGCGCGCCTTCCGCACCGCGATCAAGGCGCGATATCCGCAGTCGGTCATCATTGGCGAGTACTGGCAAGACGCGCTCAACTGGCTGCTGGGCAACGAGTGGGACGGCGTGATCAACTACCAGTTCCGCGAGTCCGTGCTCGACTTCTTCGCCAATGGTACCGGCGCTCAGTCGCCAAACGCAGTGGATGCGCAGGGCTTTCTGAGCGACGAGATGGGCCTCCTCGAGCAATATCCACTGCCGGCCATCTATGCCTCGATGAACATCGTAGACTCACACGACGTGGACCGCATTTTGTACGACCTCGGCGGGAACAAGCGCGCGCTTCGCCTGGTCGCACTCTTCCAGATGACCTGGCTGGGGGCCCCCACCGTCTACTATGGCGACGAGGCGGGCTTGACGGGAGCCACGGACCCCGACGACCGTCGCACGTTCCCCTGGAGCCATCAGGATACCTCTCTGGAAGGCTTTTATCGCAAGATCATTCACATCCGGCTCGCCTCCAATGCGCTCACAGAGGGACTCGTACGACCACTCCTGACCAACGTCGCCCATCGGGTCGTTGCCTACGAGCGTCTGTCCGGAGCGCGGCACGCTATCGTTCTGATCAACGACGGCTCCAAAGCCGACACGGTCACGGTCGGCACAATCGGGGTGAAGACCGGCACGGTGCTGCACGACGTGCTCAACGGCAATCACGCCTACACTGTGGGCAAGGGCAGCAAGATAGCGGTCAGGCTGAACGCGATGAGTGGAGCGGTTCTCGAGGACTGAGTGCCCGGTGCTCTGCTCGCGCCCACACATAGAAGTTGCTGTAGTCAGGCTCGCGAGCGACCCTTCCTGCCATACTCCGGCACCAGCCGGATGCGACTTTCAGCGGCTGACCGTTGCGGAATCCAACGAGACCCACCCCACCTCATGCCAGAGGGTGACCTGAAAGGGACCTTCGGACTATACTCTGGTCAGTAGTTGTCACTCAGGCTTCTTGAAGCGGACGGGGAGGGTGTCTGATGCAGTCAGCCGGCCAGATGTCGCGACGCGTTGCAGGTCTTGCCGGCGCCGTGCTGTTGTGCGTCGCCCTGTCATTGCTGGCGGCAGCGCCGACCGCCGCGAAGCAGGTGACCAGATCATCCTGCTCGGGCTGTCCTCAGATCAAGCACATCGTGATCATCGTCAAAGAGAACCACTCCTTCGACAACATCTTCGGCCAATTCCCCGGCGCCGACGGCACCTCGATCGCGCAGGAGGGGAAACAGACAATCCTGATGGGCAGCACACCGGATCAGCTTCCCCACGATCTGCCGCACTCCAGCTCCGCGGCGACGGAAGCTGTCAATGGCGGCAAGATGAACCGCTTCTATCTCCTGAACGGCACCGACCAAAACGGCCTGGATGTTTCTGACTCTGAGTACCAGCCATGGCAGATACCCGACTACTACCAGTACGCATCGCAGTTTGCGCTGGCGGACCATCTCTACTCCACCGACCTGGGTCCAAGTTTTCCCAACCACCTGGTCCTCATTCAGGGCCACACTGACCACGTCATCGACAATCCGAAGGCGCCGTCAGGCAATGCCTGGGGATGCTTCTCTCCGGCCGGCACCACAGTGAAGACATACGACAACGGAACTACAAAGTCCGTCTATCCCTGTTTCAATAGTCAGACGCTCGCAGATGAGGCGACGGCAGCAGGCGTGAGCTGGAAGTACTACGACGCCCCTTCCAACGACCATGGGTTCATCTGGGCAACGTTGGGCGCGATCGCGCACTTCGCCTGCACCAACCCCAACCCTCCCCCAAATCAACCCTGTACCCAGTCGAGCCAGTGGAACGCCCATGTCGAGGACAGCACAAGCTTTGATGCCGACGTCGCGGCAAACAATCTACCCGCAATCACCTGGCTAATGCCCGACTTCAAGGATAGCGAGCATCCCCCTCAGAGCATGTGCGCCGGCGAGAATTGGACCGTCGATCGCATCAACGCCATCATGCAGTCGCCCTACTGGAGCAGCACCGTGATCTTTCTGCTGTGGGACGACTTCGGGGGCTTCTACGACCATGTGCCGCCGCCCCACGAATCGACGTACTCGCTTGGCCCACGCGTTCCCCTGATAGTGATCTCACCCTTCAGCAAGCCGGGATTCATCGATCACAGCCAGTACGACTTCCGCTCCATCTTGAAGTTCGTCGAGAACACCTTCAACCTGCCACACCTGGCGAATTTCGACCGCTCTGTCAGGGGGATAGGTGGCATGCTCAACCTCAGCCCTGGAGCCACACCTCTCGCACCCCAGATCCTGAGCACGCAGACATGCTCCTCCAGCAGCTCGCAGGTGACCCGGGCCGCCCGGATGGATCAGATCGCGACCGGCGGAGACTGAAGCAGCCCCACGCCTAAATTCCTGGCGTACCTTTCCCCGGATGCGGGCTCGCGCGGCCCAAGCGCCCCACGCAGCAGAATGGCGAGGTCGCCGCGGCACGAACCTCGATCGAGGTCGTGCCGCCACCCGGGAGATAGTCGGCACGGCTGCCGGGAGGGTCACCGGCAAAGCTCATGGTGACCATCTGCTTTCCGGCCGGGGCTTCTACCGTTTGAATGCGACATCCGGCATTACCCGCCGGATTCGTGGCCTCTGTGATGCAGCTCTGCCGGTTGGCTCCGGTTCCAAGGCCGAGGGTCAGGACCCGGCCGCTTACCGGCTGAATCCCATCGCTCTTGAGCGCGGCCGCCAGCTGTACGACACCTCCCCGTATTGTCGAGGTATCTCCTTGATACGTCAGCGTGACGTCCTCACGGAACACTCTCAGTGTCCCGGATTCATAGGCGATGAGGTAATTGGGATCCGCCGCCCCGTGGCAGGAGATGGAATACCGGCCCGCGGGGCTGGTCACCTCTCTCCGTGAGTCAACCAGTGCGATGGTCGTGCAGGCCGGCGCTCGGTTGAGCGATCGGGCGGTATCCCCGCCTACGAAATTGGCCGTCCAACTGAGATTCGGCAATCGATCGCCGAAGACGGCGGATTGGTTCTCGGCTCTAATCGCCAATGGCGCCCTATGGACAGCCAGCGTCCCAATTTTGTAGCTGATCGTGTAATTCGTGTCCGTGGCACCCGCGCAAACCGTGTGATAGGAACCTGCCGGCGCAACTTTTCCGGCTGGCAGGCCGCTCACCCTGCACAGTGGCTGAGACGTCAACGAGAATCGGTTCTCGCCGTTCACAAACCCTCGGTAAAGCGCCGGCACTTGAGGCGTGGGCGAGCCGTAGGTAATCGTCCGGCTTCCGGCGATGATCGTAAGCGGGGCCGGCCGCACAACCAGGACCCCGCTTTGGTAGCTGATGCTGTAGTTGACCGCTTGCGCCCCGCTGCACGCTGTCTGGTAGCTGCCTGCGGGTGGAATCTGTCCCGCTCTGCCGGCGCTGGCCGTGCACACCGGCTGGGTGGTGAGCGAGCTGGGACCATCACCCAGTACAAAGCCATGGTAGGAAACTGTGATGGCGGGAATCCGTGTGCCGTACCGAATGGTTGGACTCGCCGCAACGACCGTCAATGGCGCCTGATTGACCGTCAGAGACTGCGGAGCAGAGGCACTCGAGCTGTAGTCGGAGGCCCCCTCGCTATCCTTGGCCGGCATGTACTGCGCGCTCAGGCTGTGCTGTCCCGTCTTGAAGTCGGAGACTACAAAGCTGGCCTTGCCGTTGACCAGCGGCTGAGTACCGAGGTCGGTGCTGCCGTCCATCAGGATCACACTACCGGCCGGCGGCCCGGGAGCCGCCGAGGGACCCACCGTGACGTGCAGCCTGACCATTTGCCCATAGGTCGGAGAGGCCGAACCGCTTGATACGGCCAGTGTGGTTGTCGAAGACGCCGGCCCGATTGTCAGGACGCCGTTGACGTAGGAAATGCTGTAGTTGCTGTCGTAGGCACCGGCACAATAGGTGACGTAGCTTCCGGCATCACCTGACGGCGCTGTCGAGCTGCACGTCGGTGCCTTCGACGGACCGCTATCTCCATTGACCAGTCCAGCATAGCTGGGAGTAATCGCGGGTATGGAGGCACCATAGACGATCGTGTCGCTCGACGCCGTGATCGACAGAGGAGCCGGATTGATCACCATCGTTCCGGGTGCGAAGCTGAAGACATAGTGGCCGTTGGGGTTCTGCAGCGTTCCCTGCGTGCAGGTCGTCGTATAGGAGCCGTTGACGGGACTCGAGCTGGTGGCGGTCGTCCCGCAGCTCGCGCTTCCACTGAGTGAGTTGGCGGCCGTGTCGCCGTTGACGAAGCCGCTGTACACGGCGGAAACTGTAGGAACCTGTCCACCGTAGGTCATCGACTCGTCGGCGCCACTCACGGTGAGCGTGGCCGGGGCGATCGTCAGGGTGCCGTCACTGCCCACGATGTCGTAATTGGTGGCCCTAACGGATGAGGCGTCAAGGGTTATGGGATAGCTTCCAGGAGCCGACTTCGACGTTGCCCCAGTCGAGCAGGAGGGCGTGCCCGAAAGGACCGACGTGGTGTCGCCGTTGACGAAGCCGGACGCCATCCAGGTGAGCGCTGGGATCTGGCCGCCGTATGGCATTGAGGCGTTGACGCAGGTAATGGTTAGTGTGGCCGGATTAACCGTTTCGACCAGGGAGGCTGAGCTCGGCTCAAAGGAGGCGTCGGTCGGCGTGTAGGTGGCCGTCACCGTGTCGCTCCCTGCGGAAAGTCCTGAAGTCCTGATCGTCGCGATCCCGTTGTTCAGCGGCGCCTGACCCAGACTCGTCGACCCGACCACAAAAGAGACCTGCCCGGGGGGCTGTTGCGGTCCGGAGGTCAGGGTGGCGGTGAATGTCAATTGATCACCGTAGGTCGGCGACTGATTGCTGGACTGCAGCTCAATGGAGGTGGGCGTTTGGACGGTGTACGCGAATATGGTCTGACCCGGCTGGATGTCGGCACTCACCAGCGCGGTGGTGCCGTCTCCGCTGAGTGCGACCCCATAACCGAAGAAGGATGAGGAGCTACAGGAGGGCGGAACGGCCGTGGTCGGCGTGCTCCAAGCCCCATCGACGGCAGTGATGAGAAAGGCGGTCCCGCAGGTGTTGGAGCTTCGGGCGCCGATCAGGACGTTGGAGCCGTCGCCGCTGATCGCGGTAGTGTTCTCAGACCCAAATTCCTCGTCGGTGAAGGGGTTCGGGTCTGACCACGAGCCGGCCTGAGTCCAGACACCGGATGAGAGCGTGAAGGCATAGACCTCGCCGGCCCCGTGGATGGCGCCCACGTTCTCAAGCGGCGCGGATACGATCGCATGGAGCCCATCGGCGCTGAGGGCGGCAGAAAACCCAAAGCCGGCATTGTTCGATCCAGGGTTGGTGATGGTGACGGGCGAGCCCCAGACACCACTGTTCCGCGTGAACACGAAGGCTGAGCCGTTGGCGCCCTCCAAGGCGGTGTTCCCATCCGCGCTGAGTCCAACGGCGATTCCGGCCACGAGTCCTTGAGTGGAAGAAGTTGGTTGCAGGGCCACCGTCTGCTCCCACACGCCGCTCGTCAGTTGGAAGGCATAGGCTCCGCCGGCATCCGCGGCGCCTGTTGACTGTCTGGGTGCACCTGCCAGAATTTCGTCTCCTGCCTGGTCGATCGCGACTGAGGAGCCGAGATTGGCGCCTGTCGTCGGTGAGGTGACGGTGATCTCCACGGGCGAGGTCGCCCATGTGCCGGGTGAAGATTGTGTAAGCACGTAGACCGCGCCGGCTCCCGACTCACCACCCGCCTGGCTATTAGGCGCACCCACAACTGCCACTGTCCCGTTGCCGTTCAGGGCTACGGAATCGCCGAAGCCGGCTGAGACGCCGCTCGGGATGGAGACCTCCGCCGCCTGGGACCAGGTTCCCGACGACGAGCGAACGTAGATGTACACCTGGCCGTCTCCGGGGGCGCCGGCGATGGCGGTGCTGCCGTCTCCGCTGAGAGCGATCTGTTTAGCGCCGTCGGCGCCGACCTGACCCTGGAGCGCGAGGCCGTCCGACGGAGGCGGGCCGCTGCTGTGACGGACCGGACGGCGGCTCCGAGAGTCGTGTCTAATGACACTCGCTGCACCGACATGTACCTGTGCGGAAGCCACAGTCGGGCTGCTCGCTGCCACCACTCCCCGGAAGTGTCCGGGGACCAGGCCGTTCACGCTGAGGCAGGCCGCGAGAAAGGCCCCTGCGAGGACTGCGCGAGTAAGCTTCACCATAGTGAGCGTCAATTTGACATCTATCGGTCACCGTGATCTACGGGAGAGACTATCATACAACCAGCCCCAGCCCCAAATGCCGGTTCCGTAAGTCCAAGAACCCGGTCGACCAAGTCCGGTAACTCGTCAGACGGGCATGTTGGCGACGGTTCGGGCGATCATGTCAACTCGGGTGGGCTCCACGGCGGATCAGTCTCGCCAATTCCTCGAGGCCGATGGCTCGAAAGCGCGACACCTCGCCCAGAAGCAGTGTCATGATGGAACTCGTGGCCACGGCTGCGGCTCCGCTTGATCAGGCGTGCATCGCCTCCGGGCCCGACTCGTCTAGCTGCCTCTGTAAGGATCGAGTAAGGCCTGTTTGGCCACCCGGAATTCGTCGTCGCTGAGCGCCCCTGATAGCCGCAGCCGCTCAAGTCGCTCGAGTTCGTCTACCAGTGATTCGTGTCGCTCCACTGGAGCGTGCCCACTTATGCGCGCGTCGAAAAGCTGCTCGTTTATCAATGCCAACCTTCTCGATAACTCACCTGGCAGGTACAAGTTCGTCACGAATTTGTAAGTAGCGGCCTTCGTCTCGAGTTGGGCATTTGTGACCGTCTCGGCCCTGGATGTGATCGCGTTCAACGCGCCGGCTACGAGCATACCCTCGGCTGCCCCGA
>DASRCF010000156.1:0-8700 GCA_035653255.1 Chloroflexota bacterium
GCAAGATGAGCAAGATGAGCGGTACGACGATGAGAGCTGCCCAGCGCACGATCTCGACGATGAATGCCCGTTGCTGCTGGAGGGCGACGGCTTTGGTCGCGGCGGCTGCCGTCGTCTGGTCGAACGAGACGCTGCTGATACTCAGTTGGTCTCCGCGCTGCCGATTGAGGCCAACGGCGCTGGTGATGGCCTGCCGCAACGCGGCAATCGTGCGCGGGTCGCTCACCCTGTCGAGGAGGACCGCTACGGAGAGCTGTGTAATCTGGCCGGGCGCCTGCACGACCTTGGTGATGGTTTCAGAGTTCGCATACTGAAAGTCGGCCGTCCGCTGGCGCTGCAAGACAGAGGAAGAGATGCTTCCCGATGTGCCATAGGAGGGCACATTTGAGGCGAGGCCGGGAATGCCGCCCGCACTCTCGCTCGGGACGGTCGAACTGATCTCGGCGACGTGGGACTGCGTGATTGGACTGTACGCGGACTGCGGCGCGTACGTATTTGCAGTCGACTCGCGCTGCGTCCAGTCCATGGTATCGCTGACGTGTACCACCGCCCGGCCGGGACCGAGGACCGTCTCCAGCATGGCCGTCAACTGCGCTTCGAGGTTGCTGGCGTAGCGCGTCTGGGCATCGAGGGCCGTCAAGCCGCTCGCGCCAGCGCCATCCAGCGAACCGTTGCTGGATAGGATCGCGCCGTTGCCGTCGACGACCGTCACAGCATCCGGCTTCAGCCCCTCCACGGAACTGGCGACGAGATGCTGGATGCCGCCTATTTGGGCGTCGCTCAGCGTCGAGCCCGGCGCGAATTTGAGCAGCACCGAGGCGGATGGGCTGGTTTGCTGACTGCTGAACAATTGCTGCTGCGGGAGGACGATGTTGACGCGATCGTAGACTATGCCGGAGATCTGGCCGATGGTTCGCGTCAATTCGCCCTCCAGCGCGCGCTGGTAATTGACCTGCTCGGTGAAACTGTCGCCCTGGAAGATATTGCTCTTATCGAAGAGGGAAAAGCCCACCACGCCGCCTTGCGGAAGCCCCTGGCTGGCTAGTTGTATGCGTGTATTGTCGACGACGTCCTGTGGTACGAGGATGGTCGTGCCGCCATTGGCCAGTTGATAGGGGATCTTGCTCTGAGTGAGCTGTGTGGTGATGGCTCCAGCGTCGTCGGCGGAAAGCCCGCTGAACAACACACCGTAGGATGGCGTATTGGCCCACAGTACCAGCACGGCAATAGCCATCACACTGGCGCCGGCCACGCTCAGCAGGCTGAGCCGCTGTGCCCAGGTCATCTGCCGCCACAGGCGTTGTAGGTTGGATTGCGCGTTCTGGATCATGGCCAGCGGCTCTTACATTTGCATGTTGAGGAGTGTCTGATACGCCTCGACGGCCTTGTCGCGCACCTGGATGGCGAAGCTCATGCCAAGCGAGGCCTGATCCATGGCAAGCATGGCTTGGTGAATGTCCACACCCTGATGTAGAGCGAGGCCGGCCACGGCGTTATCGGCGTTCTGCTGCAAGCCCGAAAGGCCACCAACGGCGTTCGTCAGCATTTGGCCAAATCCGGTCGCGGCCGAGACTGAGCCGTTGGGTTGCAAAGCGCCGTCGGCTGTTCCGGTGGCTTGGTTTTGGCCGCTGTTGACGAGCAGGTCGCTCGACGCTGTAATGGGTGAGAGTCCGCTGAGAGGATCCATTGTCGCCCGTCCCTGCCTGCGCTCCTAAAGGTGGCCCAGATCAAGTGCGCGCGTGGCCGCGGCTTTCAGGTCGTTGGCGACCGTCACATTGGCCTGGTAGGCGCGCGTGGCCGCCATCATGTTGGTCATCTCCGTCACGGGATCGACATTGGGATACGCGACATACCCCTGACGATCGGCGTCGGGATTGGTCGGATCATAGACGCGGCGCGGCGGCCGGTTATCCTGGATCACGGCGGCCACCCGCACGCCCGCGTTGGCCAGACCGCCGGGCACGCCGGCGTTCACATCGGCCGGTGCAAAGACCACCTCTTCGGCCTTGTACGGGCCGCCCTCGACCGTACGCGTTGTGTTGGCGTTCGCCACGTTGTTGGCGATGACGTCCATCTGCAAGCGCTCCGCGGTCAGCGCTGAATCGCTGATAGCGAGCGAATCAAGCAACCCCATGTTGGCCCCCTTCCGATCGGGCCTCGAGGACCCACGCGCCCGGCGGTCGGACACCGATTGCCTCGAAGTCGATCAGAGTATAGCGACGGGGGGACAAATCGCAGAAATCGACACCTCAAGAGGGCGGCACCCGAGACTCGCGAAAGACCTCGGTGAGGCATACGCCAAAGCTTTCGTCCACGATCACGACTTCGCCGCGCCCGATGAGCCGGTCGTTTGCCAGCACGTCAACCGGCTCGCCGGCCAGCCGATCCAGCTCTACGACGGAGCCGACGCCCAGCCCGAGAATCTCGCGCACAGTCAGAGAAGCGCGACCAAGCTCCACGGTGATGTGCAGCGGCACATCCTTCACCAGATCGAGGCCCGTGCTTCGGCCGACCTCCCGTCCCGGACGCGGCAGATTGAACTCCGACTCCGCCGCCGCGGCGGCCTTACCGTGTTCTGGAGCCGGCGTGCCGAACAGTGGCGTGGGCGCCGAAGCCTGCGCCGGCACGTCGAGCGGAGGCCGCGGCACCGGCGCGGTCATGGGGGCATCCCGGGCGAACAACGCCTGCTCACTCCTCTCGCTAATGATTAGCTGGACAGAGCACGTGGCCTCATCGCCAATAGAGAGGGTAACATCGAGCACAGAGAGCGGGCCGTCGCCTCCGATCGTGGCCGGCAGTTCCACCTTCCCATCATCTGTCGCGGCGGGGACGATCGGCTCCAGATTGGCTAGCCAGATGCGCGGCGCCGGCTCTAGCCACGTCAGCCGGCTGGCAAAGTTGTCGAGAAAGGCGCTCACGCTGTCACCCAGGCCGAGCAGCGATTCGGCGTCCACGATCTCGGGTTCGCCCGTGTGTAGCTCGATAGAGACGAGCTGGATTAGTTCGGCGTAGTCGACAAGCACTACCACACTGTGCTGTCCGCCGGCGGGCCACTCGCCTTGAAACTCGACCATCACGTTCTTGGCAGACGCGACGCCGTCATCCGGTTCAATAGCGCGCCGCTCGTTAAGGGTCACGACCACGTCCTTGCCCACGATGTCGCCGAGTGACTCCTCTACCGCGCGGTGCAGGGTAGCTGCGGCCGGGATGGCGTCCGGCTTGCCGAGATGCTTCGGCGAGGCGTCCGTGCTCATGGTGTCGCGTCTCCATCCCGCACGGTGCCGAGAACCTGAACGGCAACACGCTGGCGCATCACTCCCGGACGGACGACGAAGGTAGGCTTACGGTTAACGGTCAGGAGAAGCGGGTCGGTGGCCAGGCCGTCCAAGCGAATGACATCGCCTTCTTGCAGATCGTTCACCGTTCCCAGGCTTAACGATGTTCCACCGAGCAACGCCACGACAGGAATCGCCATCCGCTGCATCCGGGGATGGGAATCCGCACTGTCCGTGGCATCCGCCTGCTGCGATGCGGGCGAGACAAGCGTCTGCGCGTTGAGTTGCTGCGCGACTGGCTCGAACAGCGAGCAGGGTATGCACATGCTCAGGCTGGTCTGATGCTCCAGGAGCAGCAGATCGAACCGCAGGATCAGGACCGGTTCGCTCTTGGGTGCCACCTGGAGGAAACGCGGTGTGTACTCGAGTCGTTGTAGCTTGGCTTGCATGGGCAAGATGTGCGCCCAGGCCTCCGATAGCGACCGCAAGAAGACGCCCGCGGCGGATTGAAGTATCACCTCCTCGATATCCGTGACAGTGCGCTCCTGGTTGGGAACCGTGCCAGTGCCGATGCCGCCGAGCAAGCGGTCGACGATCAACATGGCCGTGCCAAAGTCGTACTCGAAGACGATGGTTCCGGTCAGGGGGTCGGCCGAGGCCACGTTGAGCAGCGTGCGCTGCGGAAGCCCGCGCACGTAGTCGTCGAAGACCGATTGTTCAATCGAGACGAGAGTGGTGCGCACTACTGAACGCAATACCTCGGACAGGTTCGCGACGACCTTCCGCGCGAAGCCTTCAAAGATCATGTGCAGCGTGCGCATCTGGTCCTTGGACAGCTTGCTTGGACGTCGGAAATCGTACGGGCGAACCGAGCGATGGCGCTCGCGTGTCTCGTCTGCGCCACCTTCGGAGGTACCTGCCATGTCGGAGAACAGGGTGTCTATGTCGCTCTGCGAGAGTACGTCGCCTGGCATTACGTCCATCTGGATGCTATCACGGCCATGAGAATACGGGGGGATGGGGGTGGGCCGCCAGGGTGCTTCGCCCCTACCACGGCCTACCCAACCTACGCCATCCGTCGGCAGTATAGCCACGGCACGCCGTTTTCCAGAAGCGCGCCGCTCCAAGTGCGGAAGAATACCGCCATCGCGCGAAGCGCCTGATCTCATCCGGCCTCGCTCACGGGACGGTTTGGGAGAAGTGATTCGTCGTGGCTACACTTCCACCGGATCAGCCGGGTGGGCCATTGGCGAATGGCCTATGCTGGCCAAAGATGGTAGGCGGCCAGGCCGAGGACCGCACGACATGGGGCATGGCTGGAAACGTAGGGGGGACACGAATCTTGGTCTCGTTAACGCGCCTTGATGGCTCACACTTCGTCCTAAACACCGACTTAATCGAGTTCATGGAGGCCACACCCGACACGGTGATCACGCTCACCAACGGACACCACTTCGTGGTACGCGAACGCGTCGAGGAGGTCGTGCGACAGATCATACTCTTCCGGCACTGCGTTCACGTCGGACGGGGAGTGCACGGTGAAGATCGATAAAGGCACCATTATCGGAGTGGTAGTCGGCTTCGGCTCCATCGCAGCCTCGGTCCTGATCGAGCATGGGAGCCTGTTCTCGTACGTCAATGTCTCGGCCGGCCTGCTCGTCTTCGGCGGCACCATAGGTGTCGGCCTGATCGCCCATCCATTTGCCGTCGTCATGCGCCTCCCCAAGCTGGTCATGCTGGCGGTCAAAGAGCCACATCACGACGCCGCCGGCATGGTTGAGCAGTTCTATCAGTTGGCCGATCGTGCCCGCAAGGAGGGCTTGCTCTCCCTCGAGCAGAGCGCCACCACGCTAACTAATCCGATGCTCAAGAAGGGCATCATGCTGGTTGTCGACGGGACCGATCCCGAAGTAGTGAAAGCGGTGCTTGAGGTAGAGGTTGCCGCGCGCGAACAACGCCATGAGGTGGGTATCGGGATGCTCGAGGCGTTGGGCGGCTTTGCGCCCACCCTGGGCATCCTCGGCACGGTGATGGGCCTTATCCGCATCCTGGCCCATATGTCAAATGCGCAGGAACTCGGCCCGGCTATAGCCGTGGCCTTCACGGCAACACTGTATGGGGTTGGATCGGCCAATCTCCTCTGGCTGCCCCTGGCCAGCAAACTCAAGCGCCGGTCGGCCGAGGAGGCCGAACTCGCGGCGTTGATCATCGACGGTGTCGCGGCAATCCAGGCCGGTGACAATCCGCGCATTGTCCAGGAAAAGCTGGTGGGCTACGTCACCCCTGCCAAGGGTAAGAAGGCGGCCGCCGATGGCGGCACGCCCGCCGCACCCCAAGCAAAGGCCGCCTGACCTATGCCCGTGAGGAAGAAGCCCAAGGTCGTCAAGGAGAACAGCGAGCGCTGGCTCCTGACCTACTCCGACCTGATTACGCTGTTGATGATCTTCTTCATCATCCTGTACGCTATGTCTTCGACCAATGCCCGAAAGTTTCAGGACCTCACCGGCGCGCTGAAGCAGGCCTTCAATAACGGTGCCTTTCAGCTTATCCAGGTCGGCGGCACCATCAGCAGCAAGACGCTACCGTCCGGCTCGACTCCTAGCGAACGCACAACCTATAAGAAGCTCCAGAGCGAATTGAGCAAGCTGCTGAAGCAATTGGGGTTGAGTCGAGATGTCGTCCATGTCGGCATGTCACGCGAAGGGATCGTGCTCACGCTCTCCGGCAATCTCCTGTTTTATCCCGGAGACACACAGTTGCGACCACAATCGTTCGCGTTGTTGACCAACATCGCGCAGCTGGTAAAAAATCTGCCCAATCGTATTCGCGTCGAAGGCAATACCGATAATCAGCCGTCGAGCGATACGCTATATAGCTCGAACTGGGTGCTCTCGGCTCTGCGGGCCGTCTCCGTCGTCACATATCTCAGCGGACCGGGCGGGCTGCAGCCCGCCCGGCTGTCCGCCGAGGGTCGGGGCCAGTATAACCCCGTGACCACCAACAGCACACCGTCCGGGCGCGCCAAGAATCGCCGTGCCGACATCGTCATCCTCTATCCGTAGAACGGCGAAGCGTTAAGTATGGCTGCCACGACAGGGCTCTTCCATGGCTGAAGCCGGCCGGCCCTACCCCGCAGATCTCCACCATGGCGCCGCCCCCCGCGTGCGGGCCGTGCAGGATGCGCTCGGAGGCGTCACCGGCCGTCCGATCAGCCTGATGCTCCGGCGACGTCAACTGGTGGCGCCGGCCCAACTCTCGCCGGCGACATACAATATCATCATCGAGGTACAGCTCGAGTACCCGGGCGGCGTGGAGCACAGGGCCGTGGTGCTCGCCGTCGACGCGGAGTTGAGCAAGCTGTGCCACCTTCCGTCGCCCGGCGAGAGCGCCACTCTCGCGGCCGAAACGCTGCTGAATCTCGGTGACTTCATCAGCACGTTCCTCGATACGCTCGTTCACGAGCGTAATTGGTTGCCCCTCGCACCCCGCGCATCGCTCGCCAGACTGGAGCCTATCACCGCCGATCCCGCGACCAGCGGCTTCAGCTTGCCGCCCCAACTGGCCGGCGAACCTCAGGTTGTGGTCCTGAGTGTCGTGCTGGCCGGTGACCCGGACGCCCGCTGCGATCTCGAGTTGATCCTGAGCCAGACCGCCGAATCGGCTCTGCGTGGGCTGAGCGATGAGGCAGGATCGGTGCCGGCGGGGCCGGCCACTCCGCTCACGGACGCCGAGAGGTTCGATGCCCCAAATGTCGTGTCCATGCGGCCGTCAAGGCAGGAGTCCGGCGGGAAAGTGGCCGGGGATGGCGTGCAACCGGTTCAGTTTGTCCCTCTAAGCCCCGACAGGGGGTCCGGAACGCGCAACGGCCTCTCCTTGCTCAAAGAGGTCCCCCTGCAGCTCTCCGTCGAGCTGGGGAGCACCTCCCTGACGGTGCGCGAAGTCCTGGGGCTACGTCCGGGCGCGGTGGTCGAGCTTGACCGGCCGGCCGGTGATCCGGTCGACATCATGGTCAACGACCAACTCATCGCTCGCGGCGAAGTCGTGGTGTTGAGCGAGAGTCTTGGCATCAAGATCACGGAGGTCTTGCGATGATATTTGCGCTCGGACGTCTGAAGGTACCGGCGGCCATCGCCCGGGCCATCCTTGCCGCTCTGGCTGTCTACTCCCTGTCGGCACACTCCTGGTCGCACACGGCGTTGGCGGCCGAACCACGACGGATGTACGCCGGCCCGCGACAGGCGCTCACCGACGGGCAAGACGGCTATCGGAACTCACCGTCTCGATTCGCCTCGTCCAGTGGCCCGGCCTCTGGATGGCCCTATAAGTCACGGCGTGCGCTGAGTCAGGCCCGGGCACTCGTCACGCCGACCTCCGCTCCCCTGCACCTGCCTCCGCCGATGGCTTTACCGTCGCAGCCGCAGGATCAAGGCGACAACCCGCTGACGCTACTCGCCAAGTTCGCCGTGGTGCTTGGGTTGCTGTTCATCAGCCTGCGCATCCTACGCGTCGTCATGCCACGCAGGAGGAGTGCCGGTGGCGCCCAGCAATCCCTGGTGTTGCACCGAGAGACGATCGGGGACAAGCAGACGATCCAGTGGCTCGATCTTGGCACGCACCTCGTGCTGATCGGAGTGACGGGGACGACCATCACGCCGTTGCTGACGACCAGCGACGCCGAGGAGATGGCACTGATCCGTGCTCAATATCCCGGGCAGCAGCCCCATGCGACGACCGGCGCCTGGCAACCCACGAATGAACGGCCCTCCTTTGCCAGGGCGCTGGCACGTGCCATGGCCATCAATCCGCTCCCCTCGCCCCAACAGCAGCGGCAACGAGCGACTCCGCGGCGCACCGGCCGTGTCGAGCCAGAAGCCCCCGCCGCTCCGGCTCCCGTGGCCCAGGTGGCGCCAAGCAGCGGCATACAGGCGACCCTCAATACCATGCGGTCATTGCGCCGGAGGCTCGAACAGCGGTGAACATCCCATCGATCAGCGTGAATCTCGGACATGGCAACGGCGGGATCGGCAGCGCCGTGCAGGTGCTTGTGCTGATCACGCTCATCACCCTGGCCCCGTCGCTGGTCATCATGCTGACGTCGTTCACGCGCATCATCGTGGTCCTTGGTTTCGTCCGTACGGCGATCGGGATTCCCCAGACGCCTCCCAACCAGGTTCTCACCGGGCTGGCCCTGTTCCTGACCTTCTTCATCATGAGCCCGACGCTGCAACAGATCAACAACAGCGCGCTACAACCTTTGCTTGCCAACAAGATCAGCCAGCAGCAGGCGCTGGACCGGGCGCAGGCTCCCGTGCGCGCGTTCATGTTCAAGCAGGTGCGCATGGCCGATCTGGCCTTGATGGTGGGCCTGGCGCACGAGAAGAAGCCACGGACAACGGCCGACGTGCCGACCCTGGTTCTCATCCCC
>DASRCF010000157.1:0-4318 GCA_035653255.1 Chloroflexota bacterium
CTCCCCTCCACACCGACGCCCGCTATTTCCGCGCCGCGGTCGCCGACGGGGCCACCGAGACGTCGTTCGCCGATATCTGGGCCAGAGAGCTCGTGCGAGCATACGGCAAGGGTCGGCTCGACTGCGACCGTTGGGAGCAGAGTCTCGCGGCCTCGCGGCGGCGCTGGCACTTCCAAACTTCGCGTCGCTCGCTCCCCTGGTATGGGGAGGAGAAGCGCCGGCAGGGCGCATATGCGGCAATTGTAGGCTTGAAGCTGTTGGAGTCCGGACGCTGGATGGCGATGGCGATTGGAGATAGCTGCCTCTTTCACATCCGTCGGGAGAGGCTGATCAAGGCCTTCCCACTGACCTCTTCGGGCGACTTCGGCAGCCGCCCCCGGCTTATCGGCAGTGTTTCCAATGGGCGTAAGGATGATGAACCGCGCATCGAGAGAACGACTGGTCGCTGGCATTTGGGGGATGAGTTTCTTCTGGCAACCGATGCCCTGGCCGCATGGGCTCTTGCCACAGTGGAGGCCGGAGAACGGCCGTGGACCCAGCTCAGGCAGGTTCTCAAAGAGTCCCACCAGGACTCTGCCGAGCTGATAACCAGCCTGCGCGAGAGTGGCGCGCTCCGAAATGACGACGTGACGCTGCTCCGGGCCGTCGTCTCATGACCGCCCCAAAGACCACCTGGCCCTCACCGCAGGACTACAACGAAGCGATACAGACGCCTGCATCGAGTTTTCTGGATCCTCAGCTGCGGCGTTCGCTCCCTGAAACGACCTCGACCGGCCTGCCCAAGCCCATCACCGGTAACTTTGCCAGCGTCTACCGGCTGGTGGACGGTTCGACGTCCACGGCGGTACGGTGTTTCTTTCGCGACGTGCCCGATGCCCGGGATCGTTATGCCGCCATCAGCACTCATCTCGACCGGCAGCCTGTGGGGTACGCAGTTGGGTTCCACTACCTCGAACAGGGGGTACGGGTTCGTGGGCGCCACTTTCCACTGCTCAAGATGGATTGGGTCGAGGGAGAGCTGCTTGACGTGTACATCGCGAGGAACCTCAACCGGCCTGATAGGCTGCGCGCACTGGCGGAACGCTGGAGGAAGATGGCGCTCGACCTACGGGCTGCCGGAGTAGCTCACGGTGACCTCCAGCACGGCAACGTTCTCATGGGTCGAAACGGCATCAAGCTGGTCGACTACGACGGCATGTTCGTTCCGGCTCTGCACGGCCGTGGCAGTCATGAGCTTGGTCACGCCAACTATCAGCATCCTGGCCGAGCCGCATCCCACTTCGGGCCCACCCTCGACAACTTCTCCCACTGGGTGATCTACACTTCGCTGCTGGCGCTCTCCAGCCGTCCTGAGCTGTGGCGCGAGCTGGGCGCGGGTGACGAGAAGCTGCTCTTCGGCCGGCTCGACTTCGTCGATCCCCAGCCCTCTTTAGCGTTCCGGCTTCTGCTAAAGAGTCCGGAGCCCACCGTACGAAAAGCCGCGAAGACGTTGCGCTCTGCCTTGGATTGCTCGCCTGGCGACGTTCCAGCCCTGGGGACGAAAGATACCATCCCTTCGCGCCGTGTCATTGCTCCATGGCCTCGTCTTCGGTTCCCCCCCGGTCTGGCCGCACAGGAGGGGCGCGTCGCGAGCACTGAATCGGAACGCGCGACAGTTCCGCTCCGGCCTCTGCCTGAGTGGCTATCCGGGCATGTTGGCGCTCCCTCTCACAGGGGTTTGGAATCTCCAGGCTGGCGGCGGCTACCGCTGCCTCTGGCGGTGCTGGCCTGCGTACTCGGGAGCCTCCCTGCATCAGGTGTTGCCCTCGGCATGACGGGGCGCGTTTCTCTCATCTGCTCATCCATCACGGTCTGTTGGCTGGCGATTGTGGTCGGCTACTTCAGTGATCCGGCGGGCGCCATGCGCATCAAGCTCCATTTCAGCTCGATGTGCACACGGATCTCATGTTGGAGAACCCGCAGACGGATTGCGTCACTCCAGCGGGGAGAAGCGCGGGGAGCGCTCCGGCATTCCGTGTCGCTGGAGACCCGGCGCCTTCTGGCAAGCCGTCGATTGCAGCGGCACGAGCGACGGCGTCACCGAGTGCTTGAAGACGTTCGCGCTACCATCGATCCACTTCGGCGCCATCTGAGCCGGCTGGACGAGGAATACGAGACGGCACTCCGACATCAGCTCCAAGAGTTGCAAAATGGTCACGTTCGGGCCCACCTCAAGCGTCAGCGGCTGAGACGGGCCAAGATCCGCGGGCATTCGCCTTTGATCAAGGCCCGCTTATGGGCGCAGGGAGTACGGACTGCGGCGGATATCTCGCCCGGCAGTCGCCGCCCCGGCCGACCACTGGATCGAAGGACAGCCGCCGCACTGCGTATATGGATGGAATCGTGCATCCGAGAGGCGGAGCGTTCCATGCCGGTACGCCTGAGCGATGAGGCATCCGGGGCGCTTTGCAGTCGGTTCGAGAGGCGGCGCCGGCCCATCCGAACGCTCATGCATACGGCGCTCCGAGAGGCAGCACCGGTTCTGACGAGGCTGGAAGCAGAGCGGAACGACCAGCGGGCTGTCTTGGACGGGATCGCGAGTGAAATCCTCCGCGCCGAGGAGGTCAGAACACGAGACGTGCGAGCTCAAATCTCGGCTCACGAATCCCAGCTGCGTTTGAGGATGCGTCGTTCGGCTGAAATTGAGGACCAGCTGCAGACTCTCCGCCAAGCTTCGTTCCCACACTACCTCGCCCTGCTGCTCTTTCTCGGTCAGTAGCTGGAGGTGCGAACATTTCCCGAAACGGTCATGATTCGCCTTGAGGACGACGTCGACGTGGCAGGTTCATTGGAATTCATTCGCCGTTCCGGTGACGACCTGCTGGACCGCTGGGATGGTCAACACCTCCTCCGGACTGTCCGTCGGAACGGCAGATCCATGGCTTTCGGAATCACATTCTCCAAGAGCAATGCCGGGCTGCAGCTTTCGGTCGAGATGGATGGCGACAGGGATCCCAATATCGTGGTGGAAGCTGCGTCCCGGACCTTCGCGCCCCTACCCACGTCCTTCAGCTCACTGCTGAGCAGGGATCGGGTGCTGGCATCGCTGCATGCTCGGTTTCCGAGCCTCAGGCCGGTTCTTCAGCACGATGTCCTTCTCGCACTGGTACGAAGCATCTCGGCGCAACAGGTGAACCTGCGGTGGGCCGCCACCATCAGGGCGCGACTGGCGGAAACGTATGGCTTGCAGCACGAGGTCGGAGCCAAGACCGTGTACAGCCTCAGTGCAAGCCGGCTGGCCGAGGCCCAGCCATCGGAGCTACGACGGCTGCAGCTCACCATGCGCAAGGCAGAGTCTGTCATCGGCGTGGCCCAAGACGTGGCCGCTGGTCGCCTTGAGGTCGCAGCCCTCCAAGACATGGATGATCAAGAGGTCATCGAGCGGCTGACGTGCCTCAAAGGCATCGGCCTCTGGTCGGCGGAATGGTTCCTCTGTCGCACCCTTGGACGGCCACGAGTCGCCGCCGGAGACCTGGGGGT
The DNA here is from genome assembly GCA_035653255.1 of Chloroflexota bacterium. Classification (GTDB taxonomy): domain Bacteria; phylum Chloroflexota; class UBA5177; order UBA5177; family JAJPKF01; genus DASRCF01. The sequence goes on from DASRCF010000157.1 coordinate 3,520, forward strand.
CCGCAAGGCGGTTGGCCGAGCTTACCTCGACGGAGCGATGCCCAGCGAACAGCAGGTCCGGGAGATCGCCATGGATTGGGGAGAATCGGCCTCCATTGCTCAGACGCTTCTTCTGCATGGACTGGCTCTCGGCTCCTAAGCCGCGGCTCAGGCCGCCGCGAATAGGTCGAGCTGCCTGGGCGGATGGGGTGAGACGGCGAAAGCCGGATCCGTCCGGTCCGCGGACAGGCCGTACCGCTGGCGCAGATCATCCACTCGCGCCCGAATCGTTTGGACGTAGTACTCAGGGGCGTAGTCGCCGCGATAGAGGTCTGCGTAAGACCGCCGAAGTCCTGGGAACTCGCGTTCGACGAACGGGAGGTAGTAGTCGCCTATGCCCTTGCCGAGCCGGAGCACCCGGGTGGACAGAAACCGGGCGCCGTGCTCGGCCGCGGCCGCGACAACTGCTTCCATCTGGTCGGACCGGTCGGTGATTCCCGGAAGAACGGGGCAAAGCAAAACTCCCGCATTGATCCCAAGACCACTCAGGCGCCGGAGGGTCGCCAGGCGCTTGGACGGCTTTGAGGTGGTGGGCTCGACTTTGCGCCAGATTGACTCGTCGAGGGTGGTGATGGAGAGGCAGACGGTTACCGAAGCATGACCGACAAGGTCGGTGAGGATGTCGAGGTCCCGCTCGATCATCGGGGACTTGGTCGTGATGCTGACCGGATTCCTGAAGTCGCGGAAGGCCTGGAGGATTCCGCGGGTCAACCGGTATTGGGATTCAGCCTGCTGGTAGGGATCGGTGGCGGTGCCGATG
>DASRCF010000158.1:0-18477 GCA_035653255.1 Chloroflexota bacterium
GTCGCCCTGACAACCCTCCGGTACACAAATGCCTACAGTTGCGATGCGGTCGCGTGAATCTCCCTCATGAGGACCACGACCGCGTCCTTCAGCTCATCCCATTCGTGAGCGATGATTCGGAGCGCGCCGTCGATCATCACATTGTTTCTGGACTCGGCGAACCGCCGGCTGTCGCTCTGGAATCCGATCGCCGGCTTTCCCAGCGCGTACGCCATGCCCAGCTCGACGCAGGTACCCTCGTCGGGGACGCGTCCATTGAGAATCGCGACCATGAAGTCGCTACGCTGCACGCCGTTCCAGTCGATGTCGAAGAGCCTGCGGATAACCGTCGACATGTCCTCGCCGGCGGCGATCAGTCCGGAGGCGTTGCCGGCCTCCTCTTGAGGGAGAAAAGTGTCGACGCCAAGAGACCGAAGCATGTCCGCGACTCGTCGGTTGAGGACCCGCTCCGACTCATTGAACAAGGGCCCGGCAATGTAGGCGAGCGTTGGACTGCACCTCACGAGCGTTGCCGGATTCTACAGGGAACCCATGTTCGAGCACCTGAGAAGCCTGCCGCTCGGATTATGTCTCAACGCGATCGGCCCACTTAACAAACTCAAGTTCTTGTGTTATAGTTAACCCCGGACCACTATATGTTGTGGTACCAATGGGATGCGGGGGATTGCATGAGCGCCGTGAGCACGTTGGCCGAAGAAGTAAGTGTGGTGACGACGGAAGTCAAAGGGAAGCGGCCCGAGCGTGGTGGTCAGTGGTCTGAGGCTGCACTGCGCGTGCTCGAGGAGCGCTATCTGCGACGTGTGGACGGCCAGGTTGTCGAGGGTGCCGACGATATGTGCTGGCGCGTGGCGTCGGCCGTTGCCGAGGCGGAGCTGCGCTGGTCAGATGCACAGACCGTTCAGACCGTCGCCGAGGATTTCTATGACCTGCTGATTGACCGCAAGTTCATGCCCAACTCACCCACCCTCATGAACGCCGGCAAGGCCAATGGGCTGCAGTACTCCGCCTGCTTCGTGCTGCCCGTGCCCGACTCGATCGACGGGATCTTTGAGACCCTCAAGAACGCGGCCATCATCCATCAGTCGGGAGGCGGCACGGGATTCTCCTTCTCTAGAGTGCGGCGGAAGGACAGCACGGTCTCGCGCAGCGGCGGGCGAGCGAGCGGGCCGGTGTCGTTCCTGCGGGTGTTCAATGCCGCTACGGAGGCGGTAAAGCAGGGTGGCACGCGCCGCGGCGCCAACATGGGCATCTTGAAGATCGATCACCCCGACATTCTTGAGTTCATCAACTGTAAGAACGACGGCGGCATCACGAACTTCAATATCAGCGTCGCCGTTACCTCCACGTTCATGGAGGCGCCGCGCAACAACGACGAGTATGATCTGCTCGATCCTCATACGGGCGAGGTGACCGATCGGCTGCAGGCACGTGACGTTTGGAATCGCATCGTCGACTCGGCCTGGCGAACCGGCGATCCCGGCGTCGTCTTCATCGACCGCATCAATGGCAGCCCGGCCAACCCAGTTCCCGACTTCGAGCGAATAGAGGCCACCAATCCGTGTGGCGAGCAGCCTCTGGCGCCGAACGACGCCTGCAATCTGGGCTCGATCAACCTGGCGCGCCTGTTCGACCGGGAACGCCGAGACCTTGATTGGACCGAGCTGACGCGCGTAACGCGAGCAGCGGTCCGTTTTCTCGACGACGTCATAGAGGTCAACCCGTATCCTCTACCGGAAATCATGGACGAGGTTCATGCCAACCGTCGCATCGGTCTCGGCGTCATGGGCTGGGCCGATCTCTTGTTCCAGCTCGGAATCCCTTATGACAGCGACGAAGCGCTGCAGCTCGGATCGAAGGTCATGGCCCGGATGAAGGAGGTCGGTCACGGCATGTCGGCCGAGCTGGCCGAGGTTCGAGGTCCCTTCCCCAACTGGGCACGAAGCATCTACAGAGAGGGAGAGCCGCTCCGCAACGCGACCATTACCACCATCGCCCCGACCGGCACCATCAGCATCATTGCCGATGCCTCCAGCGGGATCGAACCCATCTTCGCTCTGGCCTTCTATCACAAGGTAGATGACCGCAAGCTGACCTTCTTCAATCCGTACGTGAAGGAGAGCCTGAGCGAGAGAGGATTGGACCGCGACGAGATCTTGGAGGAGGTCGTCCGGCGCGGCACGCTGCACGGCATCGACGGCGTGCCCGAAGACCTACAGCGAGTCTTCGTCACGGCGCATGAGGTGGATTACGAGGCTCACGTGCGTATGCAAGCCGCCTTCCAGAAGTACACCGACAACGGCGTCTCAAAGACCATCAACCTGCCCAACGAGGCCACGCGGATGGACATTGAGCGGGCCTACACGCTGGCGTACGAGTCCGGCTGCCTGGGCATCACCGTCTTTCGTGATGGGTGCAAGGGCGAACAGGTGCTCAACGTCGGTCTGGATGAGAAGGAACCGGCCGAGGACCGTCCAACTCAGTCCATGCTGCCAGGGTTGGCCACGATCAAACCACGACCGAAAGTCGTATCGGGAAAGACGCATCGCGTCGAGACTCCCGTGGGTACCGCCTTCATCACCGTGAACTGTGATGATACGGGTGAGCCTTTGGAGGCCTTCGTAAACATCGGACGGGCGGGGAGTGACATCCTGGCCATGGCCGAGTCCATGGGCCGCATGATCTCCCTCGTCCTCCGAACTCCATCACCTTTGACCCAGCGAGAGAAGGTGGAGCAGCTCGTCGATCAGCTCCGAGGGATCGCGGGCAGCCGTTCATACGGGTTCGGAGTTAACCGCGTGCTCTCTCTGCCCGACGCTATCGGGCAGGTGCTGGCGGAGTATGTGGCCACCGAGAGTGTCGAGCAGGCCGCCGTGGCGACCCTTGCCACCGCGGTGGACGACCCAAGCTTCGCCGTCGGTGACCTATGTCCTCGCTGCGGGCTGGCCGCGTATGTGCACGAGGAGGGATGCAAAAAGTGTCACTCCTGCGGCTACTCCGAGTGCTGATGGGAGCAGCAACCAGCAAAGACCGCCGGACATGAGGTTCACCACCCACTGCTGACCCGTTCCTAGAATGGTCCATGACGGTCCCGGGCGCAGCCGATGCTTCGACCGTCGAGCTGGACCCGCGGTCGTCGAGGAACCGGCAGATTGTCGAGGGAGCGCTCCTCGCCGATATCACGGTGGTGCTGCTCTTGGCACGGGTCTACCTGCCGATTCCCGTCGTCCGGACCGCCTGGCGCTTCGTGGCCGCTGCCCCGCTTGTTCTGCTGTCTCAAAGGCACGGCATCCGAGTCACCATCATGGCGGGCCTCATCGCCTATATGCTGCTGACGACCCTCGTCGGTCCGACGCTGGCCCTTAGCGCGATCGACACCGGCCTTGCCGCCCTCCTCATCGCCCTGGGGATGCAGCGGCACCTCCATCCCCTCGTGACGGTTCTGGTGGGAGGCTTGGTTTACGCCGTCTTCGACATCGTAATTCCCACGCTGGTCTTTACCGCACTCTTCCGCGTACCGCTCTCGACCATCGTGACCGACCTGCGAAATGGCATGCGCGATGGAACCGGAATCTTGACGCGAGCCACCCGCGTCGTCGACCGAATCGGGCGGGCACTGCTTGGCCGCCATGCCCCGCAGTTGCCGGCGCATGTCGTACATGATCTCGGGTTTGCGCTGACCGCATTTTTGGTCGGTCATTGGGTACCGGTGGCACTGTCGATCGCCCTCCTCCTGGGAGTTGCCGATATGGCCGGGTTCGTGATTGGGTCCGAGCTGGTTCTCCGCCGTCTTTCGGCATCGGACAAGGCCCGGCAGGCGACGGCGTGATTCGCCTCCGTCAGGTCGGCTTCGAGTATCCCAACAGAACGGCGGCCCTCAGCGACGTCAATCTAGACATTGAGCCCGGCCGCCTGACGGCCATCATCGGTCCGAACGGCAGCGGGAAGTCGACCTTGGCGCGGCTGTTGCTTGGCCTGCTGATCCCGTCGACGGGCACCGTCGAGGTTGAGGGCCTCGATACGTCGACGGCCGATCCGGCAGTACTCCGAAGGCTGGTCGGCCTTGCCTGGCAGAACCCCGACAATCAGTTGGTGTGTGGAGTGGTCGAGGATGACGTTGCCTTCGGGCCTGAGAATTTGGGCCTGCCTGCACATGAGGTCGATGACAGAGTCGACTTCGTGCTGGAGATTCTCAACCTCTCAGACCTGCGGTTCAGATCGATTCAGACGCTGACGCTGGCTCAAAAGCAGGTCGTTGCCGTCGCCGGCGTCATGGCGCTGCGGCCCCGGTACCTGGTGCTCGACGAGGTGACCTCCCGCCTTGACCCGGCCGCAGCGCAGGACCTGCTGGCCTCCGTGGGCAGGTGGGCGAGGCAGTATGATGCCGGTGTCGTCATGGTGACGCACCGGCTGACTGAGATCCTTCCTGCCGACGCCGTCTGCCGGCTGGAGCCGACGCAAGCCGGAGGGGGCCGCGTCGCCGCCTTCGCCAAACCGGATGAGGTGCTCCGCGAAGCCCGGCACGATCCAGACTCCGGACTCGAGTCGCCACTCTTCGACATCGTCCTGACGCTTGAGGATCTCGGCGTCGACCTTCCACCGAACGTCGCCACCCCGGAGGAGGTGGTGGAAGCACTATGCCACTGACGCTGGAGCGCATCGGTCTCACCCGTCGTGGCCGGATGCCCCTTCAGGACCTGAATCTGGAGGTTGATGACGGTAGTTGGCTGGCCGTCGTCGGGGCCAACGGAAGCGGCAGATCAACGCTGGCGGAGGTAGCCACCGGGCTTCGGAAGCCTCAAACCGGCCGGGTGCTTCTGGACGGCGAGGACATCTGGAGCCGGGAGGGGAAGGTTCTCCGCGACCGGTTGGGACTGGTAATGCAACGAGCCGAAGATCAGTTCCTTGGAATGACGGTCTATGACGACGTGGCCTTCGGTCCCAGAGACCGCTGCACCGACGAGGCGGAGATTCATGCCGCCGTCACTGAGGCGCTGCGGATGGTGGGGTTCGAGCTGGACGATGTCGCGGGAAGGTCGCCGCTACAGCTGAGTGGCGGCCAGCGAAGGCGAGTGGCTGTCGCCGCGATTCTGGCCATTCGGCCCGACGTGCTGATCCTCGACGAGCCGTTTGCCGGCCTGGATGCCGAGGCTCGCCAGGACATGGCGCGGCTGCTCAACGCGTTGACCGGCAGCGGCGAGCGCACGGTCATCACGCTCACGTCCGACCTGCAAGAGGTGCAGGGCGCCGGCCGCATCGCCGTGCTCGCGGAGGGCCGTATCGTTCTGACGGGCAGCCTTGCCGACATGGTGGCCAACCGACGGGTCTGCCGGGAAGCCGGTGTCACGCTCCCCGACCGGATTCGAATTGCCCTGGAGCTGCGTGAGCGTGGCTGGAACGTGCCCGTAATTGGAGCTGAGGGGAAGTTGGAGGAGGCCATCGCGGGGGAGTGGCGCCGGCGCAAGCATGCTTAGCGACGTCCTCCCCGTCCTCACGTATGAGGGAGCAGGCACTCCCGGCGCCTCGGTCGACGCCCGGGCCAAGCTCATCGTCGCCATGGCTGGAACGGTTGCCGTCGTCCTCGCGACCGACCCGTGGCAGCTCCTGTCGCTAACGGGGCTGGTGGCGGCCGGGATTCTGCTCTCCCGCCTACCGCCGGCCACCCTATGGCGCAACCTCCGCGCGATTCTGATCTTCGCGGTCATCGGTGGAGCTGTGCTCGTGCTGACCACCGGCGGGCGGAGCTGGATTCTAGGACCCTTCCATGTCTCGCAGGGAGGGCTGGCGCTGGCCGCGCGGGTAACGGTTCAGCTTCTCTTGCTGCTGCTGATCACTACGCTGGTCACCTTCACCACCTCGCCGTTCGACATCGCGGCCGGCCTCCGGCGGCTGCTCGGCTTTCTGCGGCACCTCCGGATCCCCATCGAAGATATGACCACGATGCTGACGATCGCCATCACCTTCGTTCCGATAATGACCCAGGAGGTCGACCGCTTCCTAACGGCCCGAGCGGCACGAGGCGTCGGCATGAGACGGCTGGGGATGGCGACGGTGATGGGGGACCTGTTGGCGCCGCTGATCGAGTCGAATCTGCAGCGGGGCGAGGAGCTGGCTCTGGCGCTCGACACCCGCCTGTACGGCTATGGACCGCGAACCCATCGCCACGACCGGGTCCGCCTGGACGGTTTCTCCGCCGTGCTGATCCTTGTGGTGCTTGTTTGGGCAGGGCTTTCACTCGCCCTGCTCTAACCGCGGCGGTCCGGCGCACCCTCTTTGTGCCTTACGGCTTGCTCGCGAGGTAGCCCGCCAGAAACTCCTCCTGCAGCTCGCGGAACCCTCCCTCGACGATACTCCGCCGGATGTCGGCCATCAGTCTGAGAGTCCAGCGAACGTTGTGGACTGTCGCCAGTCGGTAGCCCAGCAACTCGCGGTTGCGGAACAGGTGATGCAGATAGGCGCGAGAGTAGCGGGCACAGGTGGAGCAATCACACTCTCGCTCGACCGGCTCAGGGTCTTCGGTGAAACGAGCATTGGAAATATTCATTCGCCCGTGCCTGGTGAGTAGCGCCCCGGTCCGGGCGGTCCGTGTTTGCAGCACACAATCGAACATGTCGATGCCGGCGGCGACCCCGGCGAAGAGATCTTCCGGAGCCCCGACCCCCATCAGGTAGCGAGGCTTCGAAGCCGGAAGACCGGCGACCGAAGCGTTAAGCATCTCCAGCATCACGGATTTTTCCTCGCCGATGGCCAGCCCTCCAACGGCGTAGCCGGGGAAGTCGAGAGACACAATCTGGCGTGCGCTCTCTCGTCTCAAGTCGGCAAACATCGCACCTTGAGTAATGCCGAACAGCGCAGCGCCAGTGGGCGCCTGAGCTCCACGGGATCTGGCCGCCCAGCGATAGGTTCGATCCATGGATTCGACAGCCGCCGTGCGATCCATGGTGTGCGGCGGACATTCGTCGAGGCACATCATGATGTCGGAGCCAAGTGCCTCCTGGATCGCGACCACCGATTCGGGAGTGAAGCGGTGGGTTGAACCGTCGGTGTGGGCCTGAAACGTAACCCCTTCATCGTCGATCGACCGAAGGTGGGCCAGGCTGAAGACCTGAAAGCCGCCGCTGTCGGTGAGGATAAGGCCGGGCCAACCACCCATGAAGCGGTGGAGACCGCCCAGCTTGGCCACGGTTTCCTCCCCCGGCCGGAGATGGAGGTGGTACGCGTTCCCGAGGATGCATTCGGCACCGACCTCTTCGAGGTCCTCCAACGAGAGGCTCTTCACCGTCGCCAAAGTTCCCACGGGCATGAACGCTGGGGTCTCCATCGACTTTCCCCGCATCTCCAGACGGCACGCCCTGGCCTGGAAGGGAGTTCCGGTCTCTGCCGTGGCCTCGATCGTCAGCTGCATGACTACGATCTCATGCCATCCCGCCCGCTGACCTCACGTTTCCCACGGCATGCCGCGCACTGGTCCCGCGCCACCTGCACCTTCCCCTCGGTGCTTCCGAGGTCTCCCGAATGCCCGGCTCCACTCTCTGACGACCCAGATGGCCCATAGGGCCCGCCGACCCAGGAGGCCGCCCGCCGGAAGCCCTCCCGAACACCCGGTTCCGCCCTCTGGCGGCCCAGATGGCCTGTAGGGGCCGCCGACGCAGGAGGCCGCCCGCGTATGCCACCTGAGGCGTGTCGAAGAGGTAACCCCGGCACCCTAGAGGCGCTCCAAAAAGGCAAGGAGAACGCCACATTACCCTCGTTTCGGAGCCACTGGCTTCGCCTGGCCTAATGGGGGGCCAGGAAGAAGGACAGAATTGCCCCCGCCGCCAGCCAGGGACCATAGGCGAAGGTATCCTTGCGGCTGCGCCCCGTTACCAGAAGCAGCAGGGCGACGACGCCACCGATGAGGATACCCGAGATCAGCGCCGTCCAAAGTCCCGGTATGCCGCGCATGAGGCCGATGACCGCAGCCAGCTTGCTGTCCCCGCGTCCCATGGCCCCACGTCCCGCGATCTCGATGACGAGAAAGATCGCCAGGGCAATGAGTCCGCCGAGAAGCGAGCTGCCGAGCCCAATCCCCGACCAGAAGAGACTGCCGGCGACGGCGAGGACGGCCGCCGGATAGGACAGGATATTGAGAACCAGGCGGTGGTGAAAGTCGATCAGGCCGATCTGGAACAGGATCGCGCTGTAAGCGCACGCCAGGCCGATCTGCCAGGGCGCGTGGAGACGCCAGGCCAGACCTGCGAAGGTCCCTGCCAGCGCCAGCTGAAAGATCGCCGTGGTCAGCACGAATGGCCAGAGGCCTCCATCCTCCGGACCCCCTTCGACTTCGGCCGCCGTCGAAGACTCGCTCTGAGCCGCGGGAAGGAGATGCGCCACCATGGGAAGACGCTGAACGTGCCGGAAACGCTCCGGATCGTCCAACCGGTGTGTGAGCAGCAGCGGCTCGAGATACAATTCCGCCGTGGCCACGAGGAGACCAAGCACGGCGAAGACCAGCGGCAACTAGTGTGGCAGCGGTACGCGATACAGGGAGTGGCCGCTCAGGAAATACAGCGTCTTGCCGTCGGCCGAGAGCGTCATCTGAAGCAGCCCGGTACCGAGAGATCCCTGAAACTGCAGCGTCCGGACGTAATGTCCATGCTTGCCGATCTCGACGATACGTCCGAGGACCGGATCGACGATGAATATTCTGGAGAGGTCCGGCCGGGTGTAGATCTGGGTCAGGTTCAGGATGTGGAAGGGTGTGCGCACGCGGAAGCTCGAGTCTCGCTGGGACCCGACGAACTTGATGACGCGTCCGCCTGCAAGCCCGACATACACATCGCCGTCGATGGCCAGGCTCACACCGCGCCGGAGCAGCTTTGGATCGGCGTTAAGGATTCCGAAAGAGGTGGTGGCGTACGAGTTTCCGGTCCCCGAGTAGCGCCACACCTGTCCATTGACAGTGTCCAGCAGGTAGAGGTTGCCGCCAAAGGTGGTGGCTGCGCGGGTATTCCCACCGCTCGGCTGCACCAGCTGCTCGGCGCTGAGCGGGGGCTGACCGTTGGACAGAAGCAGGTGGTATTGATTGTCGAGTGCGAGCATGGTGTTCCCGCTGGCGGTGAGCGCAATGGGGTCGTGCCAGGCGTAGCCGGAGATATAGGCTCCCGGAGCACCCGTGACCGGCTTCGGGGGCCCACCCGAGACCGGAACGAAGTAGATTTGGCGCCGACCCCTATCGAGCACGTAGAGATTCCCTGAGCCGCCGGCGAGGATTCGTGGAGATGCGCTCGGCTGGTTGAAGGTGGCGATCTGGGTCGCATTCTGAACCAGGATTATCCCTTGGAGGTGATCCTGAGCACGGCTGATGGCCTGCTGCGCCGAGGCGATCTCGCGGCTGGAGAAGCCGTGTGTTCGGGCCAGGACCAAATCTTCATTGGCCAGCGCAATCTGGGCGGTTTCGTATGTAGGATTTTTGCTCCGGAGCGCGTTTCCCGCGTGCACGCGAGCCTTGAGCGGATAGTTGATGGCGGCAGGACCGCCGCCCGTGAGGGAGACCGCGATGATGATCACCACCACCAGGACCACTCCAACGGCGCTCCACAGCCACATGGCGCGAGGAACTGCGCTCAGGTCGATTCCGCGACCACCCCCCCTGCCGCCAAGCCGCCGGCCTTGAATCACCGACCCTGACCGGATGGCGTCAGCGGGACGTGCGGTGCCGCCGAGACGGCGAGGCCGCCGTGGCGGCTGAGTTCGAGATCCTGGGTAGATGCGCTCTGGTCTCACGTTGGCCTCCGGGAATGCCTCCAGGGGAGGCGCGACTCGGCCGAGGTTGGGAGTGCTCTCGATGAATGAGTTGACGGCGTCAATCTCTGATTCCCGACTTGGGGCATCCTGGTGCTCCTCGCTCCTGGAATACGGCCGCGGGTCCTCGAGCCCCTCGAAGCTGCTTTGCTCCGGCTGATGACCACCCGGCTCCCAGTCCGGCGATTGCCCGACGATGGGCAGCTGGTCGGTACCGCCTTCGTGCCCGCTCGGCGGCCTAAAGTCCGCCGTCGATTCGGTCGGCTCAAACTCGTCGGCTTCCGGCAGCTGGTCCGAACCGGGCGGCTCGGGGTCAAGCATCGCCGAGGAGGACATGGCGACGGGCTCGGGCTCGCGAACGGCGGTGGCCGAACGGCCCCGCGGGGCCGCCGCATAGGTGAGAGGCGGCTTCAGCTCTTCCAAAGTGGTTTTCCAGACATACGAGAGCGAACCCACGGCATCGTCGACATAATCCAAGAGAGACATGCCGGCGCCGTCGCCGTTGCCCACGGTCCACTCTCCTTCATCCGCCTCGACCGCCTCGACCTGGGCTTCCAGCGCCACCGCCGTGACGTCGCGAGCCTGCCGGGCGCGGGCGAACTGAAAGAGGCTCTTGGTTATGGCATCCGGGCCGTCGGCGCCAAACGCCCCGCGAAGCTCGTCGCCGGACAGCTCCTGGGCGAACCAGCTGCTGCACAGAACGATGATGTCGGACTCTTCGACGCGGTCCCTGAAGAGGGAGATCGTAGGCTCCGCGTTCCCTCCCAGCGCGTGCGCGAAGGGCACGGTCTCATTGGGCGAGTCACTGTTGATGGAGTGGAGGTTGTCGCCATGCAGAACGTAGGCTTGTGCTGGGGGAACCTGCAGGAGATACAGGTCCGAATCCTCGGCCACCAGAGCGGTGATGCCGACTCTGATGTTGCCGTTCAGCTCGGCCCTCAGCTCCTCGTGGGCAGCTTCGACCGAGGCCCGTATCCGCGCGGCCGGGGCCAGGTCGAAGCGGGATGAGTACTCTCCTTGGATCACGTCGATGACCAGCCGTCTGGCACGGGCGCCGATCGGACCGGGAGCCGAGGCCTCTGAGACGGCGTACAGCGCGGCCTGCTCTCCGCTGTGTGTCCGCAGCGATGACAGAACGCGAAATGTGTCGGCCGAGTCGTGGCGACGGCCGCCGGAAACGTTGAAATAGGCGCTGGAGAGCGTCATTCTCTGCTTCATCCGTACCCCCCGATTCCCGCTTCTTGGCAGTATAACGCCGGTCCTCGACGAGGGGCAATCACGTGCGAGACCTCAGGCGGGCAGCGCCGCCTTCATGCCCCCGAGCTGATCGTTCACACGCTGCACGGCCGCATCCTTTCCCAGAACCTCCATGCTCTCGGTCAGAGGCGGGGTGACTGTGCGTCCAGTCTCCACCACTCGAAGCAGCATGAAGGTCTCGCCGCGTTTCCAGCCCAGGAGGGTCGCCACCCGGTCAACGGCAGCGGCTATGGACTCCGAGGTCCAGGGTTCCGTCTGCGACAGCTCGGCGGACAAGGCTTGGAGAGCCTGGGCAGCTTCCTCGCGGCTTCGCTGTCGTGGGACAAGGTCGGCTGGCTCGGCCTCGATCCGGTCGCGGAAGAAGAAGTCGATCATCCCCGGGATCTCCTTCAGCGTCCGCACGCGAGTCTGAATCAGCGGCAGGATCCGTCGCAGCATCTCAAGATCCTCCGTCGACGGATCAGATCCGACCAGGCCGGCCTCTTGAAGAAACGGGAGCGAGGCCCGTATGAGCTCTTCGATCGAGATCCGCCTGATGTACTCGGCATTGAACCACTCCAATCTGGTCTCGTCGAGCGCGGCGTTGCTCTTCTGAACGCGATCGAATGAGAAGAGGCGGCGGAGCTGGTCCAGCGATAGGAACTCTTCCTCGGAGGGAGGCGACCAGCCCAGCAGGGCCAGGTAGTTGACCACCGCCTGGGGGAGATAGCCTTCGTCCCGATACTCGGTGACTCCTCGGGCGCCACGTCGCTTGGAGAGCTTGCCTTTGCCCGCGTCGAGCACGTCGGGAACGTGGGCGAACGTCGGCGCCTGCCAGGCCAGGGCATCGTAGAGCATGATCTGACGCGGCGTATTCGAGAGGTGCGACTGGCTGCGGATGATGACCGTGATCTCCATGGCGTGATCGTCCACGACGTTGGCGAAGTTGTAAATCGGAAGTCCGTCCCGGCGGAGAATGACAAAATCCCCGAGGTCGTCGGACTCGAAGACCGTTTCGCCATACACGGCGTCAATCCACATGATCCGGAGACCGGCCGGAACCAGAAACCGAACCGAGGGCCGCCTCCCTTCGGCCACGAAGCTCGCCACCTGCTCCTTGCTTAGATGGAGACACCGTCGACTGTAACGTGGGGCTTCGCCCCGCTCCTGCTGGCCGCGTCGCTCCGCCTCGAGCTCTTCATCGGTGCAAAAGCAGCGATACGCCCGACCTTTCTCCAGGAGCACTTCGGCCGCGGCAGCGTAGCCCGAGCGCTCGGACTGGCGGTACGGCCCGTGAGGGCCTCCGATGTCGGGACCTTCGTCCCACGTGATGCCGAGCCAGTGCAGTGCGTCGACCAGGTAGGCCTCGGCCTCGGGCGTCGAGCGCTCCGCGTCCGTGTCCTCAACCCGTAGGACCAGCGTCGCTCCCTGGTGCCTCGCGTACAGGAAGTCGAAGAGGAAGGTCCTGGCGTTCCCGAGATGCAGGAAACCCGTGGGACTGGGCGCCATGCGCACCCGCTGCTCGGCCGTCGATATGACGTCAGCCTGACTGTTCAAGGCTCATTATATTGTCAAGTTGCCCGCGATCAGAGGGTCCCGAACTGGCCCGCAAAGCCCACCAGCTCCATGTATGCCTGACCGGAGATCGTTCTGCCCTCGAACATGCCGTGGACGGAACAGGCGCCCTCCCAGTAGCTCATTGAGGGATTGAGCCGGTCGTACATCTCCTGATCCCTGAGCAGCGGCGTAACGAGCAGGCGCGCCCGCAGCTGTGGGATCGACACCACCCAACCGGAGGGATAACGGGCGCGGTCGTGCGGGCTGAGCCACTTGCCCGTAGCCCGGATGGAGACGGACCGAACAACCCTGCTCTTCACGTTTGAGAACGAGACGCTGACGCCGTGGAGCGACCGCCCGACGGCATGGAAATCAGAGATGCTGAAGTCGACGCCGTTGGTCATCTGGAAGGCGCCCCAGGTCCAGCCACGAATCTGCGACCAGTCCCAGCTCCCCCACTGATGATCGAGCCAGGCGATCCCGTGCACTGGGATCGCGGTTGAGCCGGGAGCTATGTCGCCTCGAACGGCCAGGTCTGTCTGCGAGTAGTAGTAGGAGTGGCCGCGGGAGCCCATGGGAACCAGCCCGGAGCCGCCTTCGAGAAGTGCCGGTCGGTGCGACGTGAGCGTAAGGCGCATCCGGTACCCGTGGGTGGAAGCCTGGAGATGCATCGTGCCTGGCGAACCGAAAAGCAGAAGGCCTCCCGCGCGCTCTGAAAAGCTTGTCGAGGAAAGGCGGACGGGAGTACCGCTCCCGGGGAGGATGTATGAAACCGTGGGTAGGAATCGATGCCCGCCGAGATCAGAGAGTGCCACGTCCGTCCGGTCGAGACTGATGGTCTGGTTGAGCCTGGACACACGGACGTGATGCAGCTTGAACACCGTGGTTTCGAAGCCGAAGCGCCGGCCTCCCGGCCCTACGAGATGTCCGACGACGTACCACCATTCGGTCTGAGCGCTCGGGTGCATGGCGGCGTCGTGTGGCAGGTGAATCAGCACCCTCGGATTATGCGACGGGGTTACCGCCTTGGAAGTGCCGCATGCCGCCAAACAGGCCGCCAGTATGAGCGCGAGTGCGATGGCGCCCGATGAGGTTATGGTGGAACGATGAGTGCGGGGCAATTCGATGTCTCTCGTTGACTCGGATCGAGGCTCAGCGTGCGACAGGAACCGGTGGGTCGGAGGCTGCTTCCTCGAATCCAGAGGTCCTGTACTTTGCTCGCCGGCGTTTGGGAATAAGGTCGAGGGAGTGACGCGACGGCTGCGGCCTCTCAACCTGGTTGTAGCAGGTTGCCATAGCTTAGCCATCCTAGTGGAGCGCAGCCGGCGGACAGACACGGTGAGCACGGCATTGATCGATAGGATGGCGACGGCGTGACGAGCCGGCACGCTGCGCCGGATGGTCATACTGCGCAGGTCTTCCTCGGTCTCGGGTCGAACGTGGGCGACCGGCGGCATCATCTGGATCATGCCGTCCAACGCATTCGCGAGCATGTGAGAGGGGTCCGCCTTAGCTCGGTCTATGAGACGGACCCGGTCGGAGTCGAGAATCAGCCTTCATTTTTGAACCTCGTTCTGGCTGGCTCGACCGAGTTGGCGCCAAAGGAGCTGCTGGCCTTCGTCAAAGAGGTCGAGCGGGAGACGGGACGCGTTGAGACCTACCGCTGGGGACCTCGAGTCCTCGACGTCGACATTCTGCTCTACGACGGTATGACCGTCGACGAACCAGCCCTCATCATTCCACATCCAAGGATGCTCGAACGTAGATTCGTGGTGGCGCCGCTGCTCGAGCTGGAGCCGGACATCAGAATGCCGAACGGGGAGCCGGTTGTCGAGCCTGGACGCATGGAGAACCTCGCCCGGCAGCGGATCCGACGGCTGCTGCAACGAGCACCCTGAGAGCCCTGAGCATGGTGAAGAGGAGCCAAGCCACGACCGGAAGCAGGCGCCTACGGATAGCCGCTCGCTCCTGATTCAGCCTGAATTCAGGTCAGACGGCCATAATGGCGGAGAATGCGGGTGCTCATCGTCGAGGACGACGTAAAGATCAACGCCACGCTCAAGCAGGCGCTTGAAGAGGAGCGCTATGCCGTCGACGTCGCTCACGACGGCGAACAGGGCGAGGAGATGGCGTTCGTCAACGAGTACGACGTCATAGTGCTCGATCTGATGCTCCCCAAGCGGCATGGCGTCGACGTGATCAAGGAGCTGCGGGAGCACTCGGTCAAGACGCCCATCCTCATCCTCACGGCGCGAGACGGCGTGGCGGCTCGGGTGGAGGGGCTGAACATCGGCGCCGACGACTATGTTGTGAAGCCGTTCCACGTGGATGAGGTCATCGCGCGGGTCCGTGCGCTCGTGCGAAGAGGCTCTGAGGTGAAGTCGACGCGTCTGCAGGTCGCCGACGTCAGTCTCGACGTGGCCTCGCATACCGTCAAGCGCGGGTCGGAACAGGTCAACCTCACCCAGACCGAGTACGCCATTCTCGAGTACATGATGCATCACCCCAACAAGGTGGTCAGTCGCGCCGAGCTCATGGAGCACGTGTGGGACGATTCCTACGAGGGCTTCTCGAATATCGTTGACGTGTATATGAGACGGCTTCGGGCGAAGCTCGACGAGGGCAAGGATCTGCGCCTGGTGGAGACGGTGAGAGGCGCCGGGTACCGACTCCGCGGACAGGACTAACCACGTGCTCGGGCCACTGGAAGCGTTCCAAACATCCGTCCGCCAGTTCACACAGAGCATCCGGGTTCGTCTGACGGCGTACTATGGCGCCGTTCTGGCCCTGGTGCTCATCGTCTTCTCCCTCGGCGTCTACATCTTCCTGGTCGAGACCACGAATGTCGACGTCAACAATATGACCCAGACATACCGTCGCTTCCTCATAGACGCCGCCGCGCAGTCGCCTCAGGATCTGCGCCACATCTCGACCAACAGCGGCCTTCTGGGCCCTCTTTCCTTCAAGTTCCAGCCGCGCGACAATGCCGCTGCCGCCGAGGGAAAGCAGTACACGTACGGCGCCCTTCGCGGACAGTTTGCGAACGAGCAGCTCGAAGCCGTGCTGTTTCAGCCTTCCAAGACGGGATGTCACTCGACCTCCGGCCAGCTCCTCTGCGTGTGGCTGGTCCCGAAGGGCCACCAGATCATCGGTGCGGTGGCCATGGAGGCCTCGCTCGACAGCATCCGCCATGCGCAGTCGCGCCTGCGCCTGGGTCTGTTGATCGGCGTACCGTTCAGCATCCTCATCGCGCTGATCGGCGGCTGGGCCCTGGCCTCCGGAGCACTGGCGCCGGTCGAGCAGCTCCGGCGGACCGCCCAGTCCATCACCGCCACCGATCTCTCCCGTCGGATAGGCCTGCGCCGCAACGATGAGCTGGGGCGTCTCTCCGCCACGCTGGACGACATGATCGACCGGCTCGACGGGGCCTTCAGAGAGCAGCGCCAGCTCACTGCCGACGTCTCGCACGAGCTGCGCACACCCCTTTCGGTAATCCAGGGCCAGGCATCGCTGGCCCTCAGACGAACCCGCTCTCCCGAGGAATATGCCAAGGTGCTGCGCAGCATTCAGGAAGAAACCGAGCGCATGTCCCGCATCGTGTCGGATCTGCTGCTGCTTGCCAGAGCCGAGTCAGGTCAGGAGATTCTGGAGCATGACCCCATCCGTCTCGATCTCATCGCCAAGTGGGCGGTTGAGCACCTGGGCTCGATCGCCGAGTCGAAACGGATCACAGTCTCGACGAACATCCATCCCGTCATGATCGAGGGAGACGCGGACCGCATACGGCAGCTCACGCTGAATCTTCTCGACAACGCTTTCAAGTACACCGACGAAGGTGGTGCCGTTTCCGTGGGGGTCGGAGTTGTCGGCGGTGAGGCGCGGCTTCGCATCACCGACAGCGGCGAGGGAATCCCGGCGGACGTCCTCCCACACATCTTCCAGCGGTTCTATCGAGTCGACCGTTCGAGGAGCCGTGGCCAGGGCGGGTCCGGACTGGGTCTGGCGATCGTCCACTGGATCGCAAGCGCCCACGGCGGTAGCGTCGACGTCGTCAGCAGGCCCGGGGAGGGATCGACATTCACCTTTCGGATGCCGATTCTTGCTGCCCATCGAGGTGAGTCGCTACCGCGACACAAGCCGCGGCGCCGCCCTCGCCGTGTAACGGCCGCGTGACGCGGCTGAAGCCGGCGGCGCCTGAGCTCAGCCTCGCCGACCTGCCGTTCGATTCCCATCCGGAACCATCCGACAGCGTATACTTTGGCGGCGCGTGCCCCTATAGCTCAGTTGGATAGAGCGAGCGCGTCCTAAGTGCTGCGTCGGGGGTTCGAGTCCCTCTAGGGGCGCCAATTCACTCATCGGCCGGTAACGGTCCCGCGGCCGCCTCCTACCGTCCGGCCCGCTCGAGTGCCAGGTCGATGAGGCGACTGATCAGGTCCCCGAAGCTCAGACCGGAGGCCTCCCAGACCTTCGGGAACATGCTGGTGCGCGTGAAGCCGGGAATGGTATTGATCTCGTTGAGGATCACCCGTTCGGTTTCATGCTCGATGAAGAAGTCGACCCGCGCCATTCCATAGGCATCGATCGCGGCCCACGCCTTCAGCGCGATGTCCGTCAGCTCGCGTACCTGGGCCGCGGTCAGGTTGGCGGGGATGATCAGCTCCGACAGCCCCTCGCTGTACTTGGCTTCGTAGTCGTAGAACTCGTGCCGGCAGTCGATCTCGCCGAATACCGACACCATCGGGTCGTCTCCGCCCAGCACGCCGCACTCCACCTCACGCCCTTCCACCCCCTGCTCCACGATGATCTTGGAATCATGAAGGAGAGCCGACTCGACGGTTGTGCGCAACTCTTCCGTGTCACGAGCCTTGTCGATGCCCACGCTGGACCCGAGGCGGCAGGGTTTCACGAAGACGGGATATCGAAGCTTGCTCTCCGTGCTGGCGATGACCTGGTCGGCGCCACGTTCCCAGTCGCGGGCGTTGAACACGAAATAGGGCGTCATGGGGAGGCCCGCGTGCTCGAAGAGCGCCTTCATGAAGGCTTTATCCATGCCCACCGCCGAGGCGGCAACACCGGCCCCGACGTAGGGCACAGCCGCCAGCTCCAGCAATCCCTGCACGGTTCCGTCCTCGCCATAGGGCCCGTGCAGCAGCGGGAAGACGACGTCGACGGCATTCTCGTGCGCGTCGAGGCTGCGATGGCGGTCGACCGGAACCAGACCGCGGCGAGTGATGTCGGCCACCAGCTCCGCCGTCTCCGGCGTCTCGTCGGACACCTCCCGGCTTTCGAGCAGTGCCGGGCCTTCGCCCAGGAGCCACGAGCCTGAACGAGTGATCCCGATGGGAACGACGTCGTATCGATCGACGTCGATGGCGTCGATCACGGCCCTAGCCGAGGCCAGCGATACCGCATGCTCTCCCGAGCGGCCCCCGAAGACGACGCCGACACGAGTCTTGCGTATCATAGGTCCTCGTTCAGGGTGCTCTCGATTGACCCCACGAGAGTACCGGCGTGGTTAGTGACGGGAATCGAGCGATACCCTTGCAGGCGTTCGATGAGGCCCTGATCGACCTCCAGAAGACGCAGGGTATTGAAGATCGTCACTGGGATGGCGGCCGAGGAGCCGTCCGTGATCTTCAGGCCGATGCCGATCCCGGAATCGATCAGGCCGACGCCCTCCGCGCCCTGCGCTCCGCCCTTGCACACGACGCCGCCGCAGGCGGCGACCATCAGGTCGGTGTCGAAGCGGCCCGTCCCGGCGACCAATAATGGGTAGGCCAGCATGGCGGCGCGAATCTGCGCCGCCGCCGCGGCCAGGTCGTTGTCGAGGCATTCACCGGTCGCCAGACGCGCGAAGGCAACGGCCAGAGCGCGAACGGGGACGTAGAAGACCGGAACGCCGCA
>DASRCF010000159.1:0-11523 GCA_035653255.1 Chloroflexota bacterium
TGGGCGTCCTCCTGCGTCGGCAGCCCCTACGAGCCGTTCGAGTTTCGAGTTTCGAGTTTCGGGCCGGCGGGTGCCAGCCGGTGTCGAAGCACCGCGATCGAGGTCGTCCCTCCGGTAGGGGCGTGCGAGGTAACGAGTGCGCCCGCGAGGGCTACGGCTGTACCGATCGCCGAGGTACGCCCGGGCGGCCTCCTTCGTCGGCAGCCCCGTTCGGGTTTCGAGTTTCGAGGTTAGAGTTTCGGGTCGGGACGTGCCGGCCGGTTTCGAAGCATCGGGATGGAGGTCGTCCCTCCGGTAGGGGCGTGCGAGGTGACGAGTGCGCCCGCGTGGGCTACGGCTGTACCGTTCGCGGACGTACGCCCGGGCGGCCTCCTGCGTCGGTAGCCCCGATCGGGTTTCGAGTTTCGGGTTTCGCGGTTCGAGGTTAGAGTTTCGGGTCGGGACGTGCCGGCCGGTGTCGAAGCACCGGGATCGGGGTCGTCCCGCCGGTAGGGGCGTGCGAGGTAACGAGTGCGCCCGCGAGGGCTACGGCTGTAGCGTTTGCCGAGGTACGCCCGGGCGGCCTCCTGCGTCGGCGCCCCGATCGGGTTTCGAGGTTCGGGTTTCGGGTCGGAGCGTCCTGGATATGGGCAGGCTTTGATTCTCGTACACGCCGGCAGCATGCGGGGTGGCTCACCGGAGTCGGTGGGTGCTCCGGTGAGCCCGCAATCAGGGGGCGTGCCGTTTAGGCCCTAACTGTCGCCGCCGCTGCCACCACCGGAACTGCCACCGTCGTCACCGCCTCCTCCGCTGCCACCGTCGTCGTTACCACCGTCATCGTCGAGCGCGTGTTTGGTAGCCACGAACTTCCCGTGATCGCTCTGGCTGCTCACAAACTTGCCCGCAATCTTGTTCTTGCTCTTCACCTTGCCCGTTAACGTGAAGGTCTGACCGGAAGGGCAGGTCCATGCCTCGGAGACCTTTTTGCCCGTCACGGTCCCGGTCGTGCTGGCGCTACATGACGCCGATTTTGCGGACCCGGTCAAGGACGTGCCGGACTGCAGGAAGTAGACGTTCCACTTGGTCTTCCCGGATGAGCTGGTCAGCTTGTATGACCACTTCCCGCTTACATTGGCGGGCGTGCCCACCTTGCCGGTGTGCCGAGCGCTGGCCACTCCACCGGTGACGGAGAGCGCCAACGCGCCGGTGACGGCCGCGACTGTGAAGATGCGTGCTGCAGTGTTCAAAGGGATGCCTCCTTGGGACGAGTGTTTTACGGAGCCGGGATACGAAACGCGCCGTAGCGAGCGTGTCCTCGCACGTTCAGCTCACAACTCGACCGTACGGGTCGAGAATGAAGGTGCTGTTAAGGGCGGATGACACCGGATGGCACAACCTCAGCCCACGCCATCAGAGAGCCGAGCACAGTCGAAGAATCCAGAGGTCGACCAAACGACTTGGCCTACCTACTCGTCTCTCTTTCCCTTGAATGCACCCTTGCCGAGCTTACTGTCAACGAAGCTGCCCGACATTCGATTGCGCCTTGCCGACCCTTTGAAGGAGATGATTTCGCGCGCGCATGGCGACAGCACCTGCCACGTCATCCTGACGGTTGCTCCCTTAACGGTGCCGGAGACCTTGGCCCGACAATCGATCTCACTGGGCTCCGCCCGCCCCTTCAGGTTGCCCCTGGCGCCCTGCTTTATCGTCGCGTCCCACGAGGATTTGGCAGACCCTATGGTCAGGACAAAGTGCCAACCCCCCCCGACGCGTAGGTGAGCTGGGATGGTCTGAGCCGAGGTGGAGCATACCACACTAACGGTCAGCAGGAGGGTGACACCAGCCGCCGCTGACCGGGTTGCACAAAGCCGCCGGCACTGGGACGACCTCCCATCCCCGCTCCACTTAATCATTCCTTAACCTCAGCCGAGTAGGCTTATTCCGCATAGGGTTTGTGCCAAAACGGTGCCTTCTTCCCTACGAGTTTAGGGTTCCTCCATGAAGATGGTGTTAAAGATTGTACCGAGCAGGTTAACGTTTGATTAACGGCCTGGGGGAACCGCCGGAGGAAAGCCTTGAGAATTTTGCTGGTCGAGGACGACGAAGCGCTGGGCAAGCACGTCGCGAGGGGGCTGCGGGAGGAGCAGCACACTGTCGACATCGTAACCGATGGCGACTCCGCCCTCGACTACGCCTACCTCATCCGGGAGGGGGTTTATGACCTTGCAATACTCGACATCCTCCTTCCTGACTGCGACGGCATAACCGTTTGCCGCGAGTGGCGGAAACTTGGCTTGAGAATCCCGATTCTCATGCTGACTGCGCGTCGTGCAGTGGAAGACCGGGTGCTGGGACTGGATGTAGGGGCAGATGACTACCTCACCAAGCCCTTCGCGTTTGCCGAGCTTGTGGCACGGGTGCGGGCGCTCGGAAGGCGCGAGCCGCAACTTCAGATCGATAGGCTGCAGGTGGGCGACCTCTCGCTCGATCCAATCTCCCACCGGGTGGAGCGGCATGGCAAAGCGATAGATCTGACGCCGAGAGAATTCCGCATTCTCGAACTGCTTCTCCGTAACCCCGGACAAGTCCTGACGAGGGACCAGATCGCCGAACGTGCTTGGGACCTCGGGGCAGAGCACGCCTCGAATGTTGTCGATGTTTTCGTCCACACGTTGAGGCGGAAGATTGATGCTCCCTATGAGCCAAAGCTGCTTCACACGGTCCGCGGAACCGGCTACACTCTTCGTGAACCTATGCAGGCGAGGGCCGCAGGCTAGGTCGAAGACCGGGGAGATGACGGCCATACCTCTCCAGAGCTTCGTCGCCATAATGAGCCGATGAGCCTTCGCCTTCGTCTCACACTCTGGTATCTCCTTGTCCTCTGCATAGGATTCACGGTCTTCGGAGCAGCTCTGCTCTGGAGAGTGGACAGGTCCACCAGCGCCGCCTTCACCCGGACCATGCGAGATAGGGCGGAGGCTCTGGTGGGGTTCCTCAAGTTCAGACCGTCCGTCAGTCTGATGGCAGGAGCCCCAAATGAAGGCAACGGGGAGCTGGGGGACCCCTCGCTATGGCTGAGGGTGCTCGACGGCAGGCAGAAACTTGTTGCCAGCCAGGGGCCGCCACTCGCAGGCGTGCCGGATACGCTGTTGCACCTGACCAGTCCGGGTCTCCACACGGAACCCCCTCTGCGACTCTTCGTGGTTCCGGTAACAAGAGGGGGTCACCGAGCGGCGACTATTCAAGTAATCACTACCGCGAATCAGGTCACGGCTGCGCACAATCAGCTCCTGAGGTCAATGCTAGTCGTCGGTGGACTGACTGCTGTGGTGGCTGCTTTAGCGGGCCTGTTCCTGGCCGACCGAGCGCTGAGGCCCGTCGACCAGATCACGAGGATCGCCAGGGAGATTGGGGCGAGCGACCTAAGTAGGAGAGTATCTACCGAGATTGGAGCAGGCATGCGGGGAGGCCGCCGCGATGAGATTCAACGCCTCGCCACGACGTTTGACGAGATGCTGAGCAGGCTGGAGGAATCCAATGACCGCCGAAAGCAGCTCACGGCGGACGCGGCGCACGAGCTAGGCACTCCGATCGCCTCAATTGTGGCGGGATCTGAGATCGCCCTCCGGCATCCTCGCGCCACTGAGGAGTACAGGGAGACGCTTCGCCACGTGGTCGACGAGGCACTGCACCTGCAAGGCGTGGTCGACGACCTTCTGCTGCTGGCCCGAGCGGATGCCGGTCGGCTACCGATGAATGTGGAGCTCATAGAGCTTGACGAGGTTTGCCGCCAGGCGGTCGGAGCTATGGCCCCACTGGCCTGGGAAAAAGGTGTTCAGCTAGACCTGCAGCTTCCGCCCTGGCCGATTCTGGTCACCGGCGACGACATGCGCCTGAGACAGGTCCTGAGGAACCTCATCGACAATGCCCTCCGACACACCCCACCACAGGGCCGCGTCCTGGTGGCGGCAGACATCACGACAGGCGGCTCGACGCGAAGTATCACCCTCCACGTTCGGGACAGCGGGTCGGGACTCGATCCAGCCGAGCGCGATCTGGTGTTCGAGCGGTTCCATCGTTCCATCAACGGACCAAGCCTCCACAGAGCTGCCAGAAGCGAAGACGGTAGCGGTCTGGGTCTCGCCATATGCCGTGCGATCGTGACTGCTCACGGCGGACAAATTTCCATAGGCGACGGACTGGAGTCAACGGCTAACCCCAAGGTTCACGGAGCCGACTTCACGGTAGTGTTGCCGCCGGCGAGAGCGGACGACTCGGAAGTCTCCCCTTCAGCCCTCGGCGTTACGTCGTAACCCTTCTCGACCTCTACCTTGGCGACGCGCCCGGTTTGCTGCCTCTGCTGGTCATAAAACCCTCAGAAGGCCTTAATCTCCGATTCGCACACTGACAATATCGCCCTGCTGGACGGCGTCAGCGAACTGGAGTTAGGAAAGATGGCCGAGCTCAGCGCTACCCTCGAGGCAACGCCCGCCGCTACCAGGCACGTTTCTACCCGGCGCGGGTCACGTGCCTTAAGCCCTATAGGACTCCTGCTTTGGTTCGCTCTGGGCATCAACACGGCTGTGATCATAGCGCTTTGGGTTGGCGACGGAGGAATATCCGCGATTCACACGGGCGGACAGCTACTCACGAGCCTGGGGCGGATTACCGGGCTTCTTGGCGGTTACTTCATCCTGATTCAAGTCATCCTTCTGGCTCGGCTTCCCTGGCTGGAGAGGCTGGTCGGTTTCGACAGGCTGACCATCTGGCATAGGCGGAACGGCAAGCTCAGCCTCTACCTGGTGCTTGCCCACACGGCCCTGATCACTGTCGGATACGCCCTCACGTCGCAGCTCTCGATCTCAAAGGAAGCTTCGGTGCTGCTGACCCTCTATCCCGGCATGGTCTCGGCGACTATTGGGACGGCCTTGATGGTGGTGGTCGTTCTTTCCTCGATCGTGGTCGTCCGCAGGCGTCTTCGGTACGAAGCCTGGTACGGCGTCCACTTCATGGCCTACCTCGCTATTGGTCTGGCGTGGATTCACCAGATTCCAACAGGCAATGACCTGGCAGTGAACCCTACCGCCGCCAGCTACTGGACAGCACTTTATCTGGGGACTCTCGGGCTCCTGGTCGCCTTTCGCCTCGTCTGGCCTTCGATCCGGAATCTACAGTACTCGCTTCGGGTAGAGGGGGTGCGGCCGGAGGGTCCCGGAGTGGTTTCGTTGAGGCTGTCCGGACGGCACCTCGAACGGATGCACGCCAAGGCCGGTCAGTTCCTGCTGTTCCGGTTCTTAACTCGAGGTCGCTGGTGGGAGGCGCACCCCTTCTCCCTATCGCAGTGTCCAGCCGATGACCATCTACGCATAACGGTCAAGGCCGTGGGCGATTTCACCCGCCGGATGGGCGAGATTCGGGTCGGAACGCGAGTGTTGGCCGAGGGTCCTTTCGGATTATTCACGGGCGACGTGCGCAGCCGGGAGAAACTCCTCTTCATCGCCG
Organism: Chloroflexota bacterium; assembly: GCA_035653255.1. Classification (GTDB taxonomy): domain Bacteria; phylum Chloroflexota; class UBA5177; order UBA5177; family JAJPKF01; genus DASRCF01. The sequence continues at coordinate 5,482 of DASRCF010000159.1, forward strand.
GCGGCATCGGAATCACCCCGATCCGGTCCCTCCTCGAGGAGATGAACGGGGACATAACGCTGATCTACCGGGTGGTGGGAGAAGCGGACCTCATTTTCAAGGACGAGCTCGAAGCCTTGGCTGCTCGCCGTCGCATCGACATCCGCTATGCAGTCGGCGATCATCGAGATCCGGAGTCGGCAACACTCCTGTCGCCCCAGCACCTTCGAGAGATGGTGCCGGACATTGCTGAAAGGGAGGTGTACCTGTGCGGGCCCCCTGCCATGGCCGATCTGATAAAGAACAACGTGCTGCAGGCAGGAACCCCACGCGAATACATTCACTGCGAACGATTTGCCCTCTGAACCACAATCCTCAAGGAAGGTAAGACCATGAAGTATCTTCGTCGTACCGCGTACGCCGTGCTAATGAGTGGGGCCGTGCTGCCCGTGGGCGCGGCATGGGCCACTCCCGGCTACGCCGCTCCCCCTCACGTGCACGCCAAAGCCAAGGCCTACAAGGGCCCTGTCGTCAACATGCAGTGGGGGCCCGTGCAGGTCACCGTCTATATCTCCGGCAAGCGGATCACAAACGTCAAGGCCACTGCTCCCATGGAACGGCCTCAATCCAACCAGATCAACTCCATCGCTCTTCCGGCGCTGAGAAGTGAAGTGCTCAAGGCTCAGAGCGGGAAGATCCACGTGCTGTCCGGCGCTACCATGACGAGCAAGGCCTACATCAAGTCTCTCCACGGCGCCCTGAAGAAGGCCCATCACGCCTAAGCTGCTTCGGAGTTCCCTGCTGCAAGAACCGCCTCCCGCGTCACACTCACCGCGCCGCAGGGATGGCCGACGTCATTCTGAATGCGATCCACGTAGAGTTCTCGCCGCCGCAGACGGCGAGAACTCTACGTGGTGAGCCGGCTACCCGGGCCCCACGACCAAGAACGCCAACTGACGTTGTGGTACCCGGGGGCGGTACCCTTGGGAAATGCGACCCCTTCGGTACTCCATCAACGTCACCCTGGACGGCTGCTGCGATCATCGTGCCATTCCGGCCGACGAAGAGCTGCACCGGCACGCGGCTGAGAGCCTGAAGCAGGCCGGTGCCCTCCTCTTCGGCCGGGTGACGTACGAAATGATGGAATCGGCGTGGCGGCCGTCGGCGGCGGCAACGAGACCTGAGTGGATGGAACCGTTCGCGCGGACGATCAACGCGGCCAGGAAGTATGTCGTGTCCGACACGCTGGAGCAGGTCGACTGGAACGCGGAGCTGGTGCGCGGAGATCTCGGTGAGGCGGTGCGGCAGCTCAAGCGGGAGCCGGGCAAGGGGCTCCTCGTGGGAGGTGTGAAGCTCCCACGTTCGTTGACGGAGCTGGGATTGATCGACGAGTACGAGATCGTCGTGCATCCACGACTCGCGGGCCACGGACCGACGTTGTTCGCGGGCCTGTCGAGGCACGTCGACCTCACTCTCGTGGACCGGCTGGAGCACGGCTCCGGGGCAGTAGCCATGCGGTACGTGCCCAGACGGTAGATATCAGACCCGGCGAGGACCTTCCACGTCCCGATTGGTTAGGTCGTGGGGGGGCCGCTACCACGGCAAGTGCATATGCTTGCATTGACGGGGCAACTGACGGGACAAGTGCTCTACCCTAGAAGGCGACACCATGAAGCTCCTTCTCACCTCTGCCGGCATCAGAAACCCCTGCATCCGGGACGCCCTCGTCGACCTGCTGGGCAAACCGATTGCCGACTCGAACGCGCTCTGCGTTCCGACGGCGGCATACGGGCACCCCATGGCGGGACCCGCCGCGGCATGGCGCTTCATCAGCGGACGGGAACCCCGCTCCCCAATGTGCGAGCTGGGCTGGAAGTCGTTGGGAGTTCTGGAGCTTACCGCGCTGCCCAGCATCGATGAGGAAGAGTGGGTTCCCAGGGTCCGGGAGACAGACGTCCTGCTGGTGAATGGCGGCGACACCCTGTATCTGTGTCACTGGATGCGGCAGTCCGGGCTGGCGGACATGCTGCCCTCGCTGCGCGACACGCTCTACGTGGGACTGAGCGCCGGGAGCATGGTGATGACCCCACGCATCGGAGAGGAGTTCGTCATCTGGAAGCCTCCCAGTGGCGATGACCGAACCCTTGCAATGGTCGACTTCTCGATATTTCCGCACCTGGACAATGAGGACCTACGGAACAATTCCCTGGCCAACGCGGAACGATGGGCCGCGAGAATCGGGGGTCCGGCATATGCGATTGACGATCAAACGGCGATACGGGTGACCGAGGGCGCGGTCGAAGTCGTGTCGGAGGGACACTGGAGGCTCTTTAACTCCTAGCCGTTAGACACTCAGCCGGGTTCGCCCGCTCTGTCCTGGCTCGGTCGGCACCATGCCCTCCACAGCTCTACTCTTGATCCCGGAGGCCGACGCAGTCACACTCCCAGAACACTTCCGGATAGACGAGCTGTCCCGATAGCGATCGGCCGGCTTCGGTGAGGAAGTACACCTGAAAGGCGCGGTCGGGGATGCGCACCGACGGCTTCCCGAACCCGTGGCGACCGGCCTCGACGAAGCCCAGCTTCGGATACAGACGCGGCGCGCCCTCGAGGAAGACCAGGTCGAATCCGCGCCGCGAGGCTTCGTCCAGCCCTGCACGCACCAACGCCGAGCCGATGCCCTGGCCCTGGACGCCGGGTCGCACGGCGAGCGGGCTGAGCACGAGAACGTGTCGAAGCCGGTCGAGGGAGTCGAGAAATCCTCGTGTGAATCCGACGTGCCCGAGAGCTCCATCGGTCGATGCGGCGATCAGCTCAAAGCCGCGTCCGGCATCCCAGAGCTTGCGCAGCTGTACGACCAGGTTGGCCACGGTGTCACCTGAGTCGGTAAAAGCCGCGGCGACCAACTCGCCGGTCTCGTCGAACTCAGACGGATTGGGTGGCCGGATCTCGAACAGCGGAGCCACGTCTTGCATACCCGACGTTACCGTACTGAGCGTGGCGTCTGCTCACACCTATCACGACAGGATGTTCGTCGAGAATGCCGGCTCGACGACCTCGGTGGATCGCGAGTTGAAGCTCGTCGACGATCCTCCAACAGGTGCTCACGGAGCAAGATCGCGCTGGCCCTGCTGGTTGGCACACGACCTTCTCGGTTATGCCCCGAGCCGCTCTCCTATGGTGGAATGCGGAGGGTCGATCGCGGGAGGTGCTGTGTGAGTGGGGGACAGTCCGACACACTGAGGACTGAGGCCGGCGTTCCAACACTGTACGTAATGGTGGGCCTGCCTGCGGTCGGCAAGACTCACCGGGCGATGCAGCTCGAAGAATCGGTCCCCGCCCTGCGCCTCACCAAAGATGAGTGGATGCTGCCGCTGTTCGGAAACCTTGAGGACGAGAACCAGCGAGACGTCGTCGAGGGACGGCTGGTCTGGCTTGCGCTACGAGCGCTTCGTCTCGGGATCAGCGTCGTCCTGGACTTCGGCGTCTGGAGCCGAGTGGAGCGATCCGCGCTGCGCCGGCTGGGCAGGGAAGCCGGAGCGAAGGTTGAGCTGGTCTACGTGAACGTGGATCAGGAGGCGCAGCGACGTCAGAGGGACCACCGCGAAGTGAAAAGCCCGCACCTGACGATCCCGATGAGCGACGAGCTCCTTGCCACCTATCGCTCGAAGTTTGAGGCCCCAACCGAAGACGAGCTGTGTGGAACGGCAGACGATCCCCCGCCGCCAGGATTCGCCACCTGGAGAGCGTGGGCTGCGGATCGCTGGCCAAGCTCCATGGACCGACGCTAGTCAGCCAGCACACAAGCTGTGCCATGCTGCACACGGGTCACAGATCTCAACGGCGTGCGACGGCACGATGGAATCCAGCTACCATCAGGCTGGCTGGCACGCAGCATCGCTTTTCGTTTGACTTCAGCACGGAGGTCGTAACTCCTGGTAGCTGTGACATCGCGGCGTCGCTCCGTCGCAGTATCTCGACAGCCGTCGGTCGGCCAGAAGTCGAGCCGTGGGCGAGGACAGCTCCCAGAACGGCCACGCCCATCACATCCGGCCGCTCCGATCAACCGCGTGCTCGATCGATTGAAGACAATATCTCCAGGCTTGAAGAGATCATAGTCATGCTTCGGCACCCCTGGGGGGCGCGCGGCCCACGATCACACTCCCCAAGGCGTGCGGCCACTGATTCGAGTTCCAGTGCACGTGCCGGCATAGCCACCAAAACTGAGCGGTTTGGGTGGCCATCCGCTCGCAGGTTACAATCGCCTGCCAAACGGCTGCGAAAGCTGTGATTCAACCGGAAGGAGCCTTAGATGCCAACTCTCACGCCATTTCTGTGGTTCGAAGATCAGGCCGAGGACGCCATGAACTTCTACCTCTCCATCTTTCGGAACGCGCGGCCGCTAGGGGTCGACCGTTGGGGGCCGGGAGCGCCATTTCCTGAGGGCAGCGTACTGATGGCGAGAGTTGAGATCGAGGGCCAGGAGATTCAGCTGTTCAACGGCGGACCAGAACAAAAGCTGACGCCCGCTTTCTCCTTCACGGTCGCCTGCAAGGACCAGGCTGAGATCGACTATTACTGGGACAAGTTGACCGCCGATGGCGGAGCCGAGGTCGCATGCGGCTGGCTAACCGACAAATTCGGCCTCTCCTGGCAGATCGTTCCCGAGAACATCGCCGAGCTTCTCGCACCTCCGGATCCCGCCACGGCCGAGCGGCGCATGAAAGCGATGATGGGCATGATAAAACTCGACATCGCGGCTCTGAACGCGGCCTAGTAGACCGGCGCCTAACCGACTCGGCCGGCAGCGGACGCTGCTACCATGGCGAAGGCGACTGCAGCCGAGATTGGGAGGCACGTGAGTCCCGTCGCGGAGCTGTTCACAGCGGGCTCGGAGGACGTCAGCCCCCTTCCCTGGGAAGAAGGCCAGAAGCGAATCGCCGAGAACCGCATCTACTGGCTGACAACGGTGCGGCCCAGCGGGCGCCCGCACACGCGGCCGGTGCTCGCCGTGTGGGTGGGAGATGCGCTGTACACGACCTCGAGCGCGAGTGCTCGAAAAGGCCGCAATCTCGAAGCCAACCCCAGTTGTTCGGTCGCCGTCATGGCGGAAGACATGCACATCGTCCTGGAGGGCGAGGCATCGCGCGTCACCAGCGAGACCAGGCTGGAGCAGGTCGCCCAAGCATACCGAGACAAGTACTCGTGGCCGGTGAGCATCGTCGAAGGTGGCTTCGAGGCGCCCTACGCCGCGCCGGCGGCCGGCGCTTCGCCGTACCAACCCTACGAGATCACTCCATCCATCGTCTTCGGCTGGGTGACCAGTGATGCGGAAGACGGTTGGGAGGAACGGCACACACGCTGGCGCTTCTGAGCGACGGGGGGCCGCGCGATCAAGCGTCCCACTGACTGGGCCGGCGAGGCACGTGAGGATATGGCGATAGACAACCCGACGACCAGGACCGCAATGACTAAGTCAAATGGAGCAGTGCCCCAAATGCGGGACCGGTACCTTGTCTTCTCCGCGTCGCTCCGACATGGTTCCCTGAACACGACCCTGGCCGCACTCGCTGCGCGCACGATCGTCGCAAACGGCGGTGAGGTTGACTTCGCGACCATGGCCGAGTTCGATGCCCCGTCGTTCAACCAGGACGTCCAAGTCAGGGACGGCCTGCCGGCAGGAGCGATGGAGCTGCAACGCCGACTGACCAATGTTGCCGCCTTCGTCATCTGCTCACCCGAGTACAACGCCTCAATGCCCGGTAACCTCAAGAACGTGATCGACTGGGTGTCGCGCTACCAACCCCAGCCGTTCAACGAGATGCACGGCCTGCTCATGTCTGCTTCACCATCTATGGCAGGCGGCAACCGTGGCCTCTGGGCGCTCCGCGTGCCGTTCGAGCACCTCGGAGCCAGGATTTACCCGGACATGTTCTCCCTCGCTCAAGCCCATATCAGCTTCGAGGAGAACGGCCGGATCGCCAACGAAGAGCTCCAGGGACGCTTCGACACGAACATCATGAACTTCATGAACCTCGTGGAGGCGTCTCAGCACTACCCATG
>DASRCF010000160.1:0-8995 GCA_035653255.1 Chloroflexota bacterium
TGACGGCCGGGATGCCTTCGGCTACGTCACGCCAGCTACGATGGACATTCACGACTACCAGGTGTCGGCGCCGCAGTTGAACCTGCAGCAGGGCGAGGTGAACGAGGACGGCGCCTGGATGGGCGGCGGCGTCGGCGAAACGCTCACGGGCATCTGGGAGGACCCGTCCCAGGGCTTTCATGATTGGGGTTTCAACACAGACTGCGCCGATTCCCCGTACTACATCCTCAAGGGCGGCTCTGACTTCTGGAACAACGGCGGCTATGGCTAGTATGAACTCGACAGGGCGTGGAACCTTAGGCCGGAGGCGCCTACCTGTCTTGGCGGGACGCGGCGCCAAGCCCGCCCTGACATGCGTCGCGGCGCTCGCAGGGACGGTCCTGGTCGTCGGCATGCTGGTAACCACGGGGGCCGTCGGCGGGGGGCGCGGGAGGCACCATGCCGCCCCGGGCCGCTCGAAAGGTGCGATCGGAGGCGTGTCTACCGCGCCCTGTGGAACCGGCCAGCACCCCGTCTACTATGTGTCGCAGTCCGGAGTCACCGCCTCGGCGGCCGCCTCCTCGGCGGCCGGCCTGGGCCACGCGCGGATACGCCCGCTCCGGCCGCACTCCCATGTCCGCGGCGTTATGGTCGCCTGGAATCTCCCCGGCGAAATCGGCACGCCGAGCGGCTACTCGCTGGTGTACCCGCAGAGCACAGACCCCACATTGTGTTCACTCGACCGCAGCCTCTCCGATAGGCCGGCAGCCCAGCCGCTGCTGGCCTCCGCGCGCTCGGCACTCATTTCGGCGGGGATGACGTCGGCATCCACCGTATCTCAGGTCGGAACCGCGTACCTCGTCAGCGACGACCCGCTCGACCCAAGCGAGGTGATCGTGGCCGTCATCGTCGATGCGGGGCAGGCGCGCACCACCCCGACCGGCGGCCTGCTTGAGAAGAGCTAATGGCTCCTGGCCTTCGTCGATCGCAGTACGGCCGAGACGAACGCGGTCGCCTACGGGCCCACGCAGGGGTGATCCCTCCAGGAACATCCCGGGCCTCGGCGGCGGAACGGCTGAACACTCGCGTCGCCGTCTTGGCCGGTGGCCTGCTCGCCCTCGCCGCCCTGCTCGCAACCGCTGTCGCGCCTACCGGAGCCGCCGGCAGAGCTCCCGCATGTTGGACGGGCAAGCGTGCTTACCTGACCCCCGCGGAGATCCACCAGTTCACCCACTGGAAGTTCACGCGCTGGCTCAGCGTGCGTTACGCCGGCTATCCGCGACACTTCATAGGTAAGCCGCCCCCGGATGTGAAGCTCTTCAGGTCCGGTCGAACGAGGGGCTTTTTGATCAATATCTCGCTCAAGGGGAAATACCGGCGGGAGAACAACGCCGAGGCCCGGAAGCTCGGCTACCCGATCGGCAAGTGGCCCTTGGTGCCGCTCTTCGGCCAGATCGTCGCCGACCATACCGGAATCCTCGAGGTTTACGAGGACAGCTGGGCGTGGAAGTCGGCCAAGGGTGCGAAGAGCTACATGGGTGACATGGCCGACACGGGTGGCAGGCACTTTGCCGTCGGCCTGGGCGACGCGTCGTTCGGCGTTATCTACCCGCAGGCCAAATCTACGGCGGAGAAAGGCGTTCAGGTCATGACGCGGGTGGGCGCGATGGCGACCAGGCTGAGCCTGGAGGGCGGCAGGAAGGTAAACGCGCGAAAGGCGACCAGGCTCGCCGCCGAGGCGCTCGCCATATCCGAAGCAGCCTGTCGCCTATCCCCGAGGTCGGGCACGCATGCGATGGGCGAGCTAGACCCGCCATGAAGCGTTTGATGAGGGACGAACCCGTCGCCCGTGAAGGGCCGCTTCTCCAGCCGGCCGCTTCGCGCTAGCGAGGAGGGCCAGCGCCGAGGCGCCTCCGGACATCGGTTATTCGCTCTTGCGAGTGATGCGGCATCTCCCAGTTCGTTTCCAGCCACCAGGTGCATCCCGCCTGCCCCCAACGGCGATTGTCGCCGGCATCAGTGGCCCCGGTTGTCTCGCCCTCAGCGAGACGTCGAGTTCGGCAGATGCGACGCGCTCCTCAAGCCACCTCCGCACCGCCCGAATATCATCTACGTCCGCACCTTGGGGAACCACTCCGGCACAACGAAGCACCCGCCCCAGGGATTTGGCGCGAGGCCGGACGGCGACAACCCAGATAGACACGCGCTCTTGAACAGGTTTTCCAACGGCAAGCTGGTCCTCGATCTCGATTTCATACTGGTAGTGTTACCTCCATAGGACCGCTCGCCTGCCCAAAGCTGGCGCATCAGATCGATCCCCTCATCTAGCCTCTCGGCCCTGAGGCGAAGATCGGTTTCCTCGCCGGTCTCGGGTAGGTCTGGTGTGGGGGCGCCGACCGCCAGGGTGACGATTGCGCGGCCGTCGGAGAGCTGGTCGAGTGTTGCCTCCTGACTCGCCAGCTTCCAGGGCCTCAGCCTGGAAGTGGTGACAGCACCCTGCCAAGCCTGACCCGTTGAGCTCGCGCGGCGATGGCGGCCAGCAAACACCACGGATCTATGCCGTAGCCGCCCTCCCAGGTGAAGATGCCTCCCAGCCGGCCTCTTCCGCCAGAACCGCCTGCTCGAGCTGCTCTCGCGCCGTGCCGCCCGGAAGGATGGATCCCATGCGCATGAAGCCAACCCTCCAATGGCTTAAGCCTACCACCGTCGTGAGCACTTCGTGCCAGCTTCAGGAGGGCGGCGAAGCTAAGGGAAACCGCCTCTCCACCCCTCTCGACTTTCGACCTTTGACTTTTGACTTTCCCCTTTCGACCTTCGACTTTCGACTTTGAACTTTTTGAACTTTGAACTTTTCACCTTCGTTGCGATTTCGCCTATTTACGAAACCGACGATCTGTGGTACGTCTTAAATAAGACATGTGTTTCGAAGCTGGACATTAACGGCTTCGGTCGGGTCCCAGCCTTGATGCACTCAAGGAGGTTGGTGTGACTCGACGCGCTGTTCTTGCCCTGCTGGCTGTCGCTGGATTGGTGTTGTGGTACCTCGTTCCAAATGCGGCCGCCGCTCATTTGAGCCGCTCGTCGCTGAGGTCCAGGACGCTGCCCGGCGCCGTCCCGGCGGTGGTAGCGACTCACCACGCGACACGAATCGGCGTCTATAGCAAGAGCGCAACCGTCGGGTTGGCGGTCGGCCTCGGCCTTCGCTCAAGACAGAGGCTCAACCAGACGCTGGCGGCCATCAATAATCCGAACGGGCCGCGGTACCATCGCTACCTCACCCAGGCCCAAGCCAACCGCCTCTTTAATCCCACTCTGAAGCAGCAGGCGGCGGTGATTGCCTGGCTTCGCGCCAACCGGCTGACGGTCACGCGCACGTATCCAAACCACCTGATCGTCGACGCCAGAGGATCGGCCGCCCGAGTCGAGCGGATGCTGCACGTTTCGCTGCAGCGCTACCGAGCCCGCGTCGGGCGCCACAACGTGCGCTTCTTCGCTCCCTCGGCGGCTCCTCGCGTGCCCGCACAGGTTGCCGGTATCGTCACGTCAATCGTGGGACTCGACAGCCTCCCGCGATTTCATATCCTGAGCAACGGCAGCGCCGACAACTCGCCCCCATACTATCCGCAGGACCTGGCCAACGCCTACGACGTCAATTCTCTGTGGAACGCCGGCTATACCGGCGCCGGGCAGCACATCGGCATCACCCTCTGGACGGTACCGCCTAGTGACTCCACATTGCAGCACTTCGGTTCGATAACGGGAGCCAACGTCGCTACCGTCGCCGACGGTCGGCTGCACGTCATAAAGGTTGATGGTGGAACGACAACGGCGGACCAGGGCGAGGCGGGGATGGACATCGAGTACTCCGGAGGCCTCGCGCCCGGAGCCAACATCGACTACTACGAGGCCCCGACCTCGGGGGGCAATCCAACCAACCAGGGCCTTATCGATGCCCTGAACCAGGCTGGCACCGACTCAAACAACAATCGGGAGATCAGCAACAGCTGGGGGGGATGCGAGGCCTCGTCAACCTCCGATTCCTTCACCAGTCAGGCCGAAAGCGTATTCGCCTCGAACTCGGCGACGGGCCACAATTACTTCTTCTCCTCCGGGGACAACGGCTCTTGGTGCGATACCACGGGATATGGCATTGGCACCGATCCGTATCCGGACTTCCCCACAAGCAGCCCGTACGTCACCAGCGTTGGAGGGACGAGCTTTTCGGGCAGCGTCAACGGAGGCTACCCGGGGGAGACTGCGTGGGCATATTGTTCGACGTGCAATAGCGGAGCGCCTGAGGGCTCGGGAGGAGGCTACAGCAACATCTTCTCCCGCCCGTCATGGCAAACCGGCAGCGGACTGGCGGCCAACGGCAAGCGCGGCTACCCGGACATCGCTGCCGATGCCGATCCCAACACGGGAGCCGAGGTCTGCTACGGGTCCAGCTCCTCGTGTGGACAGTTTGGCGGCACCAGCCTGGCCAGTCCGAGCTGGGCCGGCATGGTGGCGCTGGTCAATCAGTACCTGGCGGCTCAGAGCAAGCCGGCCCTTGGATTCCTGGACCCCACGCTCTACTCGCTGGCAGGCAGCTCCCAGTCTTATCCGCCGTTTCACGACGTAACCTCGGGGACCAACGGCTCATACAACGCCGGCAGTGGTTGGGATGCGGTGACCGGCTGGGGATCGGTCGACCTGTGGAACCTGGCACGAGACGTGGCCGGCTCGAGCGCCTCCTCCCCGACCCCGACACCGACCACCCCGACTCCGACCACTCCAACGCCGACACCAACCACCCCGACGCCGACGCCGACCACGCCCACCCCAACTCCGACAACCCCGACTCCCACTCCAACGTCGACCAACCCCGGCGGGTCACAGCTGGTCGTGAATGGCGGATTCGAAAACGGCCAGAGTCCGTGGTCAGAGTCCTCGAGCGGCGGCTACCAGATCATCGATCCCACACGGCCGCACACGGGCTCGTACAGCGCCTGGCTCTGCGGCTACAACCGCTGCAACGACCAGATCTGGCAGAAGGTGACGCTGCCCTCGAGCTTCTCCAAGGTCACGCTCACCTACTGGCTCTACAGTGACACCTCGGAAGCCACCGGGAGCCCTTGCTATGACTACTTCTATAGCAAAGTGAGGACGTCGTCCGGCGGCACGATCAAGACAACGCAAACGCAGTGCAACACGAGCGTCACCAACGGGTGGGTGCAATATAGCTTTGATGTCACATCTGCACTCTCCTCTTACAAAGGGCAATCGGTCCAGGTGTACTTCCAGGGCAAGACGGACTCATCGCTGCCTTCGGACTTCTTCGTCGACGACGTGACGCTCACTGCTAGCTGAATCCGGCGAGTTTCGAGGCGGGTCATGGAAGAACTTCCGGCCCGCCTCGCAACGGTCGGCGAGGGATGCCTTCCGGCTGCTCCTCTGTCGAGGTTTATCGAGGTGCGGCAGCGCGGCGAGGCTTGGATGCGCGGAAAAATGCCCGCAAGTGTGACACTTGGGATGTGGACGACACTCGTGCCGACGAAACTGTTTCCGTCGAGGCCCGCACGGTTGTGTTGGTTGAGGGGACGAGCGATCGTATCGCGCTGGAGACGCTGAGCCGGCGCCTCGGACGAAACCTCGAAGGCGAGGGAGTTTCGGTGGTGCCGATGGGCGGAGTGCAGGCGATAGGTCGACAGCTTGCGACCCTCGGGCCCCCACAGGGGCAGAGGGTCTTCGGCCTGTACGATGTTCGCGAGGAGAATCTGGTCCGGAGGAGTCTTGAGCAGGTCGGAGTTACGGATGTCGGGATTGCCTTGACTCGAGGCGAGATGGAGGAGCTGGGATTCTATGCATGCGTGATGGATCTTGAAGACGAGCTGATACGGGCACTGGGCTCACAAGCGGTCGAGGAGGTGATTGAGTCCGAAGGCCAGCTTCCCTCGTTCCACACGCTGCAGAAGCAGCTGCCCTGGCGTGGGCAGACGGTCGAGGCTCAGCTGCACCGCTTCTTGGGCAGTGGCGCGTATCGGAAGATCCGCTATGCCCGCTTGCTGGTCGAAGCCCTCGAGCTGAAACGGGTACCACGCCCGTTGAACCAATTGCTGGCCCGACTCTGACGAATCGGGCAGGTGTCCGATAAATGGGTAGCGCAGGCGGATAGGCCGCCGTCAAAGCTATCCTTGGAACTCGACGGAGGGACCCATCAGCGGACAAATGGTTGTCGGGACGAGCGGAGGCGTAGTCGTCTGTTCGGAAGGAGTCTCCAGCTTCGTCCCCGACACCTGCAGTCTCCAAGTAGCTTCAGTGAAGGTCGTCGCTCGTGACAGGTTGGTCCTGGCGGGATCGCGAGAAGGCATCTTTCGCTCCGAGGATGGTGGTAGGTCATGGGCTGCATCTTCGCAAGGGCTCAAAGTCCCGCACGTTCGATGGCTGACCTGGCATCCAGAAGCGGAGGACCTGGTGCTGGCCGGAACGGAACCGGCAGGCATCTTCATCTCGTCCGACGCCGGAGTGACCTGGTCTGCGCGACCCGAGGTGGAGAGCCTGCGAGATCGATTCGGCTGGTTTCTGCCGTACTCTGCGGAAGCGGGTTGTGTTCGCGATTTCGCCCTGAACGGGCGGCGCGTGTATGCCGCCGTCGAGGTCGGGGGCGCGTTACGGTCGGATGACCTCGGCGACACTTGGGCACTGTGCCCCGGAAGCAGCGGCCGGCCCGAATTCTCAGAGCCGCCGCAAGGCCAGATCCACCCCGACGTCCACTCGATCGTGGGAGGCCACCAGTCGGAGGACCTTGCATATGCCGCCACCGGCGGGGGACTCTATCGCTCCCTGGATGGCGGCCTCACCTGGACTGGGAGCCGCGTCGGCACCTATTGTCGGGCGGTCTGGGTCGACCCGAGCGACAGCGAACACATGATCATCGGTCATGCCGACAGCGTGAGCTCTATGAACGGCACGATCCTGGAGTCCGTCGACGGCGGTGTCGACTGGAGAGATGCTTCGGCAGGCCTGGACCTTCCCTGGCCAGACCGGATGGTCGAACGATTTTGCCGAGTCGGCGATCAGCTCTGGGCGATCACGGACGATGGGCGGGCTTACTCGACGAAAATGACCCCCATTAAGTGGTCTCGAGAGTTGGATGGCTTGAGCGGAATAGAGAGCGTGGCCCAGATCTGATGCTCTACTACCAGAGGCTGCCGTCTGACACGAGCACGTAGAGGATTGGACCCAAACCCCAGAGAAGGCTCACGATCACCCACACCACCTTCTGCACCGTGCTGATGTCCGACCGGCGGGCAAGACTGATCCACATCAAGACCATGGCGACGGGGTGGAGGAAGAGCGAGATGAGGATTTCGAGCAGTATCTTCATTTCTACCGGCCTTCTCGGCTGATCTCGTCGCCCATTATCGCCGACTCCATGGAAATGGACGGGCCATCGGCGGAAACAAGAGGGCCAAGATGGGGCTGACCAGCGGACCACCGAGACTGGCCCGATCGGCGTCGAGCGGCTACGCTAGGACATGAACGAACCCAGCAGCCCGGTACGCAAAAGCCGCGACTCGGCGAGCCAGCCGCCGGCGCCCCGGCAGCAGCTTCCGGGGCGACGAGACGACGCTTCCGGAGGAGACCGCCCGCCTCCTCAGCGCTTTCGGATATCCGGGCGGACCTATCTCATCCTCCTGGCCGCGTTCGCACTCGTAAATGCCTTCTTTTATACAGAGCAGGCGATCAACAACTTCAGGAGCCAGTCACCTCAGATACGAATCACACAGAGCGAGCTGATCGGTCAGGCCAAGGCCGGGAACGTCAAGTCTGCCTCACTGGGCGAGAACGGCATCTCAGGCGATTTCAAGCGTCCATTCACGGTTGGCAAGACGCACTACAAGCGGTACACCGCTCCAATGCTGCCTGAGCTCGTGGCGCCGACGAATGCCGTCCTGGAATCGCATGGGGTACGCGTATCGATCGTCCCCTCGGTCACGCCCATCTGGGTCACGCTGCTGTCCTACCTGTTTACTTCGCTGCCGTTGCTTCTGCTGCTGGGTTTGATACTCTACGGCACCCGCGCGGCTCGGAGCCAGACCCAGGGCATTTTCGGGTTTGGCCAGAGCCGCGGGAAGCTCTACACGGAGGAGCGCCCACACACGACCTTCGGCGACGTGGCCGGAGTGGACGCCGCCAAGGCGGAGCTTAGGGAGATCGTCGACTTCCTCAAGGAGCCGGCGAAATATCACCGGCTGGGAGCCCGCATTCCGAAGGGGGTCCTCCTGGTTGGTCCCCCTGGTACCGGCAAGACGCTGCTCGCTCGAGCCGTCGCCGGAGAGGCGAATGTTCCCTTTCTCGCCATCAGCGCAACCGAGTTCGTTGAACTGTTTGTCGGAGTGGGCGCCAGCCGGGTCCGTGACCTTTTTGAGCGGGCGAAGGCCTCGGCCCCGTCGATTGTGTTCATCGACGAGATGGATGCCATAGGAGGACACCGAGGCGCCCGCGGCCCGGTAGGAGGTGGGTCGAATGACGAGCGCGAGCAGACGTTGAATCAGATGCTGGTCTCGATGGATGGCTTCGAACCCAACGATGCCGTTATCGTCCTCGGCGCCACCAACCGGCCGGATGTGCTCGATCGCGCGTTGCTTCGACCAGGCCGCTTTGACCGTCAGGTGGTCGTTGATCCACCCGACCGCAAGGGGCGAGAGGCCATTCTGAAGATTCACACGGCCAAGATCCCACTCGGGCCAGATGTCGATCTCGCCGCGCTGGCGGGCATGACGCCGGGTATGAGTGGTGCCGACCTTGCCAACCTCGCCAATGAGGCGGCTCTGTCCGCCGCCAGGTCTGGTGAAAGCCAGGTGACGCAGCGGGACTTCACCCTGGCACTCGACCGGATCACCCTGGGGCTTGAAGGATCACCGCTCATGATCGAGGAGGAGCGCCGCCTGGTGGCGTTTCACGAGGGAGGCCACGCCCTCGTGGCCTTCATGCTTCCCAACGTCGATCCCGTCAACCGCATCACCATCACGCC
>DASRCF010000161.1:0-9599 GCA_035653255.1 Chloroflexota bacterium
CGGGATCTGCTCGAGGTCGCCGCCACCATCGGGCGTGCCTTTCCGCTGTCCGTGCTCACGCTCGCGGCCGGCCAGGAAAATGCCGACCTGGTACGCAACCTCGACCTGCTGTGGCACCGTCGCATCATTCGAGAGGGGGAAGATGACCGCTACGACTTCAGTCATGGTCAGCTGCGAGAGGTAGCGTATAGCTGCTTGAGCAACGCCAGGCGAACCATGCTGCATGGCAGGGTGGCTGCCGCCTACAAAGAGGCGGGGGAAACCCTTGGAGAGGCGGCAAACGGGGAGGTCGGCCGCCATCTCGAGCTTGCAGGCTTGAACGACGAAGCGGCAGCCTTCTATGTGGCCCAGGCCGAGGCAGCCGTCCGGATCTACTCCCATGACGCGGCCGAGCTCTTCTTCCGGCGGGCCATCGGGCTGTTGCCGGCCTCCCGGCAGCCTGCCGTCATGCTTCGTCTGGCCGAGACTCTGCAGAGCAAGGGGAACTGGGATGAGGCTTCGGGCATCCTCTACGAGGCATCGAGGCTGGCTCGAAGGCTGGGAGATCGGTCAGTCGCTGCCTACATCCGGCTGGCAGTCGGAGACTCGATGCAGCAGAAGGGCCAGCTCAGGGAAGCGCGTGAATGGCTGGAGGACACACTGCCCGAGTTTGAGTCTCTTGGCGATAAGCGTGGACTCTGCCGCACCGTCGGAGTGCTGGGCGAGGTGGTACTGTGGCTGGCGGACTATCAGGGTGGCGAGCGTCTTGCCCGACGTCAGCTGGAGCTTGCACAAGCTCTGGACGACCCAGCCGAGATTGCCTCGGCGTACGGCGCAATTGGCACCGTCAACTCGAGGCGATCCCGATTCGATGAAGCGTTAGAGTACTACCGGCTGGCGCTGTCATTAGAGGAGCGACTGGGTGACCGAGCCCGTATCCTTCTGGCACTTGGCCGGGTCGGCAGCGTGCTCCGCTTCAAGGGCGATCTCCAGCCGGCAAAGAAGTTGTTTCGACGTCAGCTCGACCTCGCGCAAGAGATCGGGCACCGGCGGGCAGAAGCGCTCGCGATGTTCAATCTGGGTGTGGCAGCCAACGAGCTAGGGGATTTTGAAGAAGCCTTGGTATGGGACGAGAAGTCGTTGGCGATCTCGAAAGAGCTTGGCGAGCGACGAGGTCAGGGTGCGGTAACCGGCAACATCGGAACCACGTACTACGACCTGGGAGACATCGGCAACGCGTTCCGCTATCTGGCGGAGTCGATCGAGATCATGGCCGAGATCGGAGAGACGAGAAACATGGCTGTCGGGATTGGCAGTCTGGCATCGGTGTACCACGCAGCGGGCGCCGACGCCGAAGCCGAGGCCGCCTTCAGTGCCAGCGTTGCCGTTTCCATTCAGATCGACAACCCGCAGAACGTCGCAATCGTCGCGGGAGAGATAGCCTCGGCGAGGCTGGATCGCGGAATTCTTGACCAAAGCGAAGCTTTTAACCAGCGTGCGCAGCACCTCTGTCGCAGTCTCGGCATGCCCCAGTGGCTTTACCGAGATCTGCTTGTGGCGGCGCGACTGGCCGCCCTCAAAGACCAGCCCGAAGACGCCCTAGCCTTGCTGGAGGAGGCCCAGCGGCTGGATCAAGGCCGCATTAGATCAGAGGTTCGCCTCAAGTTGTGCCTTTTTCGGGAGGAGCTGCTGACACGTCTCGGACTCCGCCAACCGGACGAAGCCATAGCCGACCTCGAGCGGCTCTTCCCGGTCGCAACGAGGCGGCAAGATCATGGCGCCGTGACCTATGCCATCTGGCGTATCGATCCTTCACGAGAAGATAACCGCATTCTTGCCGAGACCGAGTATCGGCATCTCTATGCCAGCCTGCCGTCGGTTGAGCACGCAGAACGGCTACGGGAACTAACAGGAAGCATGCCGCCTCCGCTCGAACCCCTGCCCGCTCCCCCCCGTGTGATCTTAGACGCGGCTGCCTCGTACGACTCGCTTCTCCCCTCGCTGGATCGCTTCTGTCGGCACGCGCTCGAGGTGGCTCCGGCCTAACGCCTCCAAACGCAGTTGACGACCGGTAACGCTCTTGTAACGGTCGGTCTGGTACGGTCATCTCGACTCCATCTGTGAAGGGGCGATATGGAAGTAACCTCGCGCTCGCCTATGACTCGTTTCGCGTTGCAAATCTGGCCACAAGACATCGGCGACGGGCGTGTCGAATGGCGTGGGAAAGTGCACCACCTGGATTCACGGGAAGCACGCTACTTCCGCGACTGGCCCACGATGTTGTCGTTTATCGAGGCGGCTCTTGGCGAGGGGCCATTGGCTGCACCTTCATTAAGAGACGGGCAGCAGTCGTGAATACTCAGCTCAAGGTGCTACGATTCCCGATTAGCATCGAATCCAAGCGCCGGCTATTGGACCACGCCCGGGCGCTTCAGCCGAAACATGCTCCGAGCCTCGACCGACTGAATCCCCCTACCCGGTGTTGCCTACGTATCTCGGCTCAATACTTTTGGAGAAGAAGAGAGGATGAGGATGCGGCTATCTAGAGGCGTGTTTGTGACATCAGCTCTTGTTGTTAGCGCGAGCCTACTTTCGGCTACCTCAATCGGGCTCGGAGGAGAGCCGATCGCTCACGCATCCGTGCTGCAGGTCAGGCTGCCGACGGTGGATCTCTCACGATCTGGCCCCGTGGAGAGCAGCAGTCAACGTGTCCCTGGCCCTTGGGCGTCTGGAAACGCTTCCCAGATGCCGGCGCAACCGACCCTCACCGACGGCTCGACCTCGACGGCGCAAAACTCCTATCTGAACGGCATGGCCTGCTACACACCGACAAAGTGCATCGCGGTCGGTTATTCGGAGCTGAAGGATTCGGGAGCCGTAGTTCAGATTGACAACGGCGTGGCGGGATCACCGATCCAGGTTGGGTCAGACAAGGGCCAGGGAAATATAGGGCTCGTCGGAGTAGCATGTGCCACCTCCTCTCAATGCGTAGCCACAGGATACAGTCTCACCGTGGACTCGAAAGGGAACGTCGGCGAGGAGGCCGCACTTGTCCCCATCTCGAATGGTGTGCCGGGTAGCCCGGTTTATCCCAGCTCCCCGCCGCTCGGTCCGATAGCGTGCCCGACGGTCAGCTCCTGCATAGCCGTAGGCGTGGTCGCGAACGGCAACACCGAGAGCGGCGTAGCCTACGCCGTCGACCCCTCAACGCTCTCGGTCGCATTGCTCGCAAGCATACCCTATTCAGGAGCAATCGGCTGCACTCCGCCCGTGGGGTCGGGCCTTGCAGTCTGCCTCGTCGGCGGGATAACCAGCGCCACCAGCAGCACCGACGACAATGTGCTGTCGGTATTCTACGGCGACAGATTCGTGGGCACCATCAGCGCACCGGTCTCCGGGCGCCGCTTCGAAGGTGCCGACATTCGGGGTATCTCCTGCCCATCAGTCAACCTCTGTGAAGCCTCAGCCGGTGGAGACGGCAACGTCGGCGGGTACTTCCCCATCTCTATCTCCACGACTGAGACTAAGGGATCGGAGCAAGTGACCGCGACCGCGGGGAAGCTGCAGCCGGTACCCGGAACGGCCGCGCTAGCCACGGTGGCTTGCAGTGACGGGGAGCTCGGGTGCGTCCTGGGCGGCTGGATCGGCAGCGGCAGCAGCGTGGAGGGCGCGATTGTCGGGTTGGATCCAGCGACCGGGAAGCTGGGAGCTGCTGTCGATATCCCCGGGATGGGTGGCATCTTAGGAGCGAGCCTGCCCCCGGCCGTCACCGTCAACACGACCAAAGATGGCGCCGCAACCCAAGACGTCTGCGCGTCTAACTCTGGGGAGTGCTCATTACGGGCCGCCATTCACTACATCAACGGTGGGGGTAAGGGTGATGAGGTTTTTCTCGGGTCGACCGCTAGCGGCGCCGGGATCTACTCCATCCCCACGACCGCTTCGGCCATCACCTTCAACATCGTCGGTGCGACCGGTGCGCCAAGCATTGCGCTCGATAGCTCCCTACCACCGATAACTGCTCCCGTAACGATAGACGGCGCAAGTCAACCCGGCACTCCAGACGGTCAACCGGGTGTCCAGATCGACGGAAGTAGCGCCGGGAAAGATGCGAACGGTCTCGAGCTCGACGGCAGTGGTTCCTCCGTGAACGGTCTAATCGTTACTGGCTTTGGCAGGGACGGCATCCTGCTCAAGGGCGGCAAGTCAACCGTCACCCGCTCCTGGATCGGCGTCGCGCCGAAGTTCGGCGGCGGCTACCAAGTCGGGGCAAATGGTGTGGGGATCGAGGTGGCCTCGTCCAACGACGTCATCGGGGGAACCACGGCGGCCGATCGTGACGTCATCTCAGGCAACGGCGATGCCTCCGGCCTCCAGTCCTTCATGGACTCCCTCAAGGACAAGCACGAGACCCCGGCACAGGTGGGCACACAGATGCTCCCATTCGGCTCCGGCGTCCTCGTTCGGCAGTCCGACGTGTCCAATCTCACGGTGGAAGGAGATTACATCGGCCTGGCTCCTGACGGTACAGACCTCCCGGTGAACAAGGGGAACGCGGTCGGCATCGCCATCTCCTCCTCGGGCTCCGCCTCCAACATCACCATTGGCTCCAATCCCGGCGGCAACGTCATCACGGGGAACACCGTCGGTGTTCTGGCTCTGGCGCCGCCGTATAACGCACTATCCGGCGTCAGGATTGAGGGCAACCTCATCGGCGACCTGCCCAATGGGACGCCCACGGCCAATCCCGTTGGCAATGAGTTCGGAGTCTTTACCGCCGGAAACATCGCCAGCCTCGTCGTCGGCGCCTCCGGCGGCGGCTTCGGCAACACCTTTGCAGGCGACATGGTGGGACTCAACATCGCCGGGGACAAAGGGCCAAAGATTCAGTCCGACGCCTTCGGGACCGACGCACCCGAATCACAGATCGCTCTCAGCGGCAAACAACCAGTTCTCGGGATGCACGACGTCGCCGGCGCCTTACTACTCGATACCATCGGGGCCACGTTCGGCGGCGGCGGCGCTGGAGGTGGCGATGTGGCGTCAGGATCATGCGGAGTGGCCAACGACTCCTGCGTCCAGCCGGGCGGCGAAACCGCATCGGGGCTCGAAGGCACGGTTGCCGGCGTGGTCGGTGGACAGGCTAGTGGGCCCAATGCTTATGCCGGCAATAGCGGCGTCGGCAACAGCCTCCTAGGTGTGCCCCTGGGACTGCTGATAGCGGGCGACGGCAACGGCTCCTCCAGCGGCAACACAGTCGAAGGCAATATCATCGGCCGGCAGCATGACCTGAAGGACTCGATCAAGTCCGAGGCCGGCTCCGGCTTCCCTGACGCCGGCTCCGTCATCGGCCTGACGATCGTCGGTAGCAGCGGCAACACTATCGCCGACAACAGCGTCATAGGGAGCATCGGCGGCATCATTACAAGCGACTCCCCTTCAAATACCTTCGAATGGAACATCCTCTCCAGCGACGGAGTGGGATTGCTGGCTCTCGGTGGGAACGCGGGCGACCACATCGGCGGGACGGGCAACCAACCTGACGACGGCAACATCTTTGTCCGCGACGCGATCGGAATGGCCTTGGCCGACCACTACCCCACCAATCAGGTCGTGACCGACGCCGGGGCGAAAAGCGGCGACTTCCAGGCTTCGCAGTTCGATGCTCCGCTCGCCAGCAGCTCCCTCCAGGGCGACCTGGACATCGCCGATGCGGTCAGTCAGGAGCAAGTCGGGCCGGCCACGCTTGATCCCAAGCCGGCGCCAGGCTCCGGCTACGTCATCGACGACAACGGGTTCGGCACCGACGGGACAGGAACGAAAGGCCTGGGCGATCTCGTCGGCGCCATGATCATCGGCAACGTGACCCGCGGGCAGTTCGCCGGCAACATCGTTGCCGACAACCGGCAGGGGGGCCTCTGGGTCGGTACGGTCGAGGGCCACAGTAACTCGCTCGCCGTCTACGGAGACAGCTTCTACAACAATTCGGTCGGCGATTCAAGCTCTAAGGAGTCGCTCGGTCTGGACCTTTGGACCATCGGCCTCAAGGGGCACGAGCTCGGGCCCGACCAACCTTCACCGCAACAGCCCGGCATCGGGGCCAACCATCTGCAGAACTATCCCATGCTCACCAAGGTTCAGGCCACCAGCAGCGGCGGCCTCACCATCGCCGGCACCCTAGACTCAGCTCCCAACACCCAGTACCGGATCGACCTCTACTCCAACACTTCCTGTAACCCATCAGGGTACGGCGAGGGTGGTTTGCTGCTCGGGACTGTCGGCGTCAAGACGGGCCCCAAGGGCAAGGGCGACTTCACAACTTCCGTGGGGCCGGCCAAGTCCCCCGTCTCCAGGTCGTCGGAACCTCGCGACGTCATCGTGCGGGGCAAATTTGTGAGTGCAACAGCCACAGATCTCCTGCAAACCGGCTCCAGTCCTCCGTTCAGGCACCGGCCTCGCGACGTCATCATCAAAAGCAATCTCGACGCCACCAGCGAGTTCTCTCAATGCCTTCCTGTCCCTCCAGTGAAGGCATGAGGCGATTCAGGCGCTCGATGATCGACGATAGACAGGCGATCGAAGTCTCGCGGATTTCGGCTGCTCGCCACAGAGCCCTCCCTGCCATTGCACTCGTTCTCCTCTCGCTGCCATTGGGGCACGTCGGAGGCTTGGTTCATTCCTCGCCCCTGGCCATCTCACCTCCCCTGCATCTGCACCCGATATGGCCGCGTGTCGCACCGCCCGGCTCAGGCGGCCTCGGGTCGATGGATCTCTTCTTGGGGGAAAGGAGGACGTCGGGGGCAACGCCCAGCCATAGGGACTCGACGGCCGGCTATTACTCCATTGCCCCGGTGACAGGGCCGCCCGGGTTCACCGACGTTACCGCAGCGGCCCTCAGCCAACAGGGTCACGTCGTTGGGAACGGGACGAACGCATGCACCGACTGCCCCACCCCTCAGGACGAAGCATTTATATGGAGGGGCAGCTCCAGCTCTGCCCTAGGGCCAATCTCCTATTCGCACTATTCGGACTGGCTGTCAATTGCCGGCGCGATCAATGCCAAAGACGACGTGGTTGGGGTTGCCGCGGACGGCCAGAAGAGTGTTCTTGAGCCGGTGGAGTGGGACGGAGGCTCGGGAACTCCGAGCCGTACCCTACCCCTCCCTTCCAACTGCACTGGGCTCGACGGGTATGCCATCAACGACGGCGGCGACATTGTCGAGTTCGCCGTGGGGCCTCCTGCTTCCGGATGCCAGAGCGGTACCTACTTCCTGTCGAATGGCGGCTCCCCTACGGCCATCGGTGTACCCGGATTCGCCGCGAGCAGTTTCGAGCCGGTCGCCATCAACGATAAGGACCAGGTGCTTCTGGTATACCAATTGTCAGAAGAGTCAGGTTACCTCTGGCAGAACGGAAGTGCCACAACTCTTCCGGCGATGGACTTTGCCAACGCTCTAAACGATGAGGGAGTCGTCGCGGGGCAGGCATATGACCTGCCGGCCTATTCATATCAGGGCATCACAGTCCCGCTCTACGCACCCCCACCATTCGACTCCGGCTGGTCACAAGCTACCGGCTTGAACAACGCCTGCGACATCGTAGGCTATCTCAGCCCGGGCGGTGGTCAGGACACTTTAAAAAATAGGCTGGCTGTGATCTGGCCGAACGCCGGCATGCCAATCGCCCTCCAGTCTCTCCTTCCACCATCATCGGGGGTCAGTCTCAAGCTCGCCTTGGACATCAACGATAACGGACAGATTCTGGTCGAGGGGACCGATGCCAAGGGTCAGGATGGGTACTGGCTCCTTACCCCTCCCATTGGTGCGACACCGGCGCTGCCACCCGCCGGACAGACGGGATGCGAAGGGTTCTGGTCGGGCAGCGAGGGGTTCGGACACAGCAATCCCGCAACCTCAGCTCCCGCGTCCAACGAGAGCGGCTATGGAGTCAACGACGCCACCGGTAACTTCTCCGAGACCGAGGTCGATGCTGTTGTGCCCGGGCGCGGGCGGGCGCTCCTCCTCAGCCGTACATACAACTCTCAAGCTGTTCTGGACAAGATCATAGCGGCAAGGGCGAGCGTCCCCGATCAGTTTGGCAACGGCTGGTCGAGCAGCTACGGGGCCTACCTGCTAATTAACGGCTCCGGCGCGACCGTGTGCCAGGAAGACGGCGCGACCGTCTCTTTCGTCGGTACCGCCTCGGGATATCAGGCTGCTCCCTTCGTCACTGCGAAGCTTGTGAAGACCAAGAGCGGCAGCTACGTCTTCACGAAGCAGGACGGAGCCGCAGATACCTTTGACGCGGTGGGCAGGCTCATCGCCGAGAGCGACCGAAACGGGTACATCACCACACTGAAGTACGACAAGTATGGTCATCTCGCTTCAGTTACCGATCCAGCCGGTCGGTCGCTGAACTTCACGAGTGACAGCGCGGGCCGCATCACGGGAATCACCGATCCCGCAGGTCGGGCGGAACATTACGACTATGATGCGGCCGGCGACCTCGTCAGATTCACCAATTTTGCCGGGCAGACGACGACCTATTCCTACGACTCCTTGGAACGAATGACCTCACGAGTATTGCCCAATAGCGCTACTCTCCACATCACCTACGACAGCCAGAACCGGGTGACGGCCCAGACCGACCCCATTGGTAGGGCGACGGCGTGGATGTACTACGGACTGCCCCCATACACTGCCACTGCGGTGCAGAGCCCGGCCGGTAACTGGAAGGTAGAGAAATTCGCCGATAATCTGATGCTGTACAAGACGGACGGTTACGGCACGCCCGACCAGGCTACCTGGTCCTACTCCTACAATCAGAACCTCGGAGTCTCGTCGACGACCGACCCTAACGGCCACACGTGGACAAACGTACACAACACCGACGGCAATCTGGTCAGCTCAACGGATCCGCTCGGCCGCACGTCCAAGTACACTTACAACGCCTTTGACGAGCTGACTTCGGCCACCGACCCATCTGGCGTAACCACTACCTATACCTACGACGCGCGCGGAAACATGCTCAGGGCGTCGCGTCCCACCGGGAATGGGCATTCAGCGATCGAACAATGGGTCTACAGTGATCCTTCCCATCCGGGCGATGCTATAGAGTTCATCGACGCCGACGGGAACAAGTGGTTGCGCACGTACGACGCCTACGGAGATCTGGTGGAGACGATCGACCCCTTGGGGGACAGGTCAACTTCCACCTTCGACATCCTGGGGCAGAAGACGTCTTCGGTGGCCCCGGACGGGAACGCGCCCGGAGCAAATGCGGCTGCTTTCACGACCCGATATACCTATAACGCCCTAGGTGAACAGCTCACCGTCACCAACCCGCTCGGACACGTGGAAACACGCACGTACGACGTGGCCGGCAACTTGACCAGCGTCACGAATGCCCAGGGCCGCTCGACGAACTTTACGTATGACCTTGACAATGAGCGCATTTCGTCGACCATGCCTGACGGCTCAACGCGAAAGACCGGCTATGACGCGGATGGACATGTCATCTCGCAGACCGACCCCGCAGGCCACGTCACTCGATACACGTACGACCCCCTGGGCCGGCTCTCATCCAGGATTGATCCGCTCGGTCACACCACAACCGCAACC
>DASRCF010000162.1:0-6033 GCA_035653255.1 Chloroflexota bacterium
CGCAACGCCGCCGATCTCGAGGGCATGGTGGCGTACTTCCAGCAGCTGGGCGTGAAGGTCGGCCTCTACTCGACCGCCTATCAGTGGCATGTCATCGCCGGCACGATCAGCCCCGCAAGCTCGCTGTACGACCTCCCGGAATGGGTTCCGGGAGCGAGCACCTACGCCCAGGCGACGGCGAACTGCGCCCTGACGCCATTCACCGGAGGCGGCTCAGTGGTAATGACCCAGTGGTGGACCTCTTCCTCGACGATCGATTGGGATGTCGACTGCGGAACCGTGAAGTCTCACCGCTCCCACTCTGTCCTGAGTGACAGGTCGTCACTGCTGTAGATCGCAGCTCAAGCCTGTACAAGATCTTGGTCTGCCGGCCCACATCGAGTCTCAGTCCGTCGACTCTCCGACCTCCAGCGCTTCCAAAGCAGTCGCCGCCGCCACGACATCCCGTGGCTCCTCGAGCGCCTCGGGCCGGTAGCGCCCGAGAGCCGGCATCGTGACGGCAATGATGCCGACGCCGATCACGCATGCCACGCCGCCACTGATGGCGCTGATCACGGCTGAGGTCAATGAGGCCACGATGCCGGCCTCGATGTTTCCAACCTGTGGCCCACCGGCGCCGACGACGTAGCCCACGGCGTTCACCCTCCCACGGAGCGCGTCCGGCGGAGCGAGCTGGAGTATCGTCGTTCTGAACACCCCGTTGACGACGTCGGCGCCTCCGGCGATGGCCAGCATCAGGACGGCCGGCATCAGCGAGCTGGAGAAGCCGAACGCCGCCACGGCTGCGCCCCACACACCGATCGAGATCAGCACGGCCATCCCCTGCCGCCGGACTCTCGAGACCCTCCCCGAAAATGCCGCCGCCAGCAGACCCCCGAAGGCGGGCGCGGCATACAGCCATCCCACCGTCTGCACGCCGCCGTACCTGGTCGCCGCCAGCGCCGGAAAGAGTGCCCACGGCATCCCGAAGACCATGCCGTTAAGGTCGGCCAGCAGGAGGCTGCGCAGAACCGGCTGGTGGACCACGTAGCTCAGGCCGCCGAGGACGGCTCCAAAGCCGCCGGAGGTGTGGCGCCCGAGGACCGGCATCGGCGGGAGCCGGAACACCGGGTAGAGTGCGGTCAGGAAGGTCGCGGCGTCGACGGCGTACACGATCTGGTAGCCGGACGCGGCAATCAGGACACCGGCGAAGAGCGGTCCCACGATCATGCTGACCTGAAACGACAGGAAGCTGAGGGCAGAGGCTGAGGTCAGCCGCTCCGGCGCCAGGAGCCTGGGCGCGAAGGTGCGGCGCGCCGGCTGATCGATCGCCACCAGAGACGACTGAACCGCGACCAGCGCGTAGAGCAGGCCGGCGACTCCCAGGTTGAGATATGCCTGGGCGGCGAAGAGCAGGGAAACGATCGCCAGCGCCGAGCCGGTGCCGATCACCAACCTTCGCCGGTCGACGGCGTCGACGAGCGAGCTGCCCAGCAGTCCCACGGCGATCAATGGGACCGCAATGAAGAGACCCTCGAGCCCAACAGCCAGCGACGAGTGCGTCAGCGCGTAGATCTGCACGGCCACGGCAACCGCCTTCATCCGGCTTCCCATCCCCGACAGCGCGCCGCCGAGCCACAGGCGCCTGAAGTCGGCCGACTCGCGCAGCGGCGTGACATCGGCCAGATGTGCCGTCGCTCGCCGCATCATCCCTTTTCTTCCTCGGCATCCGCCTCCCGCTGCCACCGCCTCTCCATCAGCCGCACCACAAGCAGGCCGGCGACCAGAAAGAGGGCGGCGATCAGGGGCGAGAACGCCGCCACGACGCCTCCCACGTGGACGGCCGCCGCCCCGAAGGCATAGCCGCACGCCACCAGCACGCTCGCCCAAAGTACACAGGCGACGGCGTTGAGCGGCATGAAGCGGTGCCAGGACATGGAGTTTGTGCCGGCCAGAAAGGCGGTCCAGACGTGGACGACGGGCACGAAGCGGCCGCCGAACACCATCTTCTTCCCGTGCCGGCGGAAGAGGTAGCGAGCCAGCCGCTGCCGCCGTTCGTCGAAGTGCACCAGATGGCCGAAGCGTCCCGCCAGGCGCGAGCCTCCCTCCCGCCCCAGCACAAAGCTGAGGTTATCGCCGCCGATCATTCCCAGCGCGGCCGCGCCGATCAAGAGTGGCACGGCCAGCCGGTGACTGGCGCCCGCATATACCGCGGCCGTCACCACCATGATCTCGCCGGGCACGGGCAGACCGAAGCTGTCTACGGCGCTGCCGAGCAGGATCGCCCAGTAGCCGTACACGGCCACGAGATGGGCCAGCTCCCGCGTCGTGAAGAAGCTCACTCCTCAGTCTGTCGATCCTCGGGCCTGGGCGGCCACACCCCACAGCCAGCCGGTTCAAGGGCCGTTACCGCCCTGGTCGCCCGGCCTGCTCGCATCCGGACCACGCCGCGCCGCCCCACGGCTACAATCGCATAAGCCGTCAAGCCTCGTCATGGTTTCAGTCAGACGCTCGGCTGCTCGCGGGGGCGTAGCTCAGTGGTAGAGCAACGGACTTTTAATCCGTCGGTCCTGGGTTCGAATCCCAGCGCCCTCACCAATGTTTCAGCCAAATCTGGCTAAGAAAGAGTCTCCGAAATTGGCCTGCGCTGCCAATGCGCTGCCAAACTCGACAGCCAAACTCGACAGCCAAACTCGACAGCTAAGACTGTCCGATGGCCACCAAGCGTTCTGCTATGTAGCGCCCACCTGGTGCGACTACAGTACATGGATCACTTATTGCCCGGTCTCGACAAGGCTACGGCGGAGAGCAGCGCTGACGAAGTAGCGGAGTCTGATAGCGACTTCCTCAGAATCATGGACATTCGCGTCGCGAAGGTTAGGCGCGGATACGTCATCAAGGTTGCCTACGAAACGATGGGCGACGTACACCGACGGATTCTGCGAACCCTTGAGGATGTCGACCGATTCCTCACGGAGCCTGTTGATTTCTACGAAGGGTCTCCCGAGATTCAGAGCTGGGATGCCGACATGGGCCTCTAGACCCGCAAGCCTGAGCCAAACTGGAGCATGGCTCCCTTCGGATGCCGCCGCCAGGTCGCGCATCTCGCGCAGGGCCTCTTCGTGACCGCCGTCCTGCCGTTTTGGGGATCTAGCGCCCTCCTAGTTGTTGCTCGCCAAAACATAGGTCTGGCCTCCGCGTCGTCTTCATCCGCCGGCTCTGCTCAGCAGCTCGTCGGCAAGTGGAGAGAAGTGTCCGCCGATGGCTACCCCGTGCCGCGAGGCGCCGACACCTGCCAATATTTTGCGAATCACCGCTACCACTGCACAGGTCACGCAGTTCAGAAAGCTCCCCCAGGCACGTGGAGCATCATTGATGCGACACATATCCGAATCACTGCCTACGGGGCCACGTTTAAGTGCAGTTATTCGGTGACTCTTACGACCCTCACAACACGGTGCGGCGCCAGTCAGGGCACTCAAAAATACCGCCGCGTAACGGCGCCGAGTCCATCGCCCACTCGGACGTTCACGCCCAGTCCAACCGCTACGAGCACCCTCATCCGGACGCCTACCGGCAAGACAACACTAACCCCAACGGGAACCCTCGGCCCTTCGACACCCACACCAGGGCCAACTCGGTCAGCCACATCAACGCCAGTGCCAACATACGCTCCGACACCGACTCCGTCGCATTCAAGCATCGTCGGCACGTGGGTAGCGTCCTCGATTAATGGCAAGAAGGTGCCGAAGACATTCCAGACCTGTCAGTTCTTCGAATCCGGTAGCTTCTCGTGTACCGGGCATAACGCCACCCGATCCGCCTATTGGAGTATGACAGGCAACTCCCGACTCGTTCTCTCAGCAAAGGGCCACTCAGTTGATTGCTCGTACAGCCTGTCGGGAGCCACGCTCTCCATAGACTGTGGCAACGCCGGCTCTGATACCTACACCCGTGTAACGCCTGCTCACCCCGGAGTACTCGACAGGCTTGTCCGATTCGCGGTGGTACCATTCACGATCTTGGGCGGAATGGCAATCGTCGTGGCGTTCCTGGTAATTCTGGGCCGGACGTCCCCGCCCTCCCGAAAGCGGCCGTGACCTGAACAAACCTGCCAGGCCACGACCACGCTCGCAACTCCAGCAACCGTTGCCCTTAACGAAAGCGTCGACGCGATCTCTCGAGACACCCGAAAATGAGTGCGGCCTCCACGTGGCCTTGCACTGTCAGGACAAGGCAGACAAGTAGCTCCAAGACCGCGACGATATCGTTGCCTGTCAGCCGAAAGCTGGGCCGAGGGCGATAGTTGAAGTCGGAACCTGACCGCCGCTGTTTCGCCCAATAGTCATTACGCATCTACATCTCTCCATCTTGTGGGTTATCGACGGAGCGACCGATGCCGGCACAGTCGAGTTGCGCAAGCCCGTGCCTGTCAGGGCACGTGCATTTCAGGCTTGTCGCGCCTCCGACTGGAGCGGCAGGATTGATCCGGCGATAGCACAACAGAAGAGGGTGTGAGAAAGGGCGATTGGAAAGAAACTCGGCGTGACGGCCATGAGTTGCCGATTGATCATGACTTTGCCTTACCGTTGATATACCTCGGTGCCTCAAACCGACTACGGGATGTGGAACAAGAATCGCAACCTCTCAACAGATTCACGGCTGAAGTGATCGCTAACGGGATCGCCGATAGACCCCCAGACAACCTGCACATCACGGAAATCGATGTTGTGCCCGCGTACCACGGATACGCGATCCACATCGGCTATGAATTCGGCGAGGAGGCGCATCAGAGGCTTCTACGAAGCCTCGATGCTGTGCTTCGATTCTTGGCAGATCCCGTCGACTTCACGACCAACTCAAGCCCTGATGGACCCTCCGAGGGGAAGGAGATGTTCTAGTACGTCGTCCCACCCTTCCCCCCAACGGCCCGACGAGGCGACCGCGGTGTTTGCCCGGGTTCCTCGGTTTGATGTCCACGCCGTCTCACAGGCGACTACCTGAAGGGTGCAGCTCTGATCGACCTCAAAGCAAGGAGGACATGTGGGCGTTCCGCTGAATTCCGAACGGCTGAAGCTGGAGTTGGCGCGCCGCGGCTGGAGCCAGGCCGATTTGGCGTCTGCCGCAGGCCTAAGTCGCCCGACCGTGACCGCGGCCATGTCAGGCAAACCTGTCGCACCACGGAGTCTGCGGCGGATCGCCATCGCCTTGGCTCAACAGCACACCATCGACACTCTCATTCCGTTGGTCGGTTAGTTGCCAGCCTTGCGCGCCGTCAACATCCGAGTTAGCTGTTCATAGGCATCATCTACGTCCAGGTGGCTGTATACCTCCTGCAGCATTCGGAGTGATGAGTGCCCGCCAACCTGTGCCAAGACCAGGCTATTCATGCCACCGCGCAGACCGTTGGTGAAAAAGCTGTGTCGAAACAGATGGGTGTACACACGCTTCTTGATCCCAGCGCGCCGCGTCGCCCCGCGAACCAACTGCAGGACGCCACTTCTCGTCATCATCTCGTGTTCTCCCGAGTGGCCCTTGTACAAAGAGACGAAGAGGTGGTCGTCGCAGATATCTGCCGGCCGGTAGTGGGAGACGTACCGCTCGAGTCGACGAAACAGCGTGGGCACGACTGGAACCAGCCGTTCCCGCGCTCCTTTGCCCCTCACGCGTAGGAACGTACTGCGACCTCGCCGGATCAGGTCCTCCAGCCGCAGAGAGCAGACCTCGGTGGCTCGCAGACCTCCATCGGCCAAGACCCGAACGATCAGCTTGTCCCGCTCCGATGGCGCCGCCCGCTCGATGGCCTCGATCTCCTCCCAGGTGAGCACATCGAGCACCTTCCTGGGCAGCCGCGGCAACTGCGGCGCCGCCGCGACGGCTTCTCCATTGCGCTGGCACCACAGTAGGAAGGTCCGCACTGCCCTGGCGTAGGCGTGGACGCTGTGGCGTGATAACCGGCCATTCTTACCATCAAACCGGAGGAGATACGCCGAGAAGGAATCGACGGCCTTGGCGTCGAGTCCCTCGATGGAATCGATACCTTCCTCGGCGCAC
>DASRCF010000163.1:0-3511 GCA_035653255.1 Chloroflexota bacterium
AGCGATGAAGGAGGCGCCCCCACCAGCTATGCCGCCTACTCAACGGACGGTGGAGCTACGTGGACTGCGGCATCCCTTCCGCCCGGAGCACAATATGTCCAGAGGATCTGGTGTGAGGCTGTAGATACCTCTGTCGATTGCGTCGCATTTGGGCATGAGGTCTACTATTCCCGTGACGGAGGAGCGACTTGGTCGGCCGCGCCGTCGCCCATGTTCGCGGCGTCGCCGTACCACGATGGTGTGCTCTCATGCGTAGCTCTTCAACACCGGGATCATTGTGTGGCAGCGTCGAATCCCGGCGTCTACACGGACGACGGCGGCGCTACCTGGTCTGTCTCTTCTGGCGGCCCTAATACAGGGGACGGTGTCTCCTGTGTCGTAGCTCCAGCCGGAAACGTTGATTGTGTTGCTCTGAGCCGCACCGCCTACGGTGGCACGAACCCGACCGAGATAGCGTTGTATTCGACAGATGGGGGTGCTAACTGGAGCCGTTCAACCCTCCCCCCGGCGGCCATCCTCGGGGTTCCGGAATGCTATGTGGCCGGGTCCCAAGTTCACTGCCTCACCCTCGGATCGAGGGACAGCGGGGCCTCGCCTCCCTGTGGAACCTGTGCTGCTCCCCAGACGTATGGCGGCATGTACTCAGACGACGGTGGCGTGACCTGGGCCTCGTCGCAAGTGGGACCCAATCAGTTTGCCTATTTCGCCTGCCAGCCCAGCAACCCCAACCACTGCATCGCTGCGAGCGGACAATCGGGCGAAGGGCAAGCGTCCTCCAACGAGGCAGGCTTCTCGGACGACGCTGGCGTCTCGTGGCAGACCTCCCGTCTGCCGTCTGGCGCAAAGGTTGTCTATTGGACGGGACTTACCTGCTCGCCGTCGTTCACGTGCCTGATATGGGGAGGGGAGTCCCCTAGCGGATACAACACCATCTTTCTCAGCAGCCCGCCTCCACCGCCGCAAGGCGACGCCCATTTCTTCGGATCGGCCGGGGCCATCCACCTGGCCAAGCCCATAGTCGGTATGGCCGCCACCCCGGACGGCGGTGGCTACTGGCTGGTGGCCTCCGACGGGGGGATCTTCAACTACGGCGACGCCCGCTTCTTCGGCTCGGCCGGCTCACTTCCCCTGGCCAAGCCCATCGTGGGCATGGCCGCCACTCCCGACGGTGGTGGCTACTGGCTGGTGGCCTCCGACGGGGGGATCTTCAACTATTGATGCGAGAGAGTAGGGCGAGGCCAGGCACCAGCAGCAGGAGTTCCCGCGGTGGGCCCAGAAGAGGGGCCTGATGGGCCAGTTGTCGCTGCGCTCTACTCTGGGCGTGCCCTCCCTGGCGGTGGGGCGCGCCAGAGGCCTTGGATCACCCGACGGGCCCGCAAGTCCTCCAAAACCCACTGGACCTGCCGATGCACGCCTCATGGGGGGCCACCCGAGAGACCAAATTAGGACCCGCGGTGATCGAAACAGGCGACGCCCTCTAGCGACCGCCCTCGCCATAGGGACGCTGCTCGCGGGGGCTCTGATGGGTCTGGGAGCGCACAAGGCCCAAGCCGCTGTGCAGACCATCGACGGCAGCGAGAACGGCTATTACGTGGTGTTCAGCATCGATTCCAGTAACTGGGGGGTCCTCGACGGCCACCATCCTCGACCCCTACGGCAAGCACCTCAATAACGCCACCTATTTCCTGTACACGGCTTATTCATCTACGACGCCTACGGCGGGTCCGGGCAGGGGGCCCCAGATAAGAACATCGCCGAGGGAACCTGGCCTACCTCGACTCAACAGCTTTACCTGATAGACGGAGGGTTGACCTTCGCTCACGCATGTACGACCTGGGTGGAGAAGATCTCTGTCGGCACCAATCTTTCCTCGGACTACTCGACCGCCAACCCTGTCGAGATCGGGTTGGCGGAAACCATGGACGGCGAACCGCAGGTGCCTGGGGTGGAGTGGTACGCCTAGACGTCGCCCAGACCACCTAAGTCGGGGAGGCCCTTATCGGCAGCGAGGTGCAGTCCAGGGCACCTCCCGCCGATACCCCTCCAGGACCTGGACGGACAGAGAAATGTCGGGGTGCAACTGAGACGGGCGCCGTCACTGGGCCGCTCCGGATGCCCGGATGAATGCCGGAGTGCAAATTCGTGGCTATGTCGAGGTGCAAAGCCACAGCTGCGGGCCTAGAACTTGCTCGACGCAGGCGCACGTCCCGGGCGTATCGGCACCGATTCGCCTCAGGCCGGCAACGAACGCGTTTCGGCGAGCTCAGCGGCCGCGCCTTGAGGGTGGCGGTTGGCCCACTCTGAAGTACGGTCGGTCCGGGGCGCTGACCAGACAGCATCGCTCCGGGGCCGTAAACTGGTTGCAGCCAACCCGTGGAACGGCTGGCGCACATAGAGGCCCGGCCTTCATCGCGGAGGGGGTGTGGGCTGGCGGCGAGCGCTAATTTTGCGCTCGTGATGGGGCTCACCAACCAATGACTCGTCACGCCCTGACGATCGGGGCCCGCCCCGGGACCGGGGGAAACACACCGCTGGCGCCCGGGCGGTGAGCGTTCTCGGGGCGCCGGCGGTCGCCAGACGCCGGAACGGTGGCGATGGCCGCCGTTTCAGAATTTGGGAGCTTTCCGCAGAGCTCGGCCTGACCTCAGCGCAGGTGCGCTGGCGACTGGAGCAGCTTGGTTGGCCGACTCGGACCCATGCCTCGACGGTACCCGCCGAGGCTGCCGAGACCCTGCGACAGGCGGTCACTCCGCTGCCTGATCCGGTTACGCGGCGGCAATCCACGTCCTGGGGGACCTATTTTCGCTTCAGCGTCTACCTGACCCGCCAGACTACTAGTTGGGTGGGAATCTTCCTTCTCACTCTGGCAAGTGGGGCCGTGTCGCTCCTGACCCCCTGGCCCCTGAAGGTCATGGCGGACCAAGTCCTCGGGCGACGGCCGGTGACGGGATGGCTGCTCCACCTTCCCGGCGCGACGAGCCGGAGTGGGCTCATCAGTCTGGTGGCCGTCGCCACTATCGTCATCTTCGCCGCGGCCAGCGGGATCGAGGTCTTGCTGACAACATCATGGGTTAGAACGGGCCAGGCCATGGTCTACGACCTGGCTGCCGACGTTCTCCGTCGCCTCCAACGACGTTCTGTCCTCTTCCATGGGAGCCAAGCGGTCGGGGACTCGATGAGCCGGGTAGTGGTCGATAGCCACGCTCTCGGAAGTGCTGTGGCCGATCTAGTCGTAAGCCCACTTCACGCGCTCGTTCTATCAGCCAGCATGCTTCTCGTTCTGGTTCGCTTAGATCCGGCGCTCGCCGTTATTGCCATCGTCACAGCTCCGGTCATTGCCGCCTGCTCGGCCGCGCTTGGAAGGCTCCTCCGCCAAGCCAGCCGTTCGACCAGAGATACACACACTGACGTGCAATCCCACGTCCATCAGGCCCTTTCGGGAATAGCCGTCGTGCAGGCGTTTGGTCAAGAGAAGCGTGAGCGCGGCCTGTTCGACATGCTGGCAGCGACG
>DASRCF010000164.1:0-16611 GCA_035653255.1 Chloroflexota bacterium
GGTGACCGAGGCCTCCTCGCCGGTCATGACGTTGCTGACTCCGAGCGTCGACCCCCGCGTCAGCACCCCGTTCCGCAGCGCGTATTCGAGGCCCTCCGTCTGCACTCCCGTCGCTCGCTCCGACACAGCCAGCAGCGTTACGGTGTCTCCTGCCTGCCCGCGGACCACGGTTCGGCCGCGTACGGTCATTACCTCCGAATCAGAGCTGACGAGGCGGACCAGTGCCTGAGAGTGGCCCGTGATGAGCAACAGGTTGGCCACGGCATGATCAAGGCGGCCACCCAGCCCCCCAAAGATGACGATCTCCGCGATCCCTCGCTCCTCCGTCAGGATGAGAGCCAGCTCCAGATCGGTTCGGTCCTTCCTGGTGGGGAAATCCATGACCTCGGCTCCGCGCATCTTCGCCAGCTGAACCAGCTCGCTCGGCGCCGAGTCAAGGTCCCCGATGATGACGTTGGGGTTTACACCACACCCGAGAACGCCGGCAAGTCCACCATCGGCCGCGATCACCAGATCATCGGGGCGGACGTTCGATTTGACCACTTCTGCATCGGGCGCATCACCGCCGGCGAAGATGAGCGCTCGGCTCACGCCGGGAACTTCTCGGTAAAGAGACTGGCCGTGGGCACCAGATGCCGAACCAGATGCTGCCGGTACATCCAGACCGCGAGCCGGTGCCAGCGAGTTGCGCTCTGACTCCCAAAACGGACTGAGGGCGGCTTCACGAATGGGATCAGCAGGCGCCAGCTTCGCTGCACGAGTGTTCGCTCCTTGGCTGTGTCGTAACTACGATTGAGCTTGAGGAACAGGCTCACTGCGCCCGCGGGATGCGTGACCGCATAGGTCTCTCCCTCTCCAAGCGCCCGCATGAAGCGGCGGATGAGTTGCGGTTGTGCGTTGATCATGCTCCGGCTGGCGAGCAGCACCAGCTCATACTCGTCGGGGACGCCCCACTTCTGCAGCTGAATGACGTTGACACGCTGCCCCGCCTGCTGGATCTCGATCCGCTCCCACACCTGATAGGCGCCCTCGATGGCGTCGACCCGTCCTTGGAGCAGTGCCGGCACGTAGTCATAGTTCACATTGACGCGCTGCACCCTTCCGGAAACCCCCGCCTTCTTGAACACCGTGTTCAGGATGACGGTGTCGGCTGGGGTCTCCGCGGCACCGATTCGCTTTCCGGCGAGCTGCCGCGGAGAGGTGATACCCGAACGTTTGAGGGTCATGATGCAGTTGAGGTGATGCTGGACCAATGCGGCCACCGAGACCACGGGGATTCCCTGCGACTCGGCTGTCACCACATCACTCATATAGCCGATCGCCAGCGTGTTCCGCTTGCTGTAGGCGACCAGCTTTAGCGGGTCTGTCACGTTGGCCGGTGGGCGGATGGAGACGCTGAGCCCATTCCGAGCGAAGTAGCCGAGAGCCTCAGCCGCATAGATGGGTACATGAACGCCCCAGGGCGTGTAGTCAAGCCACAGCGTGAGATGCTCGATGTGGGGTGCGGGTGGCGATGCCTGAGAGCCACCACACCCGGCCGAGAAGGCCACCATGACAATCACCGTCAGGGCAAGAATGCGTTTACGACGTATCAAATCGGAATTCCCTGCAAATCTGAACGGAGGAGCACTCGTCACCGAGCGCGCCACAGCCCCCCGAGATCAGTTCGTTTCGCTCGATTCCACGGCAGCAGCATGTACTCGAGCAGCGACACCGCCGCGAAGAGGACGACACCTAGGAGCGAAAGCACGACCACAGTCGCGAACATACCGGGAACGTCGAGCGCACTATCTTGAAAGCGCATCAGATATCCCAAGCCGCTTTGGCCCCCAATCCACTCGCCGATCGCCGCTCCGCTGACGGCGAAGACGATACCTAGCTTGGCTCCGCTGAAGAAGGCGGGCAGTGACCAGGGGAGCCGCAGTCTAAGCATGATCTGCCATCTCGAGGCCCCGGCTCCCCGAAGCAGGTTGACATGGTCAGCATCGACCGACATGAGACCGTCGGCGCCGGTAACCACGATGGGGAAGAACGAGTACAGGGCAGTCACCACAATCTCGGGCAGCAGCCCGTAGGCGAACATGATGGTCACGATGGCTGCCAGGGCGAAGATCGGGATCATTTGGCTGGCGATCAACACCGGGTAGACGGCCCGGCGTACGACCCAGGAGAGGCTTATCAGAACGGCCAGCGGTACCGCAGCGACGAGCCCAAGACCGAATCCGGCCAGTATCTCCTGAAGAGTCGTGGCCACATCGGGCAGATAATTCCAGCCCCGACTGACCAGCGCGTTCAGCACTTCGGCGGGCGTGGGCAGGATGTAGAAGGGCAGGTGGAAGAGGCTGACCGCGCCGTACCATAGCAGAATGAGCAGGACGAGCAGCCATACTGTGGGTAGGTAGCCCGGCACAGCCTCCATCAGCAGGAGTCGACCCGTGCCCCGACCTTCCTTCTGGTCCAGATGCATCAGCGCCGGGTCACCGGCATCGCGACTAGGCGCTGCCTCCGCCATGGCTGGAAGGTTCGCCGGAGACGTTCGGGTTTCGGTAGCCTGGGTCATGCTGCCCTCCCCGGCGCTCTCGAGGTCCGCAGGATAGCGAGCATCTTGGCCTTCATCTCGGCAAAATCAGGTGTGCCCGTAACCTCAAGCGTGCGCGGCTTCGCCAGTGGGACGACCATCTCCTCCATAATCCGACCGGGTCGCGGCGTCATCAGGTAGAGCCGGTCGGAGAGCAGGATGGCCTCGTCCAGGTCATGAGTCACGAGCAGCATTGACCGCCTGGAGGCGGCCTGGAGACCCAGGAGCCACTCCTGCAGCTCTCCGCGCGTCATGGCGTCGAGCGAGGCGAAAGGCTCATCGAGGAGCACATCCCGGTCGAGTAGAAAGGTTCGGATCAGACCTACTCGCTGACGCATTCCGCCGGAGAGGCGCTCGGGCCGGTAGGAGGCAAATCGCTCGAGTCCGAACCGTTCCAGCATGGCGCGGGCTCGCGCTCGAGCCTCGCTCCTCGACGCCCCCTCGATCTCCAGCAGGAGCCCGGCGTTGTCGATGCTCCGTAGCCACGGCAACAGCAGATCGCGCTGCGGCAGATAGCTGAACATGCCTAGGCGGCTCGACGGCTCCTGTCCGCCAACCAGCACCCTTCCGGTCCAGGGCT
This sequence comes from Chloroflexota bacterium, assembly GCA_035653255.1. GTDB lineage: Bacteria > Chloroflexota > UBA5177 > UBA5177 > JAJPKF01 > DASRCF01. The sequence goes on from DASRCF010000164.1 coordinate 3,159, forward strand.
CCTGCAGCCCGGCAATGGTGTTCAACAGCGTGCTCTTGCCACACCCACTCGATCCGACAACACTCACGACCTCACCGCGGCCAACGACGAGGTTAACGCTGTCCAAAGCAGCCACCGTCTGGTGGCGCGCCACCCGGTATCGCACGCCTAGGTCTACCGTCTGAAAGGCCGGTGGAAGACTGTCCATGTGAAATGTAAAGGCCGCGCCTCGAGCGCCATCCGAGACACGGCCGAAGACTTCAGTCGCTTCCCTACGCCGGCATTACCCGAGATCAGGTTCAAAGGGTCGGCACTGACGCGCCTCTCAGCCTTGACGGCTCCCCTAGCTCCTATGCGGTTGTCGTATCACTCCCGTCAATTGGTCAACTCATTCTAGCCCGGGTGGTTCGGCCTCCCATCAGGAACAGGCCGAGACCGCCGAGCCCGAGGAACGCCAGGAGTCCGAGTACCAGCCAGTCAGTCTGGTCCGATGACCGCCGGCGCCTGCGCCCCAGTCGCTTATGCCAGCGAAGGTCTCTTGCGCCGGCGATCGGAATCGACGCCGCGACGGCCCGCTGCAGAGCCCGGGCTCGACGCTGCGCTTGGGAAGGCGATGAGGCGACGTAGGCCTGAATGAGGGACGTCGCGGTGCCTGTCTGACCGAAGAGCTGCTGGACTTGGGTTAGGGACATGACCACACCCGGCATGGAAGCAAGCAGCTGTCCATCTCGCACGATACCGGCTACTCGAAAGATTCCCACCTGCGAGCGTACTCGGGCGAACAGGAGGTCGCGTACATGGACGCCATGGGGTTGCGCGACGGATGATGTTATGTACACCTGAGGGCCGCGGAGTGATGCGAGCGACAGCCGCGACCCGCCCGGTGTGGCAAGGGAGGCAAACTCGGAAGACGCGGGGCTGTTGTGGACGTTTCCGTTGCCGTAGGCCTCCCCGAGGAGCGGCGCCGAAAAGCTGATTCCGGACCCGAGGTCCCGCCATCTCATGGGCTCGACCAGTTGAGGCGAGTAGCCGGCGATACCGTGGATTCTGGCCAATTTCATGCCCAGCGTGTAGTACCGATCGATTGAAAAGGGCCTCCGAGCAGCCAGGGCCTGGGCATACACGGTCTGCGGCGGCAGGGTGACGGCCCCCAGCCGAAGCCGGTACCCCGTTCCGATCAAGGCCTCCCCGCCGGCGGCGACGAGCATGAGGGCCGCCAGCGTGGGCAGTACTCTCCGCGTACGCCGTCCGCGTCTTGCCGCTCCTCGAATGAGGGCCCGAAGGCTGAATGCCGTCGTGACGCATGCGCCCACGATCGCAATAAGCCACCCGACAACGGTGAGGGCGTCCATGGGACATACTAGTCGAGTTCAATGTTGGCCATTCGAGTTTCAATGTCCGCCCTCTCGACAAATCTTGTTCTGTTGCACTGCGCAGCCCTGCAACCGTTCTTCGATTCGCCGTGTTGTACGGTGTGAGGAACAAATCCAGTGGGAGGGCATCGTTTCCGATCTGGAGCAGCGCCTGGCGCAGAATCTCGACGGCAGCTTCGAGGACCTTGTGCTCACCTACGAACGGCGACTGTACGCCTTCGCTTACCGGGCGACGGGCTGCCGGCAGGAGGCCGAGGATCTGACCCAGGACACCTTCGTCCGTGCGTACCATGCCCTGGCTTCCTACGATGGACGACGGATCCGGGCGCTGCATCTTCAGGCGTGGCTCTACCGCATCATCGTCAACCTGAGCCGCAATAGAGTGCGCCGCAAGCGGCCGGCCATGGAGGCTCTCAACGGCAATGAACCGGACGGAGCCGAGGTCACGCCGCATGGGGTTCATGAACGGGCTGAACGGGCCGAGGAAATGGCCGCCCTACTGGGCCTTCTGCCACACCACCTACGCGTCCCCATCGTGCTGAAGTACGTCAACGAGCTGAGCTATCCCGAGATCTCGGAGCTGCTTGAGCAGCCGGTGGGAACAGTGAAATCGAACGTCCACCGTGGCCTCCAATCGCTACGGAAATCGCTCGACTCGACCAGGCCAGATAAGGAGATACCGGTCCGTGAACACTGAAACAATCCGCAGCACCGACCTCGAGATCGGAGAAACACTGAGATCGCTGCCGCCCGTGGAGCCGCCTCCGGCCTTGACGGAGCGGATCCTCGTGGAGCTGGGGCTCGCCGATCAGTACTTCGAGAGCGAGACGCCGTTCGGTCGGACGTACTTCGCGTTTAACGAGCTGGGGGTCTCAATGGTCGAACGGGGGCTGGACCATCGATCGTTCGAGCAGGAGTTTCGCTCCCGCCACGGACGGGCGGCAGTGTTCACCGATAGCCCGCCCCGGAAGCTCGTGCGCCAGATCGAGTCCCGGCTCCGCGGTCTACCCTCTCAGGGACCGGCGTTCGACCTGAGAGAGCTGACCGACTTCGAACGCGATGTGTTGCTGAAGACCTTGGAGATTCCATTCGGCCAGGTGCGTCCGTATGGATGGGTGGCGGCGCAGATTGGGCGACCTCGAGCCATGCGAGCCGTCGGATCGGCCCTGGCGGACAATCCCGTGCCGCTGCTGATTCCGTGTCATCGAGTGGTCAGGAGTGACGGGCGAATCGGGAACTACGGCCTGGGTGGCCCGGCGGCGAAGCGCCGGTTCCTGGAGCTGGAGGGCGTCGAGCCTGATCAGCTGGAAACACTGGCACGCCGAAACGTGCGCTACTTCGGTAGCGACACGACACACATCTACTGCTATCCGACCTGTGGTCACGCCCGTCGGGTGACAGACCGCCATCGCGTCGCCTTCTCGAGCGCGCGCCAGGCTCTGAGCAACGGCTACCGTCCTTGCAAGGTCTGCCGCCCGGTCGCCGGGTAGAGTAGGCCTCGAGACAGGAGGCTGCGGCTATCGAGGCATCGACTCGTCCGAAGCGGCAAGCCGTTTGAGCTGACTTGTCGGCGTCGACCCCACTACTCGGGCTGCCGTCCTCCCATACCTGCCCGCCTCTTATCCTTAGTCGGTTGCATCGCACGAAAGGACGGACAGCACGGCCCGTGATCTCGTACATTCAGGGAACCCTCAAACGGAAATATGACGACCACGTCGTCGTCGACGTGGGCGGCGTCGGCTATGAGGTTTTTCTGCCCCAATTCGTCCGTCGCACGTATGACTCGCGGGCGGAAGGCGACGCGGTCGAGCTGGAAATCTACTATCACGCCAGTGAACGTCAGATTCGCCCGATCCTCTTCGGCTTCAATCACCGCCATGAGAAGCAGTTCTTTGAAAAGATCATCACGGTCGAGGACGTCGGACCGGTGAAGGCCGCCCGCGCCCTGGGCCTCTCGGTTTCGACGGTGGCTCGGGCCATAGAGTCTGAGGACGTGACCGTGCTCCGACGTCTGCCCGGAATCGGTGACAGGACGGCCAAAAAGATGATCGCCACTCTTCGCGGCCGCGTTGTCGAGGAGGCGCTGCTTCAGGACGAAGGCTATGACCGAATCGTGGCCGAACCTGTCCGAGACGCGACCTCCGACCTCACCGCCGATACCCTCGAAATCCTGCTGAGCCTCGGCCACCGGCGGAGCGATGCCATGTCGAAGATCGAGGCTGCGCTCGACCAGAACCCCGAGATCGAAACACCGGAAGAGCTGATTCGAGAAGTCTACCGAAGAGAGGCGAGGGCATGAGGCTCAAATGGGCAGACGTCCAGCGGTAACCGGCGAGGCTGAGCCCGCCAGGGAGGTAGACCAGCAGGATCAACCTCCGGTCAGCCTACGTCCCAAGACCCTGGAAGAGTACGGGCGCGCCGGCCAGCGCACCGTTGTAGAAAACCTGGCGATCGGCATCGAAGCGGCGCGCCGGCGTCACGAGCCCCTGGAGCATGTGCTCCTGTACGGTCCTCCCGGGCTTGGCAAGACCACCCTGGCCCACGTGGTCGCTCATGAGATGCAGGCCACGCTCATCAGCACCTCCGGCCCGGCGCTCGAGCGACAGAGTGACCTCATGGGCATCCTCACCAATCTGGAAACCGGCAGTGTGCTCTTTGTCGATGAGATTCACCGCCTTCCGCGTACCGTGGAGGAGTTCCTCTACTCGGCCATGGAAGACTTCAGCGTCGACTTCGTCCTGGAGAAGGGCGCCCATGCCAGAACCATCAAGTTCCCACTGAAACGCTTCACGCTCGTCGGTGCGACCACCCGTTCGGGTATGCTCACACCGCCGCTGCGTGATCGGTTTGGCTTTCACTTTCATCTGGACTTCTACAGCCCGGAAGAGCTGGCGCGAGTAATCATGCGCTCGGCTTCGATTCTGGAAACGGAGATTGCACCCGATGCCGGGATGGAGATTGCGCGCCGCTCACGGGGCACGCCCAGAATCGCCAACCGGTTGCTCCGCCGCGTCCGTGACCACGCACAGGTGAAGGGCGACGGCGCCATCACTCTGCCGGTTGCCCAGGATGCCCTGGAGCAGGAGGGGGTAGACGAGCAAGGACTCAATGAGATGGACCGCCGCTATCTTCAAACCATCCGAGACTTCTACGATGGTGGCCCCGTAGGTATCGAGGCCTTGGCGGCGACCCTCAACGAGGAGAAGGATACCCTGGTCGACGTCGTCGAGCCCTTTCTGCTCAAGATGGGTCTGGTGACGCGGACATCCGGAGGACGGAAGCTCGGAGCTGCCCTCGAAGGATACCGAGGCGAGGCGCAGGCCCGGATGTTCGGCTAGTGGCAAAGCTGACGGGAACGGTCGACCGGGTCGTATACCGAAACGAGGACGACGGCTTCGTGGTAGCCCGATTCCAGATCGACGGCGTGGAGGGCCAGCGGACTTACGACGACCTGGCGACGATCGTCGGGCCGCTGGGGCCGGTCATGGAGGGGGAGCTGCTCCATGTGTCCGGCGAATGGGAGCGTCACCCCAAGCACGGGCCTCACTTCCGAGTGGGCTGGTTCGAGCGTCGGCTGCCGTCGTCGACGGAGGGCGTGGAACGGTTTCTGGGCTCGGGCGTGATCAAGGGGATTGGCCCAGCGACGGCGAAGCGGGTCGTGCAATGTCTCGGAGACGAGACCATCGAGGTGCTCGAGAGCCAGCCGGGCCGGCTGCGCTCTCAGGTCCGCCTCAGCCAAAAGCGCGCCGATCTCTTGGTCCGGGGCTGGAATTCTCAGCGTCGGCTGCGCGATCTCATGGTGTTTCTGCAGTCCAACTCTCTGCCGGCCCATCTGGCCCGTCGAATTCTCGATCAGTACGGCGACGAGGGCATCGCGGCCATCCAGCGTGATCCCTACCAGCTGGTGCATGATGTTCGCGGTATCGGCTTCAAGACAGCTGACGCGCTGGCCGTAAAGCTGGGGGTGCCGGCCGACTCGACCTCCCGCATGGTGGCGGGGCTGAAGTTCGTTCTTGAAGAAGCGACCCGAGACGGCCACGTTTACCTACCCAAGGAAGCGCTACTGGCCATGACGGGAGAGATCCTTGGCATCCAGCCCGAGCGTCTCGAGCCCGCCTTGTTGGAGGCCTCTCGTGAGCGCATCATCTCTCTCGACGGGGACAGGGTTTTCCTCACGACACTCTTCCTGGCTGAGCGCGGGTCGGCACAACGTCTCGGGGGGCTACTTCGGGCCTCCTCGTTTCTCAGTCATAGCGGGGAACGGGGGCGGCTCCAAGACGGCGTCAATCGAGCAGTGACCCGGCTGGGAATATCGATCGCAGGTCAGCAACTCGAGGCGGTGACCCTGGCCCTACGGGAAAAGGTAGGCATCATCACCGGCGGCCCCGGGACGGGGAAGACTACATGTCTTCACGTCATCATCGAGGCTCTCGATGCCGCCGGAGTGCCATACAGCCTCTGCGCACCGACCGGCCGTGCGGCCAAGCGGATGACCGAGACAACCGCCCGGCCGGCCTCGACGATCCACCGGCTCTTGGGCTTTCAGCCGGCCGACAATCGCTTCGAGTACAACGTGGACAACCAACTGCCGCCGCAGGTCATTATCGTAGACGAGGTTTCGATGATCGATATCGCCCTCTTCTACAGTCTTCTGAGGGCACTGCCGGATGATTCTCACCTCGTGTTGGTGGGCGACGCGGATCAACTCCCGGCCGTCGGCCCCGGCAACGTCCTCCAGGACCTGCTGGATTCGGAGACGGTTCCCTCAATCCGCCTCGATCAATTGTTCAGGCAGGCCGAGAACAGTCAGATCACGGTGGCCGCTCACGCCATCCGTCACGGTCAGCTTCCCAGCCCGGGCGGCCCCGGCGACCTCTACCTCATCCGTGTGGATGGGGAGATCAAGGCTCGTGAGGTCATCCGCGAGCTGGTACGGACTCGGATTCCGAGGCGATTCTTCCTCGATCCCTTGACAGACATCCAGGTGCTGAGTCCGACCCATCGGGGAGGAGCCGGTGTCCGCTCACTCAACGAGGAGCTCCAGATGTCGCTGAACCCGGCAAAGCCTGAACAGCCTGAGATCAGGATCGGAGCCCAGTGTTTCAGGCCGGGCGACAAGGTCATGCAGCTCCACAACAACTATGAGAAGGATGTGTACAACGGCGACCTCGGCCGCATCCTTTCTGTGGACGCCGAATCTCTCACGGTGAAGGTCGGCTTTGGCGATGGAGGCGATCTCCGAAAGGTCGACTATGAGGGCGCCGAGCTGAGTGACATCACCCTCGCCTATGCCATTTCGGTGCACAAATCCCAGGGAAGTGAGTTTCCCGCCGTCGTCATTCCCCTGCTGACGGCTCACTATCCCTTGCTGCAGCGCAACCTTCTCTACACAGGCCTCACGCGGGCGAGACAGCTTTGCGTCCTCGTGTACCAGCCCAAGGCACTGCACCTGGCAGTCATGGGGACCAGGCGAGAGACACGCTACACCTGGCTGCGGGAGCGCCTTGCCGAGCTGCGCCGGCTGGAACAGGAAGAGGACCGGTTCGAGCCTGCGGGGGATGCACTCCTGGCTGGCGGATGAGGTAACTAGGCCTCACCATACAGGACGTTGAAGCGCTGGGCCACGGCCGGACTTCGCTCGATGCGGGCGTTCCAGCCGCTCATGGCCTTTACCCATGCCGGCTCATCCACTCCCTGCGCAGCCGCCACCTCCAACGCCCTCGACTGGTCGTAGCCACGTGCGGCCAGGCTCTTCGCTATCTCGACGTACGTTTGTAAGGAGACGCCGCAGATGGGATTGAAGTCGGGGTCGAGCGGCTCGCGTCCCAAATCGATATCCTGAGTCGCCGCCGGAGGATGGTCCGGTCCACCACCTTCCCTCCCAGGTGGGGAAGGACGAGGCGGGTCCCCTCCCGGGCGCCCTGCTTTAGTTAGTGCATCAGCAGGCGCGTCTTCAGTCTTGATGAGGTCGTTGAATCGCTTGAGGAAGCCCAATCAGCCCACGCTCCCATGCCGGCCACCGAATTGGTCCGAGGCGGCTCTGTGGATAGCTTAGTTGGGCGCTGTTCCACTTCTGTTCCAGATAGACCCCTGCATCTCGTCGAGTTGCAGAGCCACACCACCTGCGGTACCATCACCACAGGGCGTGGGCGGCCTCGAGCTCAAAGCAGAGCCTTTCGCTGATAAGGAAAGCCTCCATGGTCCGGGACAGGAGTCTGATGAGATGACGCGTTTGCTTAGCGTCTACCTACTGGGAGGGCTGCGCGTCATGGCCGACGGAAATGAGGTCCCCGCTTCGGCGTGGCAGTATCGCAACTCAGCTCGAACGCTGCTTAAGGTGCTTGCCCTGCAGCCCGACCACCGGCTTCACCGGGAACAGGTCGTCGACATCCTATGGCCCGAGAGCGACGTCGACGCGGCCTCTGCCCGTCTCCGAAAGAGCCTGCATGCGTTGCGGCACGCGCTTGAGCCTGACCTCCCGCCCAGGGCACCCTCCAGGTTCCTCACAACGGACAACCAGCTCCTTCAGCTCAGCTCCGCTGCTGTGTGGATTGACGTCGATGCGTTTCAGACCCAGGCCGCGGTTGGCCTCTCTTCGGGTCGGACTGACGACTTGGAGGCTGCCTTAAACACCTACGGTGGCGAGCTGCTACCGGAGGATCGGTATGAGGACTGGGCGGCGGTCAAACGAGAAGAGCTCCTCAGGCTTCGCCGCGAGCTGTCGCTGCGTCTGGCCACAGTGCAGGAGGGTCGAGGTGAGCTAGGCCCGGCCGCCGAACTCATTCGGCGGCTTATCGACGTCGACCCGACGGATGAGGAGGCAACACGCCTGCTCATGCGGCTCTACATGAGGTCGGGCAATAGACACGCCGCCCTGCTCGCCTATCGACGCTGCCGCGACGCCACCATGGCGGAGCTGGACATCGAGCCCTCCCCCGAGACGCAGCAGCTCCATGATGAGCTGCTCTCGGGCATGGTTCAGCCCTCTGCTGAAGCAGCCGCCTCTCATTTGATCGTGCCCCATCAGGTCAGCCGGGAGCAGACTCCTCTCGTCGGTCGGACCGAGATCCTTGGACGAACCCAGGCAGTGATCCAGGCGGCCCTCGAGGGCCTCGGAGGCCTGATCCTCTTGGGAGGCGAACCGGGGGCGGGAAAGACTCGACTGGCCGTGGAAGTGGCACGAGAGGCGATTTCACGGGGAGCCATTGTGCTGTGGGGCAGTGCCTTTGAGGAGGAGAACCTGCTGCCGTACTCGGTGTTTGCTGATCTTCTGGCCAACCGGGTGGGAAGCCTCAGTCCGGACCTGCGAAGCCGGTTCCTGCGAGACTACCCGGAGCTTCAGCCGCTTCTGGGAATCCACGATGAGGCGCCGACCACGCATGGCGCGCTTGCCGCCGGACAGGTGGAGCGAGCCAGGATTCAGCGGGGGATCAGCCGCTTTCTGACCGATCTGGCAGCTTCAGTACCGGTGGTGATCGTCCTCGACGATCTCCACCATGCCGATCCGGCGAGCTTGGCCATGCTGGTTGCGCTGGCGCGTGCGGCCGGCCACCTCCCCTGGCTGCTCATAGCTACGTTTCGAGAGGAAGCGGTCTCACTGAAGCCGGACTTTGGCGAGATCATTCACAACTGTTCCCGGGCGGGAGCGCTTCGAATCGATGTCGGTGGGTTAAATCAGCGGGAATCGCGGCTCCTGGCCTCGACACTACTGGGAATGAACGGCCAGCACGAGAATGGGAATCAAGGACCTATTCCCGTAGCGCTTCAGGAGGACCTGTTCGAGAGGTCGCGAGGAAACCCCCTGTTCCTTACCGAGCTCGCCAACATGGTGCGGGGCGGCGAGCTCGCCGACTGGCAGGAGCACTTGGAGGGCTCCATCCCTCGTGGTGTTCGGGAGCTCATCGCGCAACGCGCTCGACGCCTTTCACCTCTATGCCGTCGAGGCCTCTCCTTGGGAGCCGCGGCGGGGACTCAGTGGACGTTTCAGGTCATCAATCGTGTGGCCGAACAACTCGATCCGCCACTTCCCGAGTCAGCTCTTCTGGAAGCTATCGACGAGGGGCTCCAGAATCGAATCCTGGAAGAGATGGAGGTTGGACCGAGCTGGGGCTATGGATTTAGGCATCCCCTGATCCAGGCCTGTTTCTACGAGTCACTTTCCTCACCGCGTAGATGCCGCCTCCACGGTCTCCTCGGTCAAACCATAGAGGCTCTCAGCCCGGACGAGGTTGAGGTCCTGGCCCACCACTTTTCTAGGAGCGACGACTCAGAGCGGGCGATCCTCTATTTGCAGGCCGCGAGCGAGCGAGCCCTGTCGCTGTATGCCAACGAAGCCGCATACAGCTATCTGTCGCAGCTTGAGAAACGGTTCCAGGACCAAAGGGATTCGACCGCGCTCTATAGAGTTCGCCTCAAGCTTGGGCGCCTGCTGATGACTCTGTCCCGCTACGACGATGCCCTAGCTGTCCTCGCTCGGATATCATCGGAGTTTGACACTCTCGACAGTGAAACAGAGGTCACCGAGGTCGCGGCGCTGATAGCCGAGATTGAGGGAGCGCGCGCCCGGCCAGAGGCCGGAATCGAACGTATCAGACCATTGCTTGCGCCGGCGGAGGCCAGATCCGACCCGAAGGAGCTGCTGAACCTGTACTCGGTTCTGGCAAAGCTCCATTTCCTGGCCAGCGATTACCTCGAGAGCCTATCGGCGGGACAGCGCATGAGGGCGCTGGCGCTCCAACAGGACGACAAAGCAGCCCAGATGTTGAACCTTGGGCGCGCCGCATCCTGTATAGGAGTAGCCGAGCTGATGCTCGGTCGATGGGAGAGTGCGTGCGCCACTCTCGCTGAGGCCATCCAGTTCTCTCAATCGGCCAACGACCTCGAGGTGCTGGGCCGGTCGCTCAATAATCTGGGATCCGCCTATGCAGACGCCGGAATGTTCGCGGAAGCCGTCGAACATCTGCAGCGGGCACTGGAGACCGCGCGAAAGGTCGGAGATCTCGCCACTGTCGGCTGGCAGATGTCGACGCTGGCCAACGTACGGTGCATGCTGGGCGACTGGGAAGCAGCCGAAGACCTGGTGCGTGATGCGGCCGAGGTATTGGCCTCGCTGGACAGCTCCTGGTTCTCGGCATATCCATTGGTCCAACGAGCCCACGTCGCTTTGCTTAGAGGAGACGTCGACTTGGCGAGTGAGATGATGAGCCGGGCGCGGCCGCTGATCGAGTCCAGCGGCGATCTTCAGGTTTCGCGGTGGGCCCAGGCGGTTCTCGCCAGACTGGATCTCGACCGGCGGGAGCCTGAGGCGGCGGTCGAGCGTCTACAATCCGTCCTCGACCGGCCTGGTCTCGAGGAGGCCGACGTGACCTTCATTCTGCCGCTTCTGGCGGAAGCGCTGCTCGAGGTGGATATTGAACAGGCTCGTGAGCTGGCCGAAAGAGCGGCACAACGAGCCCGAGATCACCGTGACAAAGTTGCTCTCGTCGACGCCATTTACGTTCGTGGCTTGGTGGCTATGCAACAGTCGCAGCTCGACACGGCCGAGGCAACGATGCTGGAGCTGTGGGACCTGGCCGACTCGATGTCGTACCCGTATGCCAAAGCCCAGGCATCGCTGGCGTTAGCCGAGATAGGAATGATGCAGGAGGGGCCTTTAGCCTCCGACGTCGCGCATCGCCTCCGGGAGGCCCAAGCCCTTTTCTCTCACCTGGGGGCGAAGCCATACCTCGACCGCACCAGAACGCTTCAAGCGCAAGCCATGGCGGCGCGAGCCCAGTGACCGACGGCGAATGAGGCATTCGAGGACGAGGCGAGGAGCCGTCAGTTGCCGGCTTCGAGGCGTCGTCGCACAAGGGTGGCAAGTGCGTGCGGCGGGGAAGCTCCCACTCGTGCCGAAGCAGCTTGCGACACGGAGTCGAGAACGTCGACGGTGACGATGCAAGCGCGTGTTAGCTCCCTGACGGAGGCGCAGGCGGCCGTATGCTCGATTCCGGCCGGCAAATCGACTTCCGGATGGTCGAGTACCGTCGTAACGCCGAACTGAGGGTACTCGAGGCCTCCAGCCACCGCCCACAACTGGAATATCCGATCACGCGCTTGCTGCAGCCGCTGCAGAGCTTCCCATGGAGAGTCCCGGTCCAGGTATTTGGTGGCGTCGGCAAGAGCCGCCCAACCCTCAAACACCCACTCTTGGACCAATGCCGGCGCCGGACGAAAGGGCTGGGCATCCCAACCCTGATCGAGGCGAATCCGGTCTGGATCGTACAGCATGATCGAGTCCGGCGCCTTGGCGGAGGGTTGTGAGGAGGGTACGGCGACCAGATCGATCTGGCCGTTATCGGCGTATTGGACGAAGAAGCGGAGATGATTCGGCTCCGCCCAGCCGGTGATCCGGTGCCGCAGTAGCCCCACCACGTTCCCCAGGCGTTGCAAGACTCCCTCGAGGTCGTCCAGCGCTTCCGGCCAGGCACCGTCTCTGATGCCCAATCCCAGGTCGAGGTCCGACCAGCGGTCGGCCCGGTCCCTCGCCAGGGAGCAGCCAAGCTCTAGCCACTGCCAGCGATCATCGCGCACCACCTCAGACAGCAGGTTCTCCAAAAGCTGCTTTTGAACCGCAAGCTCCTCTGGAAGACCCTGGAGCCATGCCTCCACCCGGCCGAACTCCCCCGGCTGCCGTTCCGGCCCTATCGTCATGTCTCTCGCATATCAGGCCAGAAAGTTGAACGGAGCGCCCGGACGTCCTTGAAGGACGGTCACGGAGCGCTCCGTTCCCAGCCGGAGGCGAATAGAAAGGGCTACTTCTTCTTGGCCGGGCAGCTCGTGCCGACTTTGTACGGGACCGTTCCGCCGGCGGAGTCAGCGGATTCGAGCAAACCACCGGTCGCGTTGGTCCCCACCTCCTCGAAGGAGGCGGCGCCGATATGCACCAGGGTTGTCTTGCTGACCGTGGGTGGCGGGGCTCCGAAGTCGCTGAGTGGAGCAGTGATGGTGATCACTCCGTGGGCAACGTCGACGCTTCCGGTGGCGCTCCCCACCGGAGTGTAGTTAGAGCCGCCGGTGGCGGACTTGGCGATGTATCCGTAGCCAAAGGCGAAGCCACTGGTGTTGGTCGGGCTGATGTTGCTCGGATCGTACGAAGCCGTGAGGAAGTACGTGGTGGGCGTTGCCTTCTTGACGGGCGGAGTGTAATTGAACTCGAAGTACCACTGATCCCCGCTGCCGGAAACCGGCACCGTACCACCAGGGCCGTCGCTCAGGCTCTTCACTCTGAGCTCCGCCGTCAGGCTCTTCGCCTTGACGTTGGTCGACAGCCCACCGGCCTCGATCGAGAGCGCGTCGTTGTTACCGGTCGAGCCGAGGGGGTTGGCGGTCGCGTCGCCGTAGAAGAGGTTGCAGGCAGGCGCAGGCACGGGGCTGAAGACTGGCGGTCGCAGGATCTTGCCGATGGCCCCAATCATGCCGCCGATGTTGAACGAGCCGTTTCCCGTGGCGTAGTCCCAGCCCGGGAGGGCAGGATACGGTCCCGTGTCGCCGAGGGTGACGTCGTGGAAGGCATTCGTGCCCGCCAGAGCATAGAGATTGGGCGCTGCGAAACCGATGCCATTGTTACGCGCGCTCTCGACCCGGGCCCAAGAGCCCAGTGAGAGCGGGGACGCCAGACTGGTGCCGCCATTCGAGGTCAGAGCACCGGCGTTGTAGAAGTTCGCAGCCGAGTTCAAGAAGTCCGCATCCATCGCTACATCCGGGAGGTCTTTGCCGAGGCACGCAGGAACCTGAGCGACGCAGCTTGTTCCCGTCGGAGGCGCTACGCCGCTCTGCCAGTAAGGCTGGTACTCGAAGTAGCTGGGACCACCACCGCCGGCGACCCACGCCAGCTCCTCGCCATAGCTGCCGTCAGCATTGGTCACCAGGGTGGTGCCGCCAGCCGCTACGACATAGGGAGACGAGGCGGGGTAGTTCACGAAGGGCTCGCCGCCCGGCACGCCATTCGTCAGTCCGGTGACGGCGCAGAAACCACCACTGTCACCGGCCGATGCGAAGAGGGTCTGGCCCTGAGCGGCCGCCTCGGCCATCGACTCGTCGTTGGCGACCATGAAGCCGTC
>DASRCF010000165.1:0-5251 GCA_035653255.1 Chloroflexota bacterium
CCTTCTCGTAGTACACCTTTCGTGGAATCTGGAGATCGACCGCACCCACCGCAACCACGATGCCTCGGTCGCGACTCAGCTCACCGGCCAGTACAACTGGTTCGTTCGATTGACTCCCCGCGGTGATGATCACCGAATCGAACCCGTGGCCACCGGTAATCTTGTCTGAGCGCTCGGCCGCGTCCCCGGGCGATGCCGTAACGTCGGCGCCCACCTCCCCGGCGAGCGCGCAACGGTTTCCATCAGGATCGATAGCCAGCACCCGGCAGCCGGCCGCTTTGAGAATCTGCACCGTTAGCTGGCCCAACAAGCCAAGGCCGATGACGGAGACCGACTCGCCCACAGATACCCCTGCCTGGCGAACACCCTGCATTGCCACGGCCCCCAGTGTGGCGAAGGCTCCAGCCTCGAACGAGACCGAGTTGGGTAACCTGACCACCAGGGTTCGGGGAACATAGGCCACCTCAGCATGGCTGGCATATCCACCACCTCCGCAGGCCACACGATCACCACATTTGAGATGGCCGACCTCGCTACCCACCTCAGACACCAGGCCGGCCGAGCTGTAGCCGAGAGTAACCGGTTGGGCCATCCGGTTGCGGACGCCTTCGATGGTGCTGATCCACCCTTCACGCTGCGCTTTGTCGACTGCCTGGCGAACAAGGTCGGGCCGCGCCCGGGCCTTCTCGACCAGGTTCTTTCTGGCGAAGTCAACGAGCGTTCGCTCTGTCCCCGCCGACACCAGACTTGCCGCCGTTCGTACCAGAACCCCTTGGGGCCTCAGCTGAGGAGGAGGTACGTCCTTGACCGACGGCACCCTTTGATTGAGTTCTTGAACTACCTGCTTCACGAATCTTCCTTCAATCGGCGGTTTGCAACCTCTGGTTTCCCAGTCTCACGAGTCTAGCCTGAGGGACTTTCCCTGCCTCTTCGGCCTCGATCAACAAGTAGCATGTGGAGTCGCACGGCGGTTGAGGACGACTGAGGCGGTGCTTTGAGTCTCTGCTTCGCCCTACAGGAGTTTTCCCGTTCCTGTTTGCGTTACCCTCCGACGTCGACTGGATCGGGGCGTCGATAGATCGGGAGGCATGGTTGACGCAGGTGAGCATGTCGCCGCCGGAGCCGCTGCTTCTCGCCGCAGATGGACACAATCTGCTGTTTCGGTCGTTCTCCAGCGTCCCGCGGTCCATCACCGATCCCGAAGGCCGTCCGGTCAACGGCATCTACGGGCTCATGGGAACCCTCCTGAAGCTGATCCGGGAGCGCCGACCGGCCTTTACGGTGGTGGCCTTCGACGTGCCTGAGATTCCCACCTTTCGGCATCGCGAAATGCCCACCTATCAGGGACAGCGTGGTCCACTCGGGGGCGCCAATGCCGAGAACTTTGCCTGGCAGGTGGCGGAGGCGCAGGCGCTCCTCGCCCACCACCATCTTCCCGCCCTGGTAGCCCCGGGGTTCGAGGCCGACGATATTCTGGCGACGCTTGTGACTCGCGCCGCTGCCCAGGGCATCCCTTCCCTCGTCGTCTCCAACGACAGGGATCTGCAACAACTCGTTGGTCCGATGGTGCGGGTGCTGGTCCCGGGCAAGACACCGGTTGAAGTCGGGCCTGAACAGGTAGTGGAGCGCCTCGGAGTCCGAGCCGATCAGATCGTCGACTGGAAGATCTTGGCGGGAGACCCTTCAGACAACATTCCTGGAATCGCAGGCATCGGCGACCGCAGCGCCGTCGAGCTGCTGCGCCGTTTCGATACTCTGCGGGGAATCTATGCGGCGCTCGACTCCCTGGCACCACGACAGCGACGCGCCCTGGAGGAGGGTAGGAACCAGGTGGACAAACTGGAGCGGGTGATTCGCATCCGGACCGATGTTGAGCTTTCGATGACGTTGGAAGAGCTGGAAACGGATTACGCCACGCTTCCAGAACGCGCCGGCGATGCTCTCCGTGTCGTCGGTCTGAGGCCGGAGTAGGCTCGTGCCTGCCGGCAGAGTCGAGATCCTTGGCGCACCCGTAGATCTGGGAGCGGACCGCCGGGGTGTGGATATGGGACCGAGCGCGATCCGATATGCCGGACTGCGGAGCGGGTTGGAGGACAGCGGACATGAGGTGACCGATCTCGGCAACCTTCCGCTGATGCTGGGCGACGAGGTCGATCCCGGCTCGCCTCGGGCCAAATACCTCGACGAGATTGTTCGCATGTCACGGTCCATCGCCGAAGCCGTGGCGCCGGTGATGGAGCGGGGCAGCCTGCCGTTGATCCTGGGCGGGGATCACAGCGCCAGCCTGGGCTCGGTGTCGGGTGCCGCTACTGGACGCCAGATTGGCCTGATCTGGATCGATGCCCATGGCGACTTCAACACTCCAGAGACCACTCCCAGCGGTAACGTCCACGGCATGATCCTGGCGGCATTGACGGGACTCGGAGATGAACGCATGGTGGACCTTCTGGGGCATGGCAGGGCGATAGCCCCTGAGCACACGGCGCTTGTCGGCGTGCGCGAGCTGGACCCCGGCGAACGTGAGTTGCTCCGCTCCTCGGGCGTCAACGTTTTCACCATGTCGGACATTGACCGATTGGGGATGGCCACCGTGATGTCGCAGGCTATCGAGGCGACGAACAGACCGGATGGGATGCACCTCAGCCTCGACCTCGACGTCGTCGACCCGTTGGAAGCGCCCGGTGTCGGCACGCCCGTGCCGGGTGGCCTGAGCTACCGGGAGGCCCACCTGGCGATGGAGCTGGCAGCCGCGTCGACCCGCCTGGTATCGATGGATGTCGTGGAGGTCAATCCGATTCTGGACAGCCGGAACCAAACGGCGCGAATGGCTGTCGATTTCGTACTCTCCGCTCTGGGGAAGCGGATCCTCTAGGCGAGTTTCGAGTTTCGAGTTTCGGGTTTCGAGTTACGGTTGGTCAGTTTCACGGAGCAGCAGGGGAGAGTTGGTCGTGGCGGCAGGATCGGTCTCGAGAAGGGTGATCTGCCGGTGGATGAAGCAGTTTCCGGATATGGGGAGGTGACGCGTGGGGGCATGCCTGTTTGCCCACGGAGCGCCACAGATTCGTGATCCCCTACTCCGATCCGAGCGAGCCTCAACACTCAATCCCTTTCGTCAACGTGGCCCTGATCTTGGCGAACTTCGGCGTGTTCTTTTACGAGCTGCACGAACAGACCCTCGGCCGGCTGAACCACTTCTACCTTGAGTACTCGGTAATCCCCTGCGAGATCTTTCAGCGCTGCCACGATGTGGCCGGCGCTCCGCACCCCATCTACATCACCATCCTCACCGGCATGTTCATGCACGCCGGATGGCTGCACATTCTGGGCAATATGATTTTTCTCTGGGTGTTTGGCGATAACGTGGAGAACGCCATGGGACACGCGGGCTATTTGATCTTCTATCTCCTCTGCGGCGTTGCCGCGGCAATCACCCAGAGTGCCGTCGCCGTCAACTCCACGATTCCTGCGCTGGGGGCCAGCGGAGCGATCGCGGGCGTGCTGGCGGCCTACCTGGTGCTCCAGCCGACGGCCTCAATCGGCGCGTTGCTGTTCGTGTTCATCATCCCGCTCCCGATCCGGATCTGGGCGTGGCTGCTGATCGGGTTCTGGTTTGTCGAGCAGCTGTTCAATGGTGTCGCTTCGCTCAGCCCTGCAGCCCAGCAGGGAGGCGTGGCCTTCTTTGCTCATATCGGCGGCTTCGTGTGCGGGCTGATCCTGGTGTGGGTCTTCAAACGGCCGAATAAGGCCCGGCAGATCAAGGCGTATCACCAAAAGGTGCATGCGTCTCGCGGCGGCGGGTGGCCGGGTGGATGAACAGGTAGGATGAGCGAGGAAGGGAGCCTGGTCCGCGTATCGGGTCTTGCGGTGCAGGATCAACGTCCCCCGCTGCCCACGACCGCCTCTGGAACAGGCGGCATACGGCTTTTCGCCGTGCTTGGCGAGCCATTTGACGTTACACACACTCTTGTGAAGGAGGACGCACGTGCGAATTGGACTGCAGGTCCCCAGCTTCACCTGGAGGGAGGATGAGGTCAGCCTTGGCGAGCGCTTCGGGCTGGTGGCCGAGCGTGCCGAGCGTGCCGGCCTATACAGCCTCTGGGTCATGGATCACTTCTTTCAGATCCCCATGGTGGGATCGTCGGAAGAGCCGATGTTCGAGGGCTGGTCGGCGCTGGCCTATGCCGCCGGCAGAACGAACCGAATTCGACTGGGAACGATGGTGACAGGAGTCACCTACCGGCATCCGGGCATTCTAGCCAAGACGGTCACCACCCTTGACGTGCTCTCGACTGGGCGCGCGTATCTCGGCATAGGCGCCGCATGGAATGAAGAGGAACATCGCGGCCTCGGCGTCACCTTTCCGCCAGTGAGGGAACGGTTCGAGCGCCTTGAGGAGACTCTACGGATCGTTCGGCAGATGTGGGCCGGTGACGAATCGCCGTTCGAGGGTGCGCACTACCGGCTCGAGCGTCCGCTCAACTCCCCACAGCCGGTGCAGAAGCCACACCCGCCCATCCTGATCGGAGGCTCCGGTGAGCGCAGAACACTCCGGCTCGTGGCTCAGTACGCCGACGCCTGCAACCTGTTTCTCCGCGAGGGAGTCGGACAGGTCGAACGCAAGCTGGAGGTGCTGCGGAGCCACTGTGAAGCGGTAGGCCGGCCGTATGAGGAGATCGAAAAGACGACACTGGGAACGATATCCTTGAGCCGCAGTGGTGCCCAGAACTCCATGACCGGGGACCAGCTTCTCAGTCTCCTTAGGGAACTGGCGGAAATCGGGGTTCAACAGGCCATCTTCAACATGCCGAACGTCACCGATCCAGAGGTCTTCACGATTCTTAGGGATGAGGTAGTGCCCAGGGCTGAGGAACTGTAGATGTTCGAAGGTGGAGACCGTATGCCCATGTGCAGCGTCCCGTCTTGAGCCGGAATCTGCTGTACGAACAGCACTGATGGCTCTGGAAAATACCGCAGGCGGGTACGTCTCCACCGCGGAGTTTCAGCCTCGCCCCCGCCTGACTCAGCTACCATGACTGGGGATGGGGCTGGGACAGTGATTGCGCGAGTGACGACGCCGGCGTGACCGAGTTCACGCACCTTCACGTCCACTCCGACTACAGCCTCCTGGACGGCTTAGGGCGGATCCCCCTGCTGACGGAGCAGGCGCGTGAGCGAAAGATGTCTTCGCTCGCGCTCACCGATCACGGCGTGATGTTCGGCGCCATTGACTTCTATGGGGCCGCGAAGGATC
>DASRCF010000166.1:0-2102 GCA_035653255.1 Chloroflexota bacterium
GCCAGCTCGATCATCTCCTCCGGAATCTCCGTGTGCTCCAGCGTGGTGCCCAGGTCGTCGGTGTAGATGATGGCCTTCATGCGAATGAGGTCGATGACGCCCTGGAACTGGGACTCTGAGCCGATGGGCAGCTGGATCGGCACGGCGTTGGCGCCGAGGCGCTCCTCCAGCATTTCCAGACAGCGGTAGAAGTTGGCTCCGATGCGGTCCATCTTGTTGACGAACACGATTCTGGGAACGTCGTAACGGTCGGCCTGACGCCACACCGTCTCTGATTGTGGCTCGACTCCGGCCACCGCGTCGAGAACGGTGATGCCGCCGTCGAGCACGCGCAACGAGCGCTCCACCTCGACCGTAAAGTCGACGTGCCCGGGCGTATCGATGATGTTGACCATGGCGTCGGCCCAGTAGGTGGTAGTGGCGGCGGCGGTGATGGTAATGCCCCGCTCCCGCTCCTGCTCCATCCAATCCATGGTGGCCGCGCCCTCGTGGACCTCGCCGACTCGATGGATCTTGTTGGTGTAGAACAGGATCCGTTCGGTGGTCGTCGTCTTACCGGCATCGATGTGGGCGATGATGCCGATGTTACGAACTTTGTCTAGCTGATGCTTTCTTGGCATGATGTGAACTCAGGAGAACGGCGTCGATCTGAGATCGCCGCGTTCGTCAGTCCCGTGCTTGTTCTCGTTCCTCTCGCCTTTCCTGCTTCCGGTGTTATTGCCACTGCCGGGCGGCGTGGTCATCCTGATAATCGGTTTCTATTCCGTGCTGGCGGTGACGACTACCAGCGGTAGTGGGCGAAGGCGCGGTTGGCCTCGGCCATGCGATGGGTGTCGTCCTTTCGCTTGATGGTCTGGCCGACCCCGTTGGCGGCATCCAGCAGCTCGGCGGCCAGCTTCTCGGCCATCGACTTGCCCTGCCGCTCTCTGGCAAACCGGAGCAGCCAGCGCATTGCCAGCGCCTGCCGCCGCTCTCCCTTGATCTCGACCGGCACCTGATAGGTAGACCCACCGACACGCCGGGGCTTGACCTCGAGCATGGGCATGGCGTTGCGGAGTGCCTGCTCGAACACGTCGATAGCAGGGCGCCGAGCCCGGGTGCCGGCGATCTCGAGGGCCTCGTAGAAGATGCGCTCGGCCAGGGATTTCTTGCCGTTGCGCATCAGATTGTTGATGAACTTGCCCGCATGGCGGTTGCCGAACCGTGGGTCGGGGGGCGCCGGCCTGCGAATGACTCGTGCTCGTCTCGGCATAGGTGAGGTGTTCTCCTAAAGCGGCAGTTAATGTCTGGGTTCTGAGGTCGGGTGAGGGCCTGGCCCCTCCGGCCCAACGGAATCGTTCTCTAGACGCGCAAAAGCACTGCCACCCACGTGGGATTCTCCCGGGTTTTCAGGCAGTGCCTCTATTTGATTTAAATCCTCGACGAGGACGCGTCCGGTTAGTGGACCGTATCTAGCTCGTCGATTTAGAGCGCTTGGCGCCGTACTTGGAGCGTCCACGCTTTCGCTTGGACACACCGGCGGCGTCGAGAGCGCCCCTGACCACGTGGTACTTCACGCTGGGGAGGTCCTTGACTCGACCACCCCGGATGAGGACCACGCTATGCTCCTGCAAATTGTGCCCTTCGCCGGGTATGTACGCGTTCACCTCGCGCAGGTTGCTCAGGCGAACGCGACAGTACTTGCGCAGAGCGGAGTTGGGTTTTCGCGGAGTCATGGTGCCGACGCGCGTGCACACGCCTCGCTTCTGGGGCGAGCCCCGAAGGCGAAGCGGCTTCTGCTTCAGCGTGTTGAAGGACCACATAAGGTCAGCAGCTTTGCGCTTCTTGCTCTGCTGTGATCGACCCTTGCGGACCAGCTGCGAAATCGTCGGCAACGTGTTACTCCTTAGTACCGCAGCGCAGGCGGCCCTAGGGCCTCTGCGCACCTATCCAAGATACCAGCAGCTCGGCTTCCCCGTCAACTCGCTGCGCCGGTCCCTCTACTACCCACCCACCGAACTGCTTACCGGAAGAGGCGGCACGAACCCGTCGGAGCCCAACGTTTCATCCTCGGCCTTGACAGTGCACATTGGAAATGAAGGCTTCCAAACTATTCAAGCTGG
>DASRCF010000167.1:0-4389 GCA_035653255.1 Chloroflexota bacterium
TCCTCATTTCGTCTCCTTCGTCCGGTCTGGACGTCAGAGAGCTTTCAGTTCGGAGGACCGGGTGGGGGAAGCTGATCGAGGGGTGGGGGAATTAGCTGATCGTCCCGCCCCTCTGGTGGGGGAATTTCTTGATCGTCAGCAACTTCGACGCCTTGCTTGAAGAAGAGGCAGACCTCCACCAGCTGTACGGCCCGCTCGAGCAGATGCTGTCGGGGTTCGGAGCCTCGACGGCCAAACTCCGCCTCTCGGTACGTCGGCGGGTCGACGTCGACAGCTGGGCCCGGGTCGGAGAGGAGAGCCTGGACCTCCGCCTCGGCGGTGATTTCAAAGGGCGGGGAACCCTGGCGCGCATCGCTACTGAGGAACTTCTCCGATCGTGGGAAGCCGGCACAGGCGCCGAAGCGGTGACGGGGCCCCCGGATAGCGGTCCACCTGTTGTGGGAGTCCAGACCCAACCATGGGAGGATGACCACAGTGAAGCGCCAGCGCCACACCCCCGAACAGGTCGTGCGCAAGATCCGGGAGGGCGAGCGGATGCTCAACGCCGGCAAGGACCTCGCTGAGGTTCTGCGGCACTTGGGCATCGCCGAGTCCACCTGGAACCGCTGGAGGAACCAGTACGGGGGCATGAAGGCCGATGAGGCCAAGCGGCTCAAGGAGCTCGAGAAGGAGAACGGCCGGCTCAAGAAGCTCTTAGCCGAGGCGGAGCTCGACAAGGCAATGTTGAAGGAGTTGGCGTCGGGAAAATGGTGACCCCGGAGCGTCGCCGACGGGCCGTGGCCGTGCTCGTCGAGCGCTTCGGGGTATCGGAACGCCGAGCCTGTCGAGCCGTTGGCCAACACCGCTCCACCCAGCGCCGGCCACCCCGGCCGATCCCCGAGGCCGAGGACAAGCTGCGGGCCCGGCTGCGCCAGATCGCCAAGGACCACCCCCGCTGGGGCTGGAAGACGGCGTATTCCATCGTCCGGCGGGAGGGCTGGCACGTCAACCGCAAGCGGATCCAGCGTCTGTGGCGGGAAGAGGGTCTAAAGAGGCCGCCGACCTGTCGCAAGCGCCGCCGGCTGGGCCCGACGCTCACCGAGCGCCTGCGGGCCACCCGTCCCAACCAGGTCTGGGCCATCGACTTCCAGTTCGACGAGACGGCCGACCAGCGCCGTCTCAAGATGGCCAACGTCGTCGACGAGTTCACCAGGGAGTGCCTCGCCATCCGGGTGGGCCGGTCCTGCACCGCCGATCAGCTGATCGACGTCCTCGAGGTGCTCATGGTCGAACGCGGCGCCCCCGAGCACCTGAGGATGGACAACGGCCCCGAGATGGTGGCCTGGGCCCTTCGGGACTGGTGCCGGCTGTCGGGCACGACCAGCACCTACATCGAGCCCGGGGCGCCTTGGGAGAACCCCTTCGTCGAGTCCTTCAACGGCCGCTTCCGCGACGAGTGTCTGAACGTCGAGGAGTTCTGGGACCTGCCCCAGGCCAAGGTCATTGTCGAGGACTGGCGGATGGAGTACAACACCTTCCGGCCCCACTCGGCCCTCCGCGGTCTTACCCCCGTCGAGTTCGCCAAGTCCTGGGCCGAACAACACCAGCCGGAACTCCCGCAATAGCTGGACTCGTTACCGGGGACCCCTCACCGGCGCAGGCGATCAGAGAGTTTTCGGCCAAGTACTCGGCGGACTTCCGTGAACAGGGACGCGCGAGGGCCAGCGACCCCGTTCTCTACCGAGAGTGGGAACGCGCCGTAAGCCGATGGCTCTACAGCGCCGATCACGTCCGGCTGACTTATACACTCACGTACGACAAGCTTGATATCGAGAGGCTGTCCCCGGGCTTGCGGGGGATCGTGCTCCTTCTCCTGTATCTCGCTGTCGACCGCTCGGAGTCGGACCCGCTGATCATCGACCAGCCGGAGGAGAATCTCGACCCTGAGTCCATCTATACCGAGTTAGTGCGTCTGTTCCGAGATGCCAGCCGTCGGCGCCAGATCATCATGGTCACGCACAATTCGAACCTCGTAGTGAACACGGACGTAGATCAGGTCATCGTCGCCCATTGCGATCACCTGGAGGAGGGCAAGCTGCCGCCCTTGGAGTATCTCAGCGGGGGGCTGGAAGACCCGGACGTTCGTCAAGCAGTTTGTGATGTACTCGAAGGGGGAGCCGAAGCTTTTCGCCAGCGCGCCCGCCGGCTTCGACTGTCTCTCTAGCTCGGCACGGTCATGATTCGGTCCGTCGCAGACTTTCTAGATCAGCTCAAGGATGCTGAGGTGAGGCGCCTCGATGCAGTAGACGTCCGCCATGGCCCAACCATCGGAGACATGTATGAAGGTCTGTCCGCCGATCTGCTTCGCCGGGCTATTCCGGAGCAACTCGAACTTCAGATCGTGGCGGGATTCGTAACGGACGGGTTAGGCAACCAATCGCAACAGGTCGACTGCATGTTGGTGCGCGGCAGTGGTGATCGCATTCCTTATACCGAAAGCTACGTATGGCCAGTCAAGGACGTTTTGGCAGTCTTCGAGGTGAAAAAGTCGCTCTACCGCGACGATCTGATCGATGCCTACGAGAAATTGCGGAGAATCAAGGAATTGCACCATGGGTACTGGTCGTCGCAAGCAGGTAAGCCGGGCGTCGTTGACATAGGCCCTGCACTACGGGCGTTCGCCGAGACCACCCGTCGCATAGCTCCTCCGTACGATGACCTCGACTCGTTGCCTCTGACTGAACAGCTGGTGTTTCACACCTTGGTGGGCGAGCATCTGTGCCCGGTAGGCATCGTCCTTGGATTTCATGGATATGCAAGCGAAAAGGCGTTCCGTGATTCGCTTCTCGCTCACTTAGCCGAACAGATCAACGTCCCGGGTTACGGCCCAGGGAGCTTTCCACAGTTGATGATCTCCGGGAAATACTCGTTGGGCAAAGCGAACGGGCAACCGTATTCGGCGCGGATGCACGAGGGTTGGTGGCCCTTTTACTTTTCAACCAGAGTCAAGCCGATTCTCCTACTTCTTGAATATGTGTGGACACGACTGAATCAGGAGATCGGTATTGGCGGTCTGTGGGGAGAAGACCTCTCCCTTGAACGACTCAGCCCATTTCTGATCACCCAGGCGGCGGCTAGCGAGGCAGGCAGAGTGGGATGGCGGTACGAAGCAGTCGCCCTCGACGAATCTCAACTGGAGTCAGGTGAGGAGTTCGAACCCTGGGAACCAGAATTCGTATCTATTCACGAATTCGTGGCGCTGACCCGACTTTGCGACGGACACCGAGTGGTCCTGAATGATCCAGATCTGCTTCGGTATCTCGCCGACGCTCAGGTCGATCCGCAGGATCTACGCGAGCGACTCCTCGATACCGGACTGGTCGCGCTGGCTGGCGACGAGATCGAACTCATCACCGAACGGTGTCAAACGGCCGTCTTGCCCGACGGACGATATGTCGCTGGGGAGAACAACACCGGTCGATTGAGCCGTTGGCTGGAAAGGTACCTCGAGAGCCGATCGGACGCGCCGTCGACATAGGGCCGAACGACCAATCGGGAGCGGGGCTCCCTGTCCCGCTTGCGTATCCAAGTCTCGCGTCGAGTGGACTCAGTGGGAGTGAGTACGACCACCCTGCGTCTACGGATCGGAAGGGTTGGGGGTTCGAATCCCTCCGAGCGCGCTGGCTGAGAGTGCCCAGGTAGGCCCCCATGAGGCGTGGCCAGTTGTCGGATTCACGCGTCAGACTGGTCTCAGAATGGTCACGGGACGACGATGGACGGAGAGGGATACTGGCGGACGCCCGCCACTAGTGCGGAGTCCGAGCGGATCGTCGGAAGTGCCGAGCCAGTCGGAGCAGCCCCGGGGCCTAGCGCCTCAGGGATGGGAAGCCGCGGGGCCTGCACCATCGACCTCGAAGGCCAACTCGTCGGCGTAGCACCACCACCAGTCCTCGCCTGGCTCGTAGGACCGGACGATTGGGTGGTTCTGCTCCCGCCAGTGAGCAGTGGCATGGCGGTTCGGCGAGCTATCGCAGCACCCGATGTGGCCGCAGGTCACGCACATGCGCAGGTGCACCCATCGCCCGCCTATCCGGAGACAGTCCTCGCATCCGTCACTCGAGGGAGCGACGTCGGCGATGGTGTCGAGGTGAGAACATGTGTCCGACAAGTGGATCCTTTCTGGACGCGCTCAATGAGCGAAGGCGAGGAACTCGTGGACGGCGCGTACCGCAGCCGATCCCTCGCCGACGGCAGCGGCCACCCTCTTGGTCGAGCCGGAGCGGACGTCCCCGACAGCGAACAGCCCAGGACGGCTGGTCTCATAGGGCAGAGGGCCGCGGCCCAGGGTCTCCCAGTGGGCGTCGAGGTCTGCAGCTGTAAGAGAGCGGTCAGTGAGCACGAAGCCGTGCT
>DASRCF010000168.1:0-11293 GCA_035653255.1 Chloroflexota bacterium
CTGATCCAGCCCATCGACAAGGCCCAGACGCAGACGGGGGATTACGTGGTAGGTGACGCCTATCCCAACTGCCCCTCCGCGGCCACCACCGGTGGTGGTACCGTCGTCGGCGGCGGGCAGTCGGCGGCTCCCAGCCAGGGCAGCTCCAATAACCTCTCCTATTTCGGCGGACCGATCGTCCACAAGATTCACAATTACGTGATCTTCTGGCTGCCTCAGGCCGGCACGACTACCGGCCCGGACGGCAATAGCTGCCCCCTGCCGGCCACCGCAAGCTACAACTACGAGCCCTCGACGCCCACCAACACCTATGGGTCGGGTAGCGACTGGAACTACGAGCAGATCCTGGAGCAGTACTTCAGGGACCTCCAGGGCTCATCCTTCTACAACCTGCTCGGACAGTACGCGGACCGGAGCACGGGCGCCATCAACAACGTCGAGTCTCTCGGCGGCGTCTGGTCCGACCCCTGCGGCTACACCTCCACGCCGACACCCGCGGCTACCGCCCTCCCCGGCGGAACAGCCGCCAACCCGGTCTACGACTACGACATCCAGCAGGAAGTGCTGCGCGCGATCAAGATCAACCACTGGCCCGAAGGCCTCGGAAACCAGTACTACGTCTACCTCGGGTTCAGTGCAGCGACCTGCTTCAACCCGTCGACCTCGAACCCCAGTGGAGCCGCCTGTGACATCAGTGGCGTGCCTCCGGCGTTCTGCGCCTACCATGGCGATTTCACCGATCCCAACAACGGCAACACGGTCCTGTACGCCAACATGACGGATGGCGGACTCGAAACTGCCTACGCCTGCTACAGCGCTCCAATTGGGAGTGGCACATCGCCGGCTCACACGGTCCCCGTCCAGGGAGGCAAGCCGGGTCAAACGACACAGGTGCACGACTTCGTGGCTGACGCGGAGGTGTCGATTACCTCGCACGAGCAGTTCGAGACCGATACCGACTCCATGGTAGGGACAGCCGCCGCCTATGCACCGCCTCTAGGGTGGTACGACGAGGCCAACGGAGAGATCGGCGACAAGTGCGCCTACACGTACGGAAATGTTGCGCCTGACGGCTCCAACATAAGCCTGCAGAATGGTGACCACTACATCGTTCAGCAGGAATACAGCAACTGGGCCAACGGCTGCAGCCTAGGCGACAGCCACGTCGCGGCTCAGCCCTTCGGCGGCGCGTCCACGTCAATTCCCGTCTACAGCGGCTGGAACCTTCTGGGGCTGCCGACCTCCGGATTGGGATCCGCCGACGCACTGGCAAACGACATGCAGCGCAAGGGCCAGCTCCCCTCCGGATCCGTCCAGGCATTGGTGACCTTCCGCAACGGCATCTGGAACGCCACCGTTCCCGGCTACACCGCCGACCAACCGCTGACGCGGACCGAAGGCATCTATCTCCTGAGCGGCTCGAGCGGCTCCTACGCTCCCACCGGCCAACCGTACACGTCTCCGGCTTCGCTGACGTTCCAGTCCGGCTGGAACCTGGTGGCGCCCACCTGGCCGAATCCCGGCCTAACCACGGACGCCATGTTCAATCAGATCGAGGCGGAGAACCGTGCCTGCCAGGCCGACGCCTTCACCAACGGCGCCTGCAACCCGACCGTATCGGCCATCGACACGTACGGACCGAGCTATGACAGCAAGGGCAACGTCGACGGCGCTCAGTTCATCAACTGGAGCCCGGCAGCTCCGGACCAGGCCGGCAACGCCACCTGGCCCGAGCACCAGGGCAATCAGGTTCCCTTCACGGCAGGCATGTGGGTCAACACCGACCACAGTCTGAGCTGGACGCCCCAAGGCACAGAGTGCCAGCAGATCGCGTCGGGGATGTGCCGATGACCTGCTCAGGACCCAATCAAAACGGCAGACAACCAGCTACGAGGAGCGAGAGCATGAGCCGAATCAAGAAGCGAATTCCCCGGCCTCTCCTGGTGGTCTCCCTTGTCCTGGCGACGATGCTCGCCGCCGGCCTAGGATTCCATCAGGCCACCGCCAACGCCAACTCCACCAACCTCAACGTTCAGACGGTCAACCAGACCGGTCAGTCGTTCGGAGTCGCCTGGTACACGACGCGTGCCACCTCGGGCGGCAGCATCGACTATGGGCCCACCTGCGCCACAGCCACCCACTCTGTGGCCGAACAGCCGGGCAACGGCT
Source organism: Chloroflexota bacterium (assembly GCA_035653255.1). Lineage (GTDB taxonomy): Bacteria > Chloroflexota > UBA5177 > UBA5177 > JAJPKF01 > DASRCF01. The sequence continues at coordinate 2,170 of DASRCF010000168.1, forward strand.
ACGGACACCTGGTGAGTGTTCCCGGCGGGCTGGCGCCCAACACGACCTACTACTACAAGATCGTCTCGAGCGGGACGGTCGACAGCAACGGCGGCACCTGCTACACGGCCAAGACGCTGCCGGCTCAGACCTTACCGCCGACGCCGGCGACGATTTACGGCATCTTCGAAACCAACAACTGCAGTACGCCCGTGGCCGGGGGCCTGGTTGAGGTTTCGCTCGATCAGGGATCGAGCGGGTCGTCCTCTCAGACTCTGGCGACGATCGCCAGCAGCACCGGCACCTGGGCTATCCCCTTCGGCGTCGCGGCAATGTCCGACGGGACCTACGAGAGCCCGGCAGCGGGGGACACCATCGAGATCCACGGCATCGGCCCGAACGGCAAGACCGGAGAAAAGGACCTGGCCTACAACGGCAAGGCTCAGCTGATCGGTCCCAAGACCGTCTGCACGTTCGCCTACAACTAGATCCGACATCTGGGGTCGAGCGAGGGGCCGCGTCCAATCGGACGCGGCCCTTCATCTTATGCTGCGGAGACCTCAGAGGATGAAGCGGCTGACCTCGTCGGAGGTGTGAATCCGGCGCATGCGCTCACGCACGTAGGCAGCGTCTACAATCCACCTCTTTCCCGGCTGCTGCGGAGCATCAAAGCTGATCTCCTCCAGCACCTTCTCCATAACCCCATAGAGCCGTCGGGCTCCCAGGTTCTCCGTTTGCTCATTGAGCGTGTAGGCCATGCGGGCGATCTCTCGCACCCCATCCTCGGTGAACTCGATGGAGACGTCTTCCGTTCCCATGAGCGCAGCGTACTGTTTGACGAGCGCGTTGTCGGGCTCCGTCAAAATGCGGACGAAGTCGTCCTCGCCCAGGCTCTCGAACTCCACCCGCAGCGGAAAGCGGCCCTGAAGCTCCGGTAGGAGGTCGGCGGGCCGGCCTCGCGTAAACGCGCCCGCACCGACGAACAGGATGTGATCGGTCTTGACCATGCCGTACCGGGTCGCCACCGAAGCGCCTTCGACGATCGGAAGGAGGTCACGCTGGACTCCCTCGCCTGAAACGTCGGCGCCGTACTCGGCTCCCCGCGTGATGAGCTTGTCGATCTCGTCGATGAACACCACCCCCGATTCCTCGACGCGCCCAATCGCGTCGTCCACGACGCGGTCGAAGTCCACCAGCTTGTTGGCCTCTTCCTGGGTCAGGATTCGCCTCGCCTCGCGCACCGGCACTCGCTTGACCTTCTGCCGGCTGGCACTGAGGTTGCTCATGAACTCGTTGAACTGCTCCGACACCTCGTCGCTGCCCATGCCGGAGACAAACTCCAGCATGCTGGAGAAGCCCTCGTCGCTTTCGACCTCGATCTCGACCACGCTCTCTTCCAGCTCGTGGTTCTTCAGGGCGCGGGCCACGCTGGTGCGCTTTCTGCGCACACGCGTCCGCTGCTGCACCGTCTTGAGGTCGGTTCCCTCCTCGCTGGAAGGCTCTCCCGACTGTTTCAGCAGGTATCCGACCAGGCGCTCGGTTGCAGCCGCCTGGGCCTCGTCCTGCACCTCCGACATCCGCTCCTGATGCACCTGGTTGATGCAGCTGTCGGCCAGATCCCGGATGATGGACTCTACGTCATGACCGACGTAGCCGACCTCGGTGAACCGGGTGGCTTCAACCTTGAGAAACGGGGCCTCGACCAGCTTCGCAAGTCGCCGTACGATCTCCGTCTTGCCCACGCCGGTAGGGCCGATGAGGAGGATGTTCTTGGGTCCGATCTCCGAGCGCATGGGCTCTTCGAGCTTGAGCCGGCGCTCCCGTTCTCGCAGTGCGAGCGCCAGAGCGCGCTTGGCATCGATCTGCCCGACGATGTAGCGGTCGAGCTGCTTGACTGTTTGGGTCGGTGTACTGTCTGACATGATGTGGGCCCATCCGGGAAGAAAGAGTTAGCACTGCGCGCGTGAGCGTGTGTTGAGCCGGTCTTCGCTCCACGACCTCGGCCACCGTACCGGCGCTTCGACGAGACGGTCGCCGTCGACTCGCGGCCGCGTCCGAGAGCGGCGGGTCGAGTGACGGGCAACCGGCGGCTCATGAGGCATCGGGATGAACCGTCCCATTTCCATCATCAGCCGTTTCCAAAATGATTTCGTGATTAGTATAGATGCAAAGACTGGCCGCGATCTCCATGGCATGGCGAGCGATCTCGGCGGCTCCCATGTCGCCGTGGCGCAGCAGCGCGACCGCCGCCGACTGAGCATATGGGCCGCCCGATCCGATGGCCGCCACGTCTTCGTCGGGGTCGATAACCTCACCTTCTCCCGTAACGATGAGGACGGTAGAAGGGTCCGCCACGAGGAGCTGGGCATCCAGACGTCGCAAGAAGCGGTCCGTCCGCCACTCCTTGGCCAGCTCGATAGCGGCCCGCTGAACCCGGCCGCCGTGCCGCTCTAGCTGGTTCTCAAAGCGGTCGAGCAGGGCCAGACCGTCGGCGGCCGTGCCGGCGAAGCCTGTCAGCACGCGGCCACCATAGACCGGCCGCAATTTGCGCGCCCGATGTTTCATCACGATGTCGCCCATGGTGACCTGACCATCGGCCGCCATGGCGATGATACCGTTTCGCCGAACGGCGAGCACGGTGGTCGACCTGAGGTGTCCTTCGGGCCGGCTCATGGATCCTGTCGGTGTCCCGTCGAGGTGACCATCTGCAAGCCCCTCACGCCCCTGGATGTGCCTTGGCATAGGCATCGCGCAGGTGGCCATCCGAGACATGGGTGTAAATCTGCGTGGTCTGCAGATTGGAGTGGCCAAGCAGCTCCTGCACGACGCGCAGGTCGGCTCCCCCTTCGAGCAGGTGGCTGGCGAAGGTGTGGCGGAGCGTGTGCGGCGTCACCCGCTTCTGCAGCCCGGCGGACTTCAGATAGCGTCCCAGGGCGACGTGAAACATGCGCACGCTGAGGCGCCGGCCGAGGCGGCTCAAAAAGACGTAGTCACAGTCGCCGGCGTTCCCGCGCAGGAGCGGCCGACCCTCGTGGATGTACATTTCCAGAGCGATCATGGCCTGCTCGCCCAGCAGAACGAACCGCTCCTTGGAGCCCTTGCCTTCGACCAAAATGCTGGCGCCCTCCCAGTCCACGTTTTCGAGCCTCATGTTCAACAGCTCGCTAACCCGCAACCCGGTGGCGTAGAGGACCTCGAGAGCCGCCAGGTCCCGAATGCCGGTGGGGGTGCTGCGGTCAGGCTGAGCAAGTAGGAGCTCCACCTCCTCGACCGTCAGCACCGAGGGTAGGTGGCGAGTTCCCTTGGGGGGCTTTATGAGGAAGAGAGGGTTTCGCTCGATTTCCCGGCCCAGCTCCAGAAAGCGAAAGAAGGCTCGCACAGCCGCCAGCTTCCGGGCGATGCTGGCGCCGGCGTAGCCCTCCTTCTGCATCCATGCCAGCCAGGCGCGGATATGTCCTCGGTCGACCGCACCCCAGGAGTCGACGCCATGATCACCACACCAGGAGGCGAAGGCCGTGAGGTCGAGTGCGTACGCCGTGCGCGTGTTCTCGGCGGCGTGGCGCCGCACGCGCAGGTACTCGAGAAACCGCTCAACGGCTAGGCCCATCGGCGGGGTGTCAGCTGCCGGCGAGAGCCGGCTCGCGTTCGCGGTCTACCTCCTGGCTCTCGGCAGGGGCCGCCGCCACGAACGGCTCCTCGTGGCCGCACTTCGTACATCGAAGAATGTTCCGGTTGCCACGCGTTGGCCGCACCATGAGTCCACCACACTCAGGGCAGGGCTGCTCGACGGGCTGATCCCACGAGGCCCAGCGACAGTTCGGGAAGTTGCTGCAGCCGTAGAAGATGCGTCCACGGCGGCTGCGTCGTTCTATGATCTCGCCACCGTCCTCGGGACACGGGATTCCCAGGCCCTTCTGAATCGGCCTGGCATAGCGACACTCGGGGTAGTTCGAGCAGGAGATGAACTCCCCGAAGCGGCCCCGCTTGATCACCAATTGATGCCCACAATCAGGGCACTGTTCGTCGAGTGGCTGCACGGGCCATTCGACGGTCTCCATGTCCTTCTCTGCCTTGGCCAGGGTCTCCTTGAAAGGATCGTAGAACTCGCGAATGACGCTGGTCCACTCCTCGCCGCCCTCCTCGACCCGGTCCAGCTCGCTTTCGACCTGGGCGGTGAATCCGATGTCGACGATTCGTGGGAAGTGGGCCTTCATCACCTCGTTGACTTTTTCTCCAAGGGTCAGGGCATGGAAGCGCCGCTCCTTGACTGCGACGTACTTGCGGTCGACGATGGTGCTGATGATGGGAACGTAGGTGCTGGGCCGGCCAATGCCTCGCTCTTCCAGCTCCTTGATCAGACTGGCCTCGGTGAACCGAGGCGGAGGATCGGTGAAGTGCTGCTCGGGAAGCAGCTCATGCAGATCGAGTCTCTCACCCTCCGCCAGCCCCGGCAGCGTCGTATCCTTCTCTTCCCGCGGCCAGACGGCATAGTAGCCCGGGAATGACAGGCTCGAGCCGTTGGCGACGAACAGGTACTCACCGGCATTGATCAATACCCGGGTGGAGTCGAAGACTGCCGGAGTCATGAAGGCGGCGACAAAGCGGCGCCAGACGAGATTGTAGAGCTTGAACTCGTCGTTCGACAGGAACTCCTTCACCCTGTCCGGCGTTCGGCTCACCTCCGTAGGCCTGATGGCCTCGTGAGCACCCTGCACATTGGCCTTCTGCTTCGTCTTGGGGCCACCGCCGATGAACTCCTTGCCGTGATGGCCGCCGATGTACGCTCTGACGGCATTCTTGGCCTCGTCCGACACGCGCGTGGAATCGGTACGCATGTAGGTTATGAGTCCCGTGCGCCCTTCGGTCCCCAGATCGATGCCCTCGTAGAGCGCCTGCGCGATCCGCATCGTCTTCTTTGGTGCGAAGCGAATCCGGGTGGAGGCGTCCTGCTGCATCGAGCTGGTCGTGTAGGGCTGAGGAGGCTGCGTGCGCGTCTTCTTGGTCTCCACCGATCCGACCGACCAGCTCACTCCCTGAAGGTCAGCGAGCACGCGGTTGGTCTCTGCCTCGGACTTCAGCGCCATCTTCTCCTTCGGACCTTGGGACGCCTGGCGGAGGAGTGAGGCGCGAAACGTCTTCGGCTTCTTGAGTGGAGAGAGGAGAGCATCCAGGCTCCAGTATTCTTCCGGTACAAAGTTCCTGATCGCCTCCTCTCGGTCGCAGATGAGCCGCAATGCCACCGACTGCACGCGCCCGGCGCTGGTTCCCTTGAGTACCTTCCTCCAGAGCAGGGGGCTGATCTTATAGCCCACGAGACGGTCGAGCACACGACGAGCCTGCTGCGCGTCCACCAGCCGCTCGTCAATCTCTCGCGGGTTCTCAATGCCCTCGGTGACGCCGGACTTGGTGATCTCATTGAAGACGGCGCGCAGGGGGTGCTGCAGCTCGAGGGCGTGGGCGAGATGCCAGCTGATGGCTTCACCCTCACGGTCAGGGTCCGCTGCCAGATAGACTCTCTCCGCCGACCGACTCGCTCGTCGGAGGTCGATGAGGATCTTTTCCTTGCCCGGCACGATGACGTACTTGGGATTGAAGTTCTTGCGCGTATCGACGCCCAGGCCCTTCTTGGGCAGGTCGACCACGTGGCCGACCGAGGCCAGGACCTCAAAGTCAGGTCCCAGGAACTTCTTGATGGTCGTCGCCTTTGAGGGCGACTCGACGATGACCAGATTACGAGCCACGATGCCCTCCATCTGAGCAGAGCCTCATCGGAGGCTGCTGCTTCCACAATTCCGGCAATTGGGTGTTTGTAGACATAATGATGCCTTCATCATACACCCCTAAATCTTGTTTCCGCAACCGTCCTGTGGCACAAGATATTGTGGCGGCTGCCATCTTCGCCTGCCGACGGCGCCGACAGCTAGGCCGCTACGGCCGCGCCCTGTACCAATTCAGCCTAAACGCCGCGCCATTGGAGCCGGATTTGTGCCTCGCCCGCGAGGACTCCCCACCCGGCCATAGTCTCCGTCGTCTAGAGAATGCTGCGGTAGGCGCTGTTGAAGTAGATCAGCGGATCGGCCTCGTCGCCGGTCCCATGCCCCACCGAGACCGCCCGTCCGATGTAGATGCGATGATCGCCGCCGGAGACCACCGACTCGAGACGGCAGTCCAGCCAGTAGATGGACTCACGCAGCAACGGCACGCCCGTGTCGGCCGTCAGAAACGGAACGTCAGAAAAGTGCCGGTCGACCAGAGGAGCGCGACCGGCGAACCGGTCGGCCAGGAAGCGCTGCCGGTTCGTCAGCGTGCTGACGCCGAAGCATGAAGCTCCCAGGATGGCCTCGCCGGTCTGGCTCTCGTTCCCAAGCGCGACGAACACCAACAAGGGGTCGAGTGAGACAAACGAGAAGGCGCTCACGGTGACGCCCAGCCATTCATCCTCGGCCTGCGAGGTGACGATTGTTACCGCACTGGCATAGTGACGCCGGAGCCAGCGCGCCGCGTCCTCATCAGGTACTATGCCGGTGCCGCGTTCGAATCCCTCCGGAAGGACGACCGGCTGTAGGTCCTCGGTCATGTGCACCGAGCCGTGAATCGGATCCCCAGTCATCTCCCGAGCCTCAAGGCGGTATCAATGCCGCGGCTCAAAAGGGTATCTCCAGCAGATCCGGCTCGACCCAGGTCGCCCGGGCCTCGGGGCTGAACAGCCTGGTCCGGCTCCAATGACGGAAGATCAGCGACTTGTCCAGAGCGTGTGGAAAGCAGCGCTCGAACTCCTCGAAGGTTTCGACTTCGGGATGAGTCTCGACCATGTGACCGACCAGCTTCACCCAGAAGCAAGTGATGGTGTCGTGATACTTCTCCGCCTGGCCGTGGGACTCGGCAAAATTTCTAATCCCGGTACGCAGCTCATCGGCTGCTCCAGCCGGCCCCAGGCCGCGGACCAAGAGCCAGGTGAGTTGAACATGGTCCCGATGGTGAAACTTAGATGCCTCGAGCTTCAGCGACTCGAAGGCGCGATGAAATTCGATGTCGGTCACTATCCTTCTCCTTCAGTGCATTTTGACCCAAAGAAGTTCTCACGCTACCGCGTTACACCCGCGATTAGGCCGACGTTCTTGCGGCCGGCGGGGCATAGCTCCAGCACGACGCAGTCGAGACACATCGGCTTGCGCGCCTGGCAAATTCGGCGGCCATGCCAGATGAAGGAGTCGGCGATCTCGGTCCAGCGAGATGGGTCGGAGATGGCCATGAGGTCTTGCTCCACCCCCGCCGGGTTGGCGGCCCGGCTGAGGTCCAGCCGGCGGCTCAGACGGAAGACATGAGTGTCGACGGCAATTCCCTCCGCCTTACCAAAGGCATGGGAAAGCACGACATTGGCGGTCTTCCGGTCGACCCCGGGCAGTTGGATCAGCTCGGCCATGGTTTCCGGAACACGCTCCTGGAAGCGCTCCACCAACACCCTCGAGGCTGCCTGGATATGCCTTGTCTTGTTGCGAAAGAAGCCTGTGGTGTAGATTAGTCGCTCGATTTCCGACGGGTCGGCCTCGGCCAGGGCCGCCGCGTCGGGATACTGGCGGAAGAGCTCGGGAGTCACCATGTTGACGCGGTCGTCGGTGCACTGGGCCGAAAGAATGGTGGCCACGAGGAGCTGCAGCGGGGTGTCGAAGTTGAGTGCCGTACCCAGACCGGCATAGAGCGGACGCAACTCATCCAAAATGGCGTTGAGGCGGTTGCGGGCCTTGGTCAGGGATTCGTGGCGGCGGCGTCGCTTTACAGCCCCGGAGTGTTTGGCTCGCGTCGCCATCAGTAACCGGTCGCCGCATGGGCCTGGAACTCTTTGCTCGTGAGCGCATGACCGACGTAATCTTGGATCGACTTGGAGGCGTGCACCACAGCGTCGAGGTCGACGCCCGTTTCGATGCCCAGACCGTCTAACAAATAGATCAGATCCTCCGTGGCCACGTTTCCGGTGGCCCCATCGGCGAAGGGGCAGCCTCCCAATCCGCCTGAGGACGAGTCAAACACTGTCACGCCCATCTCCAGAGCGGTCATGACGTTCGCCAGGGCCGTACCCCGTGTGTCGTGAAAGTGCATTGCCAGCTTCTCGACGCCGACCCCCGGAACTAGCGTTTCCAGCGCCCGCGCTACGTCTGCGGGCGTTGCCGCTCCGACCGTATCCCCAAGTGAGACTTCGTCGACTCCAAGCTCGAAGAGACTCTCGGTAACCTGCCGCACCACCTCGGGTTCGGTCGGCTCTCCCTGCGGTCCGCCAAATGCCATCGAAACGTATCCCCGCACGAAGGGTCTAGCCTCACCCGGCCGCTCCGCCTCGACTCGAGTCATGACGGCCAGAAAATTCTCGAGGCTTTCGGCAATCGAGGAGCCCACATTCCGCTGGTTGAACGCCTCGGAGGCCGCGGTGAACAGGGCGATGCCCCACTCCGCCGCCGGCATCGCCTCGGTGACCGCCAGCCACCGCTCGAGCCCTCTGAGGTTGGGCACCAGCACTGAGTATCGCACACCATTCCGGCGCTGCAGTCCCGCCATAACAGTCTCGGCATCGGCTAGCTGCGGTACCACTCGCGGATTGACGAACGACGTCACCTCGATGTCCCGCAGACCGGCATCGACCAACAGCTCGATAAACCGGATCTTCGCCTCGGTGGGGATGGTCTTCTCCTCGTTCTGCAAACCGTCCCGGGGTCCCACCTCGACGACGCGGACGGACCGTGGAAACTTCGACGAGGTCACTGATTGTCGACCTCCATGAGGGTTGCGTCTCCCAGAACCATGTCGCCCTGGCGAGCGTTGATGCTCCGCACCACTCCGGGATGAGGCGCTTCCATAACGTGCTCCATCTTCATCGCCTCCAGTATGGCCAGCGGCTGGTGGGCCTCCACGGCGTCGCCCTCCGACACCAAGACGCTGACGACGGTGCCGGGCATCGGGGCACGTATGGTTCCGCGGCCGGCGCCCAGCTCAGCTCCCTGGCGGTCGCGGCCGCGACGCGCCTCGACAAACAGAGGCTTACGGCTCACCTCGTACGTCGCTCCGAACGCCGTTCCCGATGCTTCCCTGAGGGTGAGGTAGGACTTCGAGCTTCGGCCGTGTCCCATGACCTCGAACTGCGAAACCCGGCTGC
>DASRCF010000169.1:0-2277 GCA_035653255.1 Chloroflexota bacterium
TACTTCGGATGAGCGGGGTCAGGCTCGATCTTGTCCCGCAGGCGGCCCACGTGAACCGTCACTGCGTGGCGGTCGCCGATGTCGCCCCACAGTCGCGCGATGAGCGCCTCATGTGTGAACACCTGTCTCGGGTGGGCGGCCATCAGCCACAGCAGGTCATATTCCTTTGGTGTCAGATTCACCAACCGCCCGTCGACGTACACCTCGCGTGCCCCGACGTCGATGCTCAGGCCGGCGTACCTCAAGGTCGGCTTGATATCCCTCCGGCCGCCTGTACGGCGCAGCACAGCGCGGATCCGAGCTACCACCTCGGTCGGGGTGGCCGACTTCACGATGTAGTCGTCGGCTCCGAGCCCCAGTCCGCGCAGCTTGTCGACGTCCTCCTGCCGTGCGCTCAAGAACAATATGGGAATATCGCTGGTCTCTCGAATACGCCGGCACAGCTCAAACCCACTGTCGCCCGGAAGCATGACGTCCAGCAGCACACAGTCTATAGGATCGCGTTGAAGCCTTGCCTCTGCCTGCGCGGGATTCCCGGCCTCGGCCACGCTGAAGCCTTCGGAGTCGAGAAAGTCCCGCATCAGAGCTACGATGTCGGGATCGTCGTCCACCACGAGCACGGTTCGCGGCCCTGCTCCTGAATCCGGCAAACCGGTTTTGGTCCACTCGCCGGACTCATCCTGACGGCCACTTCCGCCTACCATCGCGCTACCGCTCCACGCTCACTCTGCGGTTCCATGTCAGGTTCTAATACATGGGCGAACGGAAACTGGCCAAGTTGCCAGAGCCGTATCCCCACCGTGACTGTTTTGTGAGCTTTGAGGCATATTGTTGTGACTTTGCCCCGAGACAATTGGGCATCGGACGTGGCATTTGCTGGAAGCGATAACTCTCTACCTCGCGAATGCACTTCCGACAGTCAACGATGAAGGAGAATCGGAAGATGTTGTCGATGGCCTGGCTTTTGGTTGCGGGAGTGGATCACTGGGGGCACTGGGGTGGTCCGGGCTGGTGGATACTGATTCCGCTGGCCTGGATGGCCCTCATTGCGGCCGCCGTTGTCGGAGCGTTGTGGTGGTGGTCCCGCGGACGGTCACCGGATTCCTCCGCCAGGGCGATTCTCGCGGAGCGGTACGCTCGGGGCGAGATCGACCACGACGAGTACCGGCAGCGTATGCAGGCCTTTTCGTGAGCCAGGTGGAGGCGCTGCCGGAGGAGGCGGCACGGCCGGAGGAGACCGCAGCCGCGCGCCAGCAGCATTCCGGTCTCTTTGAAACCATCGGGACCATCGTGGTTCGGTATCGGTATGCCGTCGTAGCGGCCTGGATCGTGACCGCGATCCTCTGCCTCCGGCTGCTGCCGTCCCTTTCCAGCGTCTCCAACAACAACAACAGCTCCTTCCTGCCCAAGAAGACGCCCAGCCTTCTCGCGGCCCGGCTGGCCGCACCCTTCGAGCGCGGCACGCTGCCGTCGGCGGTCCTGGTGGCCGAGGGTGTCAGCGGACCGCTGACACCCTCGGAGCAGCGCGCGGTGAGCCGCCTGGAAGCCGCGATTGCTCGGGTGCACGGCGTGGTGGTGATCACGGATCAGGGAACGTCGGGCGACGGCAGGGCGAGGAAGGCAGCCATCGCTCTGAGCAGCAGGCTGGGCTTCGGAAGCGGCTCCGCCGCACTCGTCACCGCCATTCGCGCGACCTTCGCTCGGGTCGTGCACCCGCCCGGCGTAAGGTTTTATCTGACGGGCGAGATCCCGACCAGCGTCGACAACCAGAAGTCGAGCAACCGGGTGCTGCGAAACATCCAGCTCTTCTCGATATTGTTCATCCTGGTACTGCTGCTGGTTGTCTTTCGCTCGGTGCTGGCCCCGCTCCTGACGCTGCTGCCCGCCGCGCTGGTTCTCCTGCTCGCCGGCCCTGTGGTGGCCGAGGCGTCAAAGATCGGAGTTCAGGTATCGCCGATCACCCAGATCCTCCTCAGCGTTCTCATCCTGGGCGCGGGTACCGACTATGGTCTGTTCCTGGTATTCCGAGTCAGGGAGGAGCTCCGGCGCGGACTCGAGCCCAAGGAGGCGGTGGTGCATGCCCTCTCACGGATCGGCGAGACCATCACCTTCTCCGCCGCCACGGTCATCGCCGCCATGCTGTGCCTGCTGCTGGCCACCTTCGGCTTCTACTACGGCCTGGGGCCGGCCCTCGCCATCGGCATCGGCATCATGCTTTTGGCCGGGCTGACACTGACGCCGGCGATCCTGGCAATCATGGGCCGGGCCGCCTTCTGG
>DASRCF010000170.1:0-7773 GCA_035653255.1 Chloroflexota bacterium
GGACGGCCATTCCGGTACAGAGCGATCTGACGTTTGATCTCCAGGCGCTGGCCCTCGACCTCCGCCGCAAGATATGAAGGCGGGATGCCGAGACGGGCCACGACATCACCGTCAATCCACGGCTCACCATCCTCCGCCACCGCACCAATCCCGTACTCGGCGCTCTGAGGCGCCGGCAGTTTGCGGACGGTGTAGAAGTCGTACGGAAGACCGAGCGACAGCGCCAGGGATCTGGCCACGATGACGCCGCCCCGGGGCAGCCCAAGCACCAACCGCCCGTGAAGATCCTGGCCGGCGAACGTCCCCGCCAGCTCCACCCCGGCCGCGGTCCGGTCTCGAAACCGCCGGCTTCCGAACATCAACGGCACCCGGTCCGCTTGCACCTTCCAAGCGCACCATCGCCCGCGCTTGGACCAGCGTTCCCGTTGAAGCTGACTAGCCAGCCATGGGGTCGGTCGAGGTCGAGCTGCCGGCCTTCGACCAGCGCGCCTTCCTTGGCCATCTCAGCATCGAAGGCTCAGGGGCAACGAGCCGGCGCGAACTGCCGTCGGCTCAGCCGGCAGCAGCGACCGGTGAGGCCAGCTCCAGCGGCGTGAGCCAGGACAGGTACGCCGGCAGCCTGCCGTGAACCGCGTCCATATAGAGCTTCTGCAACTGGTACGCGATGGGTCCGACCTCGCCGTTCCCGATCGGTCGCCGGTCGACACTCGTCACCGGAGCGATCTGTGCACCCGTTCCTGTAAGGAACATCTCCTCCGCTACGTACAGCTCCGAACGCGAGATCGAGCGCTCGACAGTGGGGACTCCCAGCTCCCGGGTCGCCAGCTCGACGATCGCGCGTCGGGTGATGCCTTCCAGGATGTTGTCCGCAACGGACGGTGTCACCAACTGGCCCTGCCGGACTATGAACAGGTTCTCGGCGCTTCCTTCCGAAACCAGTCCCGTCTCGGTAAGGGTAATGGCCTCATCGTAGCCGTTGACCACGGCCTCGTTCTTGATCAGCGCGGTGTTGGCGTAGTTTCCCGTTACCTTCGCCCGCGGTGGGATCGCATTGTCGCTGGTCCGACGCCAGGAGCTGACGCAGACCGCCAGGCCCCGATCGATGTCGACATAGTTGCCGAACGGCGCGGCATAGATGGTGAGCTCGTCGGCCACTCCCTCCATGGAAACGCCGATCTGCTCCGAGGACTTATAGGCCAGAGGCCGGATGTAGACGTCCTCGTGGAGTCCGTCCATGCGCAGCAGACTCAAGGTCAACTCGGAGAGCTCGTCCACTCCAAAGGGCACCTTGATGGACATGAGCCGCGTGTTCTGGATAAAGCGCAGGTAATGCTCGCGCAGCTTGACGATGAAGAGCGTTTGCCGCTCAGGGTTCCAGTAGCCGCGAATACCCTCGAACACGCCCGTGCCGTAGCTCAGGGCGTGGGTCATGACACTGACCCGGGCTTCCTCCAGGGGCACGAAATCACCACGGAAATAGGCGTACAAACCTGACTTGTTCACGCCGGTCGGACCTCCTGATCTCAAGGGCCCGAATGTGCAATCCTGGGGCCGCCGCATTATATCCCCGGGGTCGTGGAGGACCCGAAGATAGGCCGGACTACTTGTGGCCCGAAGAGCTTCCGGAGCTGGAGGTGCCGGTCGTGCCGGCTCCCGAGCTACCGGTGCTGCCCGTGGTCCCCGTCGTCCCTGTGGCTCCCGTCCCACCTGTCGGGGAAGTCCCGGTCGAAGTGGCTCCTCCGGGAATCGTCGTGCTGCCGTTGCTCGTGGGAAGACCCGAAAGGCCGGCCGGTATGGCTGCCGGCGGGTGGTAGTACTGATGCACGAGCCCTTTGGATTCCTTCGTTAGCCAGGTCTGGAGGGCCTGCTGACGGTTCGTCTGCAGCTGCGTCAGTGAGATGGGCCTCTTCGCCCGTTTAAGCACCTGGAGCACGTGGTAGCCGAACTGTGAGTGAACTATGGTGATGGCGCCGATGGGCTGATGGAAAGCGGCCTGGTTGAACGGCGCCACCATCTGGCCCTGCGGGAACCAACCCAGGCTGCCACCGTTTTTGGCGCTGCCGGTGTCGGTCGAGTACTTCTCGGCCAGCTTGGCGAAGTTCGCGCCGGCCTCCAGCTTATGCTGGATTCTCAGCGCTAGCGACCTGGTTTTCACCAGAATGTGACGCGCCTCGGCTTCGAGCTCTGTCTGCTTGACCTTGGCCGCCAGGAGCGTCTGCATCTTCTGTTGGAGATAGTCCCCGAGCAGCAGCCCCTTGAGCTGGGAAACGGTCATGCCGTACTTCTTCGCCGTCTCGTCAAACAATACCGGACCGCCGAACTGTGATCCGTAGATCAGCTTGTGCAGGTACTTGCGCTCGGCCTTGGCGGAGATCTTCAGTCCGGCCGACGGGCCCTTCTGCTTGACGACCTGGGTGTCGATGAGTGAGTTGAGGGTATCCGAGGGCAGAGAGCTCTGCTGCGACTGGAGCTGGGACACGAGCGAACTCAGCTGAGCGGCTTCGGCCTTATCCCTAGCGCTCTTACCGGCCTGAAGCTGCGCCAGCTGACTCTGAAAGGTATTCAGCTCCCCAGTGAGGAGGCTGGTGCGATAAGCCTTGACCTTGTTGTACCAACCTCGACGGATCGGGTAGCTCCCGACTGTGGCCAGAACCTGGTTATTGCGCGCCGCGATGGCTGCCGGGCGGGCGACGTTCTGCTGGTACCAGCCGTTGGCCAGAATGCCGATGACGGCGAGGGCAATGACCACGCCGATTCCCGCCGCCAGCCGCTCTTTGACCTGTTCCCGCTCATGATGGGTGAGATGCGCGCCCCAGCCGAAGAACAGCGGCTTTCCGCTCCGGCGCACGCTCTGGGGAACGGCCCGCTGCGGACGTCGCTTCCCCCGAGGCGCTCGTCGTGTGGTCTCCACGCTGTTGAACTCCAGACTCAGTTACTCTTGACAAATCCTAGAACGAAGGGGCTACTGTGCGCAAGCTCGACTCGACACTACTCCGGCGGGTTAGCAGCCGTGTCCCCACCGCCCGATTGGTTCTCAGCTCCCGCCGCGTCGGTCGGAGCGGCGGAGGCAGGGGCCTCAGTTCGAGGAGCCGGTCTGCTCTGCGGCCGGTAGCCACCCCCTCGGTACCCACCCGAATCCTGCCGCTGATAGCGGCCACCGCCGCGGTATCCCCCTTCACGGCCTCTACCGAAGCCCTCCGGGCGCGAGAAACCAAGGGTCTTGAGCTGCTCCGGGGTGAAGGGCAGCAAGGCCAGCTGGCGGGCGCGCTTGATGGCCGTGCTCAACCGTCTCTGATGCTTGGCGCAGGTTCCGGTCGAGCGTCGCGGCTCTATCCGCGCTCGCTCCGACAGGTATCGACGAAGCCGGTTGACGTCCTTGTAGTCAATGTACTTGACCTTATCGATGCAAAACTGACAGGGCTTGCGCCGGTTGTAGCTGGTCCGGTATTCACGCCGCGGACGGCGCTCACCACCAGCCGACGGCGGCCCACCATTTACCGGTCTTCCCACTTCCTATCTCTCCTGATGGCGGTTCCACCCGTCCCGAAAAGCCCAAACGGCCACGAGACGCAGCGGCAATTCCGCGGTATCTTGACTGGCTGCTCCGGCAGCGGCGCTCAGAACGGCATCTCGTCGACGCCGGTGTCGTGCTCGGGCACACTGCCGGCGAAGTCGCCGTCGCCTCCACTCTGGCCCCTGCCCTCCAGGAACTGGATATCACCGGCGATGACCTCGGTCCGGTATCGTTTCTCGCCGCTGGTCTGATCATCCCAGGAGCGGGTCCGCAGCCGTCCCTCGACGTACACCTTACGGCCCTTGCTCAAGTATTGGTTGGCGATCTCGCCAAGCTTGCCGTAGGCCACAATATTGAACCACTCCGTCTCTTCCTGGTTCTCGCCCTCGGCGTTCTTCCAGGTGCGACTGGTCGCGACGGAGAAATTGGTGACGGAGTTGCCGTTGGGCATATACCTCATCTCCGGATCGCGTCCCAGGTTGCCGATGCACATGACCTTGTTGAGACTGCCAGCCATCTATGCCTCCTCTTTCTCGGCGGTGACTTCCGGGTCGCCCGACAGACCGTCGGCTTGCGCGTCTGTATCCGCCTCTTGCGGTTCTGCGGCCGTCTCCGGACCGGCTTTAGGGGGCGCAGCCTCCATGCTCTCCGTCTCCGATGGAGCCGCTTCAGGCTCCGCTTCCTCGGACGCGGTTGCAGATGCCTCCGCCTCCACCGTCGTCGCCGGCTGAGCAGTATCCTCAGGTTCCGACCCGGCCTCCGCGGAGGACTCAGTTTGGCTCGGCGTTGCCGGGCTTTCCGACGTCGGCGCAGCACCCTGGCCCTCTACTGGTGTGCTGGATTCCGTCGGTGTGGCCGCCTCAGTTGGGGGATGCGGCCGGGACGGTCGCGGCTGGGCGGCCGGAATCAGTGAACCCGTCTTGGGAATGTTCGCCTCGTCCTGACTGATCACGAGGAAGCGGAGCACTTCTGGGGTGAGCTTCAGCTGGTCCTCGAATCCCCGTAGCTGTGGGCCCGGGAGTCGCAGGATCGAGGTGAAGTACAGCCCGTCCCGAGCATGGTCGATCGGATACGCCAGCCGTCGTCTCCCCCAAGCCTCAGACCGAACCACCTCTCCGCCCGCATCCTTGAGGCGGGTATCGATGCGGCTCTGAGTCGCGGCAAGGGCATCCTCGTCCAGATCCGGACGCAGGATATACGTCAATTCATACAGGTTCAAGCGAACTCCTTCCCATGGATTCGTCGAGCGATATTGGCGTCAGCCTCGCGCCGGACGGGAGGGTGCGAACCCAGCCCACCAGTATATACGAGGCCGGAAGTTTAGCCCCGCCGTGCGCGCCCGCCGACGTTCGAACTGAGCTTCGCCCGTCGAACATACGCGCTCAGAGCCGGCAACCGGAAACCCGAAACTCGAAACCCGAAACTCGAAACTCGAACCTCGAACCTCCGACATCACCTGCGCCCGAACTCTCGCTCCAGCTTCTCCAGGCTGATGTGGATCGTCGTCGGGCGTCCATGAGGGCACGTCCGGGGATGAGCTGTCCGCTCCAGCTGGCTGACCAGCTCCCGCATCTCGGTCATCGTAAGCACCTGGCCGGCCTTGACCGCAGCCTTGCAGGCCACGATCTCAATCGCCTGACGCAGCACCTCCTCCGCCGACGCGCCCACCTCGAGTGCGTCGAGCACCTCGAGAACCGCCTCCGCCTCGACGGTTCTGTTTCGGACCATGGGCACCGACCGCACGACGCACCAATTTCCTCCCAACGGTTCCACCATGAAGGATAGGCCGGCGATTTCTTGCCCGTGTGCTTCGAGCGCATCCATCTGGCGGTCGCTCAGCTCGAGCTGAACCGGCTCCAACAAGCCCTGCTCGGGCGGCCTTGCTTCGGTTCCCGTCAGCTCGTCAAAGATCACACGCTCGTGGGCGGCGTGCTGATCGATCATGTAGAGGCCGGCCGGGCCTTCCGCCACGATGAAGGTCTGCGCGGACTGACCGAACACCCGGAGGGCAGGCAGCGCGTCCGCCATCGACGGTGTGGCGGCCGAAGGTCGGTCTACCGGAAAGCGGACCTGGTCAGGGTACGACCTCCTGGGTTCCTGCGACCGGCTGTCCACCGGGTCAGCCTGCCAAGGATGCTGGCTGACGGCGGCTACGGGAACGGACGCCTTCGATTGAATCGGAGTGGCGACGGCACTGCGCACCACCGCGAATATCTTCCGGTCGTTGGTGAAGCGGACCTCGAGCTTGGCGGGATGCACGTTGGCGTCGACGTCGGCGGTGGGAAGGGTGACGGCTACGGCGGCCAGGGGGTGGCGACCGGCCATCAGCTGGCCCGAGTAGGCGTCCTCGATGGCAAAGGTCAGAGCCGGGCTCTTGACCGGTCTCCCATTGACGAAGACCATCATGCCTGACCGATTGCTCCGCGAGATATCAGGCGGCGTGATGATTCCATCCACCCCGACGTCGCCCTCGGCATGGACCGGCAGCATCCGTCCGGCCACGTCGCTTCCAAAGACGGCGGCAAAGGCGTCGGCGAGCTGCCCGGTGCCCGGAGAAGCGAAGCTTGGCCGGCCGTCTGACTCCAGGGATATGGCGACTGCCGGATGCCCAATGGCGTACTGTGCCACGACCTGGTGGATGGCCATGGCTTCCGACCGGTTGCTGCGGAGATGCTTGCGGCGGGCGGGAACGCGGGCGAAAAGGTCGTGCACCGAGATGCGCGTCCCGCCGGCGGCCGGGGCGGGAGCCAGCTCGTCCCGCAGTCCATGATCGATCACAAGTCTGGCCGCGGCGGCCGATTCGCGGCTCGTGCTTACAGCCTCGACCCGAGAGACACTGGCGATGGCGTGCAGCGCCTCTCCCCGGAACCCGAGGGTGCCGATGCTCTCGAGGCCCTCGACGGTGTGCAGCTTGCTCGAGGTGTGCTCGGCAAATGCCAGCTCGAGCTGCTCGGGCGCGATGCCCTCACCGTCGTCCACCACCCGGATCAGCTGGGTGCCACCGGCCTGCACCTCGACGCGGATCCGCCGCGCTCCCGCATCCAGCGAGTTCTCGAGCAGCTCCTTGACCACCGACGCCGGCCGCTCGACCACCTCACCGGCCTTGATCTGGGCGACCAGGTCCGGCTGCATGCAACGGATCACGCTGACAGGCTCACACCTGCTGGAGCTCTTTGATTTGCCGCTCGATATCGGCCACTTCGAGGTACTCCTCGTTGAGGAGCTTGTAGCACCGTTGCAGCTGCAGGGTGGCCAGCTGCTCTCCCCGAGCGCCCGGCTCTGCCGCTGCCTCAACCACCTCCGACGCCCGGTACTTGGACGGCAGGGCGCCCGCCAGCCGCTCCAGCTCATGGCGTATGGACTCACTCTCCTCGGAGCCCATGGCGTCACGCAGGCGGCCAACATCACGCGTCATCTCCCGCAGCACCTCGGCCTCGCTCATCTCCTCGTACACGGTGGCGTCCGGCATGGGACCCGGCCCCAGAGCTTGTCCGATTCGGTTCTCATACAGCTTGGCGTACTCGGCCGCTGCCTCGTGCGTCATGGCGACGAGGTTGGGGAGGTCGGTCGAGTAGAGGCTGCCGCCATCGACAAGATCGTCGCGTCTGGACTCCGCCGTCGAGCGCAGCCAGTCCAGGCTCTCGACCTCTTCGGCGATGGGAGGCATCGGAGTGGCCGCGTTCGCCGGCATCTCACCCCCATTCATCATCGAGGCGAAGGCCGGCGGCACGTACTTCTCCAGATTGACCTGGATGGGCAGGACCAGGACGTATGTGGCCAGCACGGTCGAGCCCGAGGTGAAGTAGACCAGGGCATGTCCGGCGGGCGAGTCACGCTGTCCGAGCTCGAAACGCAGGTCCATAATGGAGCGGATCCCGTCTAGCGGTCAGATTGCCCAATTATAGGAGCGCCGCCACCAGGGTCCTTGCGTGAAGGACGGCGGATCGAGTACGTTTAGTGCGACTCCACGTGGAAGGATGGAATATGCGCGGGCAGGATGAACACGGCGGACTCAGCGCCTCTCAGAACCTCAACCAGGCGTGGCTGCTGGCGATTCTCGGCGGGTGCCTCATCGGCCTGGCAGTGCTGCTCCGGCAGCTCCCCTCGCACCACCTGAGCCGTACGGACGTCGAGCGGCTCTTGTTCTACCGCTATCTTCGCGAAAAGGGCAAGCTCGAGTCCTGACCGCTTAGTCGCTCACCCCATCACTCGTCACACCGTGTGAAGGAGCATCGTGGACGCAACGCGCCAAAGCACGC
>DASRCF010000171.1:0-21433 GCA_035653255.1 Chloroflexota bacterium
CCTCGAACTCGCTCGAAACGCCGAAGACGGTCCTGCCGAGGCAGCGAGTCTTGAGGGTATTGGACGAGTGCTGAGAATGCGCGGTCTCTACCGGGAGGCGCTTGCGACCCTCGATTCCGCCGGGCTGCTGTATGCGCGCGAGGGAGACGCGGCAGGAGAGGCACGAGCGGCAGCCGTGTCGGGTCGCATCTACCACCGAGAGGGTAACGCGCAAGAGGGTCTCGACAGAATCGAACAGGTGTTGCGACGTCTTTCTCGTGCCATTCCCGCCATCCTTCTGGCGGAGCTGGTAGCCATCACCGCCCACCTCCACTGGCTGCTGGGGCACAACGAGGAAAGCCTGCGGTTTGCCGAGGAGGCGAGTAGGCTGGCCCGAGCCCTCGGTGAAGATCCGCAGGCCGAGCTCGTTCTGGCAGATGCCGAGATGCGTCGCGGCGTTCTTTACTGGGAGATGGGCCATGCAGACGAAAGCCGACGGATCCTGGAAACAGCGCGCCCTATCGCCGAACGGGCCGGCGATCTAGTGGTTCTGGGTGTCATGGCGCAAGGCCTCGCGCGCGACTACGAATCGCTGGGCGACCCGGAGCGAACCCTGGCGTTGAAGCACGAGGCGGTGGCCATTGCGGAGAGGATGGGGAATCCGGGGGAGATCGCCCTCTACCTGAGCTTCACCTGCCCGACCCTGGTGCGTATGGGGCGGCAATCAGAAGCTCGCCAGAACCTCCATAGAGCCGAAGCGCTGGCGCGGCTTATCGACCCCAACTGGTTGACGGCCACGGTTGCGGCCGGAGCCGGCTGGTTTCATATCGAGATGGGGGAGTGGACAGAGGCGGTTCAATCGTTCGAAGCTGCTGCGCGCGATGCGCAGGGCGCGACACTTCACGGTACGGTCCTATGGGCACTGGCGGGGCTGGCGTGGATCGATATCCTGCATGGACGGCCGGAGCCGGCACGGGACCGGATGGAGCCGTTGCTGCAATCGTCCGGAACAGGCCGTACACACACCGCCTGGATGCTGCTGATACTCGGCATGGCTCATTCGGCCATGGGCGACGATACCTTAGCAGCGTCGATGACAGCGCAGGCGGTGGAGCTGGCCGACACTCGCGCACCCTCCGACGGTTACATGCGAATCCAGGCTCGACGTGCCCGAGCGATAGTGCTTTTGGGTGTGAGACGGTTTGCAGACGCTTTGGATAGCACGGATGATGCACTCTCGATAGCGAGGACGATGCGACTGACTTGGGAAGAAGCGTTGATGCTGGAGACGCGCGGCGATGTCCTTGCTCGGGCCGGCAACAACGAAGGCGCCCGCGCCAGCTTCCAGGCTGCCCTAAGGATCTTCACGCTCCTCCAGGCCGGCTGTCATGTTGATCGGGTCGAGAGGGCGTTGGCTTCGACCGAGTCCGGTCAGCCATGACGTGGTGGATTCCCACCAACCGCAAGAATCAGCCGTGAAAGGCGCCGAGACAGCGCTTGGCGACATCCTCAGGTCACGAGAAGCAGGCCTAACTCAGGAGGAGCTGGCCGAGCGCGCGGGCCTCAGCGTCCATGCGGTGAGCGCGCTCGAACGAGGCGCGCGCACCCGTCCCCATAAACACACAATCAACGCGCTGGCGCGCGCCATGGCCCTCAGCACCGCGCTGGAGGCCGAGCTGATGCAGGCGGCTCGAAGCGGCGGCGCCGGCAACGTGGCCGGCCAGTCGAGACTTCTCAGGGTGCCCGAGGTAGCATGGAAATCGGTGGGAGGCTTCCTTGGGGCGCGGCCGGCGCATCCAATGGCGGGACGTGACGACGAGGTAGCACGCAGCGCCGAAGCCATCCAAGACATACGTTCCGGCCGGGGGGCGGCGCCGGCGATCGCTACGGATGTACAGTTCCGAGCCAAGATGTGGCACGGATGCCCTCCCTCGTCGGGGACCCCTACAAGCCGTTCCTGGTTTCGGGTTTCGGGGTTCGAGTTTTTCGGGTTTCGAGTTGGCCGCCCACCCTGGTGTTAGATCGAAGGCGCGGACGGCTTGCCCTCTGGTCGGCGGTGCGCTCCGATCGGGACCGCCGGCAATCAGACGGAGGGATCCAGCAGTTCGACCACGCCGGCCGCCCGCTCCAAGACCTCGCCGTCCAACGTCACCAGCGTGTCCATGGCCTCGTAGGCGAGCGCCACATAGATGGCATCGGCCCGTCGTATGCGTCTCTCCCGCGCTAGACGAGCAGCGGCCTCGGCTCGCGGTTCATCAAGCTCACGAAGGCAGCCCCCGGTGCGGATCGCAGGAGGTCCGTGGCACGTGCGCCAGCGGACGAATCGCCGGTTCTACAGGCCACGGCTCCCGAGACCTCCGTTAGAGCCAGAGTCGGAAGTAGCGTCGCTTCTCCGGACTCGACGTGTGCCCTCAGCCAGCGTGAGGCCGCGTCGTGGTTTGCGTCTCCGGCCATCAGGACGGCCACCCAGACACTGGCGTCGACGACGCTCACGGATCTGCCCGTTCCTCGCGAATCACATCAACCGCGGAGACGTCTTTGGGCCACTTCTCCGCAAGCTCTTGGGAGAACGCTTCCATCCCGGCGAGCCACTGTTGAGGGCTCAACTGCTCGCGCTTGTCCGAGTCCGGCGGCACGAGCCGGGCCACGGTCCGCCCATGGTAGGTGATCTCGAGCATCCGTCCGCTTTCCCGCACATGATGGACGTACCGGCTGGTGTGCTCGTTGAACTCCCGCAAGCCCACACGGTCCTCGGACACCATTTGTTACCTCTTTTGTTGCCTCATCCTATGATTCGTCCTTTCGGTGACGTGAGCGGAGTCGGGGGGAGATGCTGGTGGTTCAGCCGGCTCCGCCGTGATCTGCGGCCGTATCTGGCCGTTCACTCATCGGAGGAAGCGAGGCGGTGCTTCTAACCCTGGAGCGGGAATCGGACGGGAGTCGCGGGGGCGAGACCCAGTCAGTCCCTAAAAGTAGTCGTGACGGTCGACGCCGTCATGCCGACTGGCCGGCAGGCACCCTCGCTTGAAAGCGGCGTCCTGAGCCGCACGGGCACGGGTCGTTGCGGCCCAACTTCTCGTTCAACTCCTTGTCTCCATGGACGACCCGGGATCCGCGTTTCACTCTCATCTCCGACGGGTAGCCCCGTCGCCGTTTGCTCATCGGTTGAAAAGTAGCCCTGGGATTTGTTGGTCATGATGGTCCTCTGGGGGTTGCGCTCACTCAGCTTAGCTAGAAAGGCGACCTAAGGCTGATGATTCAGAATGCCGGGCAAGTGGGCGAGTTGCCTATCTTCTGATGATCCAATCTTAGGTGTAGGCTTACTAACTACAAGGTATGGGGTCCGTGGTGAAGGGCGTCGTAGCGTCGGCCCTGCTCTTGCTCGGTATGCTCGCTTGCGAGCCTCCGAACGCTGTGAGGGCACACGAAGGACGCTGGCTTGGGTTGGCTCCGTTCCGGCCGGCAAGTGCGGCGGTCACGTATTCGTATGCATATCGCCACGGTCGGGTGGCGATGCCGACCATTGTCGTCGACAGGAAAATCGCGCGGCGCCTCGCCTCACTCCTCAATAGTGAACCGAAGTGGGGAAAGCTCGGTCTCACAGCGTGCGGGGGCGGATACACCATTAGCTTCTTAAAGCCGCACGCCAGTGTGTGGCAGGGCAATGGAGTCCATGTTGTTGAGAGTTGCGGCCAGCTCTATCGCTTGGACGCCCTCTTCACAAAGTCCCACCTGCGGATTCAGCGCGCGACAATGCCACTGATCCATGCTCTGGCTGGCGTTGTGCAGAAGGAGACGCATTCGCGCCGACCGTGCCGGCAGTACTGGCACGGACGCAGAATCCCGGTCTGCGGCGGTGCCCTCTAAGCAGCGGCGCTGAAACCAGAAGCTGATGTGTCCGGCTGGGCCTGCGAACCTGCCCTACCCGCTGCGGATCGCGCGAAAAACAGGAGCCCGGCTCGCGCCCTGATTCTCAGGGTTGTACTAGTCAAAGAACCTGCTGTAGAGCAAAGAGGCCGTTTGCGCGTCCAGGCACGATCTCGGAAGCCGCTGCCAAAGGCAGGAAGTACGATCGCTTCAAGAATCATACACGTCGAGGTCAAAAGTCGGGTCTCTACCGGAGGAGGTGAGATGCCTACACGACTACACTCGTAGACAGATGGTGTTGAATTGAGTTCTCTGACAACCGGCCACCGGGCCGTCGACTTGTACTGGATTCCTCTGGGAGCCGGCGGTCGGTTTGTCCGTTTCAACGGCAGGGTATTCGAGGCAATCGTGGCGCACAGGGAGAGGCGAGCGCCTCAGGACCTGTATCACTCTGCTCTCGAGGTGATACTACCCGAGGGGCGCTGGGTCATCGAACAGGCCTGGCCCATCCCCGAAGGCGCCTGGCCTCGAGCGTGGTGCCGTTGGGGAAGGGCCGGTTGGCTGGCGTTGGGCCGGCCGGTTCCGTTCCACGCGATATGAGATCCGCTGCTGGCTTGGGGGTCGCATCCCTGACATTGGCTACGCCGTCGGTGGACCGGTCCCCGTCTGTGAGAGTGCCGAGACGGGGCGCCAAATTATTGCCCTCACCCGGCTTGTGCCGAAGTCGATCTGGGGGCGCGACGAAGCCCATGTCGGAGACATGTGGAACTCGAATTCGTGTATCTCGTGGCTGCTTGAACGTGGCGGTGTCGACGCTGCGGCGCTGCGGCCGCCTGACGGTGGTAGAGCGCCGGGATGGGATGCGGGTGTATTGGTGGCGCAGGCATCGGTTAACGAATCGGCTCTACCGGTCACCAGCGCGGAACGGCGGGAGGTAGATGCGCTGAATCCTGGCCGCCGTCGTCAGAGCGGTCGACGTCAGACGAGCACCCGAAGATCTGTCTGACTACTGTGGCGATCCCCGCGGAGAGCCGGGTGGAACCGCAGGATGAAGGCCGGCGGGTAGACATGCCGGCGGCGCACCGTTCTCCGCAGGCGTCGAGTTGGTCTCGCGAGGAGGGTTTGCAGGCATCGACCAGAGAGGTTGTCTTGCTCGATCAGTCAGTGAGCGTCAGCTCCGGCCCGTAGCTGCCGAAGCTCCACACATGCCCTTCCGGATCGCGAGCGGAATAGGTCCCCGCGGTGTCGTACTCGGTCGGCTGGAAGTCGCGCACGATCTCGGCGCCGTAGGCCTTGGCGCGGTTGAAGTGAGACTGGACGTCGTCGACGCGAAGATAGATCTCTGAGATCCCTTCTCCGCCGTTCGTTCGCGCCTGACCGGCCGCCTGCTTCAGGCTGCCCAACATGACGGCGCCGTTGCCGAAGGCCAGCTCGGCATGGGCCACGCCTCCATCGCCGTCCGGATACACCACCACGCGTTTGAAACCGAAAGCGTTCTCCAGCCATTCGATCGCGGCCATTGCGTCCTGGTAGCGGAGCGTGGGATAGACGTCGGGAACGATGGTGGTGGTCTGGGTCACGGTCATTGGCAGCTCCTAACACTGTGATTCACCGTCAGCATACTTCTGAGGTCAGGCCGCCGTCTTGGACAAAAGTTACCGGCGCGGGAAGTTTCAGACGGCCGGCGGGGAGAATCCCTCAGGCGAGATGCCGGCGAGGTACTGCGTGGGCGTGCAGCCGGCGAGGCGAGCGAATTCCCGGTTGAAGTGGCCCTGATCGGCAAAGCCGCAGTCCAACGCCAGGTCGGCCAGCGGATGCAAGGGAGACGAGGACAGGAGGCTGACGGCCCGGTTGAAGCGGATCACCCGACCCAGCCGCTTGGGAGTCAGGCCGAAGTGTTCCTCGAATTGGGCCGCCAGGTGCTTGCGGCTCCAGCCGGTCCGCTCGGCGATCGTCTCGATCCTCACCCGTCCTCGACTCCGGGCCAGAAGATCGTGGGCGCCGATGAGCTGGCGAGGAATCTGGCGCTCGTCGCGCAGCCGCTTCAGCAGAAAGTCTTCCAGCATGCCCAGCCGGGCGCTCCAATTGGCCAGAGTCGCCAGGTCCGCCGTCAGCCGGTGCCAGGGCGAGTCGAGGGCGTCCGCCGGCGAGATGGTCAGGCCGGCGATTGGCCCGAGCGGTATTCCAAACAAAACCCGGGCCCCGATCGGAGTGAGGTTGAGCTGAATACATGACGACGGCCCGGTCGTGCTGACCTCGGTGAAGACATCGCTCAAACCGGCGACGAACGAACCCATGCGCCTCCCCGGGCCATCTCGGGGCGCGATGTCAAAGGGCGACTGGAAGTTGAGGATAAGGGGAATGATCGGCGCCGGCAGCTCACGCCGCAGCGTCGGGCGGCTCGAGACCTCTGACCACCCCTGGTACTCACTGGCGATGTACGGTCTGAGCGCAGGATGGGGTCGAGCCAGCACCATGGTCGACATGGTGCCGAACCTCTCGTGTTGAAGTGTCCGCAACCCTCCAGCGGACAGCCGGTCGGGGACGGTCAGCATCGGCTGGCGGATGCAGCAGGCGCCACGGTTGAAGTGGGAGTCATCCGCGACACAGACACGGGTGACGACCCGCCCGGTCGTCCTGCATCTGGAACCCTTGCTTGGCCTTCGGATCCGCTGTCGACGGAGTCGGCACCCTCGTGTGTACCGCTCATGAAGCCTTCTCCTGTGATGAGGGCGTTTGCTCGCTGGGCAGGCCGTTTTCGCTCAATGCGAGTCGACCGGATTCCGCAAAAACATTGGTGAGGACGCTGGGATTCAAACCGAGGATCGAGGGATGAAAAGTTCGAATGGCCACGTCTACTGGAGCCTACATTTGACGAAAATGCGCCAGAGATCGGAAGTGACGAATGAGCCTGGAAACCGCCGGACGCTGGTAGATACTGGAGTTTGGCAGCGCACTAACCGTGATGATTCTCGCGAACGTGTTCATGGCCGATCCGGCCGATATCGCCTTCTACGTTGCTGCTTACCTGCTGGGACTGGGCGGCCTACCGGGGTAGTCTCCGGATGAGGTCCTTCGGTGGGCCCGGTGATGTGCGGAAACGCACGTGTGCGACCTTCGTAAAGCCATCCCCGCTGATGATGATAGCCGTGGCACCGCCGCTCAGCGGTCCCGCGTCCGACTTGACGCCGGTGACCGCTAGTGTGGCTGGTACGCGAACCGGTCGGCCGCCCCGGCCGGGCTCGTGCCTCCCACCGTGGTTACCCGCACGTCGACCAGACCCGCCACGTGAGCCGGCGCCCTCGCCTTCAGGGATGTGCTCGAGACGAACGTGACCCCCGTTGCCGCGGTCTGCCCAAATCGGACGCGCGCGTCGGTGTGGAAGCCCGTGCCCCCGATGGTGACCACCGTCCCTCCAGTTGTAGGCCCGGCGGCCGGTTTGACCGCCTTGACCGTCGGCACGGCCTCAAAGGTGAAGGTGTCGGCTGCCGAGGTGGGACTGGTGCCGCCCGGGGTCGTGACCCGGACGTCCACTGTGCCGTCGACATGGGCCGGCGACTTGGCCTTAAGCCGCGTGGCCGAGACGAAGCTGACGGCGGCCGCCGAGACGCCCCCGAACTTCACGGCGACCCCTGGTGTGAAATTCCTACCCGAGATGGTCACCAGCGTCCCGCCGGCCGCGGGACCGCGTACGGGGCTGATCCCGCTGACCGCCGGTTTGTTCTCATAGGTGTATCGGTCGGCCGCGACGATCGCACTCGTGCCCGTTGCCCCCGTGACCGTGACGTCCACCGTGCCGGCCGTCCCCGCCGGGACGTTGGCCGTGATGCTGCCGTCGTTGTTGACCAGCATTAGCGCGGGGGCCGTTCCGAAGTGGACCCCGGTGGCGCCCGTGAAACCGGCGCCGATGATCTTCACGTTGCCTCCGCCGCCCGCGGGCCCCGCCGCTGGATGGATGCCCGTCACCACGGGCACCCAGCTCCACGCCCGCGAGGCCGTCGCGCTTCCGTTCCCGGTGGCAACCGTCACGTCCACCGGCCCACCCGTGCCTGCGGGGCTCGTGGCGGCAACGTGTTGGGAGTCGACGAACCTGACCGCCGCTGCCGGTCTCGAGCCGAAGGTGACGCGGGTGCCGCCGTTGACGAATTCCTGACCGCTGATCGTCGTCTGCGTCCCGCCGGTCGCTGGTCCCGCGCCTGCGGAGATACTCGTGACCGACGGGCCACGAAAAGTAAACTGGCCGATACCGACAGCCCAGGCGGCACCGGTGTGGACAGCCCCATACTCCTGGGCCGTCCAGACATCCTTGCAGTCCCCCGGGTCTTGGACGGTCGCCGAGTAGCCGCCCCAGCGGCTGCCCGAGTAAGCCGTGTCACCGGAGAGGTACTCTTGACGAACGTACCCGCTCCCCGGTGTGGTGGTGCCGATCACGGACACGCTCGGGAGCTTTCCCTCGGTATTGGAGTACGTCGCGCCGATCACGAGCCCGGATGAGCAGTCCTCGGCGACCGAGGGATAGTTGTAGAACGCGTCGGCTTGGCCGATGTCCTGGTCCAGCTGGACGCTTAGAGCGGCGGCGTTGCTCGTGTTAACCTCGTCCACGCGGATGCAGTCCCGCTGCACGGATGCGGCCTTTTTGGACACCTGGAAGGTACAGCCGTCGCTCCAGACTGCCCACAGGTGGTTTGAGTTCCAGCTCACGGACTTGACGAAGATGCTCGACTCCGCTCCCACGGGTAGGCCGGGAGCGTCCACCGGCGTCGTCGGACTGCCGATTTGGGGGCTCTGAACGTTGAAGTTGACGGCACTGACGTTCGGAACGCCGGTGATCTGGGCAATTCCCAGCGCGCCGAAGCCCTGCCAGGCCACGTACTGCGTCGAGTCCGATCCTGCGCTGCTCGGCGTCGGAATCGCGGGGACGGCGTCAAACGCGAATCCGGAGGTATACTCCTCGTAGTGGACCACTTTCCCCCCGAGCAAATCGGACTTGTTGAAGACCAGGACATCCTCGTGGTCGAAGCAGGTTCCGCTATCGCAGTGGCCAAGGTAGATATTGGCCGTCATGGTGAGCTTGTCGTCGCTGAAGCCCAGCTTGGGTTCGCCCTGCATGTTGCCCTTGTCGCCTGCAAAGAGGTTTTGAAAAATGAACCAGGTCCCACCTGGGTCGCTCGACGCCGAGATCGCCAGGTCGACTCCCATGGTGGACCAGTTGCCGGAGCATGGCGCCTGCCGGCATACCATCAAGCTCATATACCATCGACGGCTGCCGCTATCGTATGCGACCCTGGGATTGCTGCCGTAAGACTGAGCCTGAGCAAAGGTCATGAGTCCGGTGATGTCAAAGCTGAGCCGAGCTTTACCGCCGCGGTCGAACACCGTGGCGGTGGTGTTGGAGGCGACCAGGACCCGCGTCGGTGAGACGGCGATCTGCGGGTTCGGAGGCTCGGCGCTGGTGCTTGCCCCTGTGGCGCCGGTGAAGCTGAGCAGGTTCTCGAGTGGCGATGTGCCGGCCGCCGACCGGGCTCCTCCCTTGGAGCTCCTGAAGCCGGCTCTCACGCGAAGGGCGCGCGTCGGAGAGGCAGAATCCCTCACCGGGGCGGCGCCCGCGTCGCGCGCGGTGGCCGTCCCATTCAACGGCCCGTGCGGCGCGTGCGACCAGTACGCTCTCCCCTCACGCCCGATGAGGAGGCCCGGTGCGGGTGCCTGCAAACGGGACGAGAGCACGGGCTCGCGCTTGATTCGTGTCGCGGCCCGGGCGGAAACGGTGCCCGCGGGCCGGATGACGCCATGGGTTACAGGGACGAGCTGATTTCCACTGCTCGCAGCCCGGGAGAAGGCTTCAGCCTGGACGGGGACGAGTCCCCCGACGCTCAGAGCCACCACCAGACAGATCATGCCGGAGATGCTGTGGGGACTGCGGTACATGGTATCCCACCTTTACGGGGTGATGCTACTGGACGCGCCCGGAAGGATGTCTCGCCTGTTCGCTCATTCTAGGGTACGGGCGTTCCAAGGCCGAAGGCAGGTTCCCGAGCCGTCGCAGGATGCCGTCGACCTGCACCCAAGTCCCTCGTTGATCGGAGGCGACTCCGGCGTGCTCATGACCAACTCCTTCGCCCGAGTGATGGGGTGTTCCTCCAGCAACGCCTATGGTCCCTTGGCATCTGTCGCCGCAATTTTGTTTACCGCTCGTTTAAGTTTCAGTGAGCTGTGCTTCTGCTGTACCAGCCACGTATCGGCGGAGATCGCCGGGGAGTGGCGACGTGCCTCGACGGCATCGCCGGCCTCTCCGTGAGAATAGGGCGACCGGAGGACGGGGCGAAGTTACTCGGGGCGGCGGCGGCGTTGCGAGAGTCTATGCAGGCACCCGTTCACCCAGTAGACGCGGGTGAGCGTGCCGAGCACTTATGGGCCGAGTCCAGTGTCAAAGCGGCCCTCGATGACGCTGCCTTCCAGTCCGCTTGGTCGGCTGGAAGAGCTATGAGTCCCAGTGAAGCGGCCGCCTTCGCGTCGGATGTGGGCGCGAGCCCGGACATCGATAGTGCTGGGCGCAAGGCATAGGCTGACTCATGGGCACCTGAACGGCATCGGAGCCGAGTGCACAACACATTCCTCTCTGGGGCGGATCATATCGCCTGCGCGCGGTCTAGGCTGCTCTCCGCGATCTGGGTCGGCTCTGCCACATGCACTACCGAGCGCTCCATCTGCTCCGCGTCGATGGATGTACGACCCTCCGCCAGAGGCACGGCGAAAGCTCGCCTCATCCCCTCTTGGACCCGATTGTTGGCCTCCTCGTAGCGGGCCAACGACTTATCCGGGAGTGGCTGGTCCACCCAGACGACGTAGAAGCGCTTGGAGAACGCCTTGTGACGCAGCATCTGCCGAAGGCTCCAGCCGCCACCGGACGGTTTCCAGTCAACCGGCCTCGCCATCCGTCGGAACTGGCACCGGACCGTCCTCCTGCCGGACCAGCCACTGGTCGATCTGGTTGAGGTGGTCGAACTCCTCATGCCACTAGCTAACGCACTGGCTTGGTCCGGCTGCGCATAAGACTCCGACTGCTGGCCCCGCGGATCACAGATGAACAAATCTAACCTGTTGCTGATGAGGCATCCGGTTTGTCGGCCTCTAGTGCCGAGTCAGACGTCGAGGGCCGAAGCCCGAGCAATCGGATGAGCGTTTCATCAAGCATCTCATCGAGCGGTGGCCAGGGAAAGTTCGGTCGATCGATCCGCAGGGAAACAAGTCCATGGACGGCGGCCCACGCCAGGGTAGCGAGGTAAAAGGCCCCATCAGACCGTTGGGCGGTGCCTTCCCGTTGACATCGGGCGATACCTTCGACCGCGGCGTAGAAGGATGCGCGTCCAGGAGACCGCTCCCCATCGAATGCCAGCATCGGGGGCAGGTCTGGCCCAAACATGAGTCGATAGTGACCAGGGTGATCGAGCGCGAAGTGGGCGTATGCCCGCCAGCGGGCCAGTAATGCCCTTGCGCTGTTCGCGGCACCCTCCGCTGCGGCGACACGTCGTCTGTCCAGTTCTATGAAGCCACGCTCCACGACGGCAACTCTGAGATGGTCAACGTCTGGGAAGTGTGGATACACCGATGTCGTGGCGATGCCGACCTTCCTGGCCACTCCCCGCAGTGACAGCTGGCGGGCACTGCCCGCCTCCGCAACCAGCGCACTGGCAGCATCGATGATTTCCGCGCGCAAGCGCTCACCTTGACCGCGTGGATTGGACTGGCGTCTCGGTGGCCGACCAGTGGCGTCGCTAGTCACCGTCATGGGCTCCTTGCCCCAGGCTAATACGCCCTGATTTGGCACAAGCTGACTTAAGGAAAACGCGCGTAGAGCTACGCATGTAGTATGATACAGGGAAACCCGTTGTGAAAGAGGACTCCTGATGTCGGACCGCACATCGAATGTCTCGCCACCCGCAGCCCCCGTGCCGGCCCGCTTGCCTCGATGGCTACCACCTGTCGTGATTCTCGGCGCACTCGGTGTCGGCTCCCTTGCCTTCGGTGCGCTGTTCGCTCCTCAGACGCTCCTGGCATCTGGCCAGCACATGACGGAGGCTGCGCGCGTCTGGTCCCGGTACGCAGCGGCCTACAGTTTCACGCTGTGTCTCACGATCCTGTTCCTGCTTGCCATTCGGGCGCGGCGACTCCTGGCCGGCGTGCTCGTTCAGGCCACGTTCGCTGAACTGATACTGGTCATCGTGGCCATTGCCAACAAGCGGTGGGAGCAGATACCGGCGGATATTGTGCTCGCGGTAGTGTTTGTCGCGAGCGCCTTTGTCCTGTTCGGCCAACCCGTCTGGCACCTTGCAGCGTGGCGCGATGACTCCCGACAGTAGCACCAGATAGACCCACTTCGCTGACCTTGCGACTCATCTACCCAGCGCAAAGAGAGCGAGATGTCAGAGCCAATTTCCGCTCTATCAAGTAAGGTACACAGGAGTCGACGCTAGCTCGGCCGAGCGAGCTATAGCGTTGGAATCGTGGTAGCTGCAAGGCCCCATTTACTTGTCCATGGGAACTCAAACCCGATCCGCCACTCTGAAGCAGAGGAGACTCATGAAAAAGAGTCGAGGTCCGGTCCTTATACAAGCATGCTTGAACGGGGCAACAACTCGAAGCGCGCACTTTGCTGTTCCGCTCTCGGCAACTGAGCTCGCGCACGACGCAAGACGCTCACTGAACGCCGGTGCTGCGGGACTTCATGTCCATGCCCGCCTCCCCGACGGCTCAGAGACTCTCGACCCCGGGACCTGCGCCTCACTGTTGAGTGCTCTTCGCGGGAGATGCCCGAGTATCCCGATATGTCTCACGACCTCGGCATCGGCGGAAGGCGATCCGGCAAGGCGTCTTGCGCTCATCAGCAACTGGACCGCAATGCCGGACTTCGTGTCCGTAAATATGCATGAGGAAGGGAGCTTAGAGCTTGTCGCGGTACTCCGCAAGCAAGGTATCCGAATCGAGGCAGGCCTACGTGATGTCCGGACTTGTGAGATATTCATCGAGAGCGGTCTGGCCGCCCACTGTTCGCATATCCTGGTCGAGCCAGCCGAGCCAGAGCCGAATGCCGCTAGTACGACGGCTCGTACCATCAGCCAGATGCTGACCGATGCCGGAATAATGCTTCCCCAGTTACATCATGGCGAGGGACTGGCAACCTGGGCCGTGATCGAAGCGGCTCTAAATGCGGGCCACGATATTCGGATTGGCCTCGAGGACACAACGCAACGACCTGATGGAGCGGCTGTCACAAGTAATGCGGAATTGGTCGCCATTGCGGTGGAGCTTGTATACCGCCACGGCCATCGTCCGTGTCTCCCATCGCGAAATCCGGCTGGTGACTGAATAGGGTACATATGTCTTCCGCGACAGCCGAACCGAAACCCTTCTACATTCGGGTTGGTTTGGAAGATACAACGCAACGACCTCGTAGCCCGACTGTCACAAGTAATGCGGTTATAGGGTAGAGCGGTGGATGAGCGACGGGAGCAGACAACAAGTGCGAGCGCAATTCGCCTTGCTCTTGCCCGCCAGCTGACCGAGCGCTGTCCGCTCGCTCTCGGCCATGTAATTGCCGTTACCGGATCCGCGGCACGCGGGATAGCGGATGACACGTCGGACACCGAGATCAACGTTTGGGGCGACACAGTGCCCGAGATGAGTGTCTGGCGCGAGGGGCTGGAGGGGGTGGGAGCGACCGATGTGTCGCTCAAGTTCGCCGGCGAGTCCGACCCGACGAGCTTTCGGTGGGTGGTTTGCGGGATCGATGGCATCTGGGTCGAGCTTGGCTTTTCGCTGATCGAGGAGTTCGACTCCTTTGTAGGCGATCTCGTGGCGGGCCGGTTCATCGATCATCTGAGGATGCAGATGGGATGGACGATCGAGCAGGCGGTGCCGCTGCGGACTGGCGGCCGCATGGCTGCATGGAAGGAAATGGTGGCGGCCTACCCAGAGGGACTGGCGGAGCAGATCGTAGCGAACCAGACGGAGGTGTGGTCCGATCCTCACGTGCCGGGCGTGCGCTGGGCACTGGCCGTGCGTGGCGAGCGGATGGGCCTGGCGCTCCGCTTCACCTGGGACATGCAGAACCTGCTCCGTGTCCTGTTTGCGATCAATCACACCTGGATCATGATCTCAAGTGGACGGACGAGCGCTCGCTCGACGTGCCGATCAAGCAGGACCAGCTCTCCGTGCGCCTCGACGCCATGTTTCGGCTGGCCGACCTGGCAGCAGCAGTTGAGACCAATCAGCGCCTGGTCGTGGAGACGCTGGAGCTGGCGCAATGGCAGGGTTTCGAGGTGGGTGAGGCGCTGCGATCGATGCGGGCCGGCTTGCTGGAAGGCCTGGCGATGGTCAAGCGCGGGTGAGGGCGGACACTGCTTATCGCTTCATTCTGATCGACGGCAGCACCACTTGTTATTGATGTTTTGATGTGCTCGGCACGGCGAGAGTTGAGAGCGGATAGAAGGCTTGTCGTGGTCGTCCAGCGGTTCAGGTCCTCGGTGGCAGGCAGACCCTGGGCGACACACTCTCCTGCTTTTCGTCATGTGTCAAGAACACCCCGACAATATGGGGCCGGAGGATAGAGATTGTAAGAGCAGCAGAGGGCCGATCTTGTCCGGACCTCAGCCCAGAGCTGCAGCCCAGCTTGCAATCAACTGCCCGACAGCGTCGCGCTGCTCGACGTACCTGTGGTCCGCTCCTTCAACCTGTGCTATGTCGAGCCGAGGGGTAGATCGCGCGTTGTCGCGTATGGTCTGTACCCAGTCGCCAGGAACGCTCTCATCCTCTCCGTAAAGTACTAGGACAGGACACCGCACATCCGCGATAGCCGCAGTCTCGCTGGCGGAGTCGAACGCGTGCCGGATGATCTGCTCGCGCGTCAGCAGCATCTGCGCGCTTGCCATGTTCCACCGAGGTGAGCCTGCCATCGGGGGGAGAAGATCCTCACCTCGGCCGTCCGACACCAATTGCTCCGCCAGGGCCGTCCGTTCTGGGTAGGAGGGCCACCGGACAATTGGCGATGCAGCAACCAGTCCACGCACGCGTGGATCGTCGCGCCATGCGAGATAGCAGGCGGCTTTGGAGGCGCCGAGGCTGTGACCCGCGAGCACCAACCTCTCTGCGCCTCGGGACTCCGCGAACTCGATCCAGGCCGAGATGTCTCGAGTGGCTTCGTCGAACCGCTCGAATGAGCTTCCGGCAAGGACGACATCCCTTCCCCGCCACAACAGCGTACACGCGTCGTGTCCCCGAGTGTTCCCGGTGAGGAAGTTATACCCGCGTGCCGCGAGAGCGCGCCCGATCGCCACGTATAGCGGGTCATAGAAGTTTGACATCCCACCGTGAATCCACACTATGGTCATCGAGTCGGCAGGCTCACCACTCGGTCGAATCAGGGCTCCTCCTAGCAAAAGACTGTCTGCCGTCTCCGCCCAGACCAAATGCTCCGTGTAGGAGTGCTCGGAGCTATCGCTGCTGGTCATCGACCTGGACCTCCAGATAGCGGTCGTGGTAGCTCGGAAAAGGCGAGTCGGACATCCGCCATCCGTCGCATATGCCGGCCTTCTATCAAATGAGCAGTGCTAGTCGCAGTTTCCACATCATCCCACACCGTGAAGATGGTGATACCAGGCTCGAAGCTGGCCAACTTCGCCTCCGTCTCGCCTCACCGAGTGATGGCCCGCAGGTGAGTTCATTCGGGTGAAAGGAGAGGACGGACTTCTAAACAGGTAGACGCGCCAAGATCAAAACACAACAGAGACGGCGAGGGTTTACCGGCTAGCCGGGCGGCCGGCACGGCGCGGCGTCAACATCTGCGGAATCTGACAGGGCCAACGAAAGAAGGAGAGCAGGAAATCGGAAACATCATTGTGAGCGAAAACGTGACGCTCGACGGAGTCGTCCAGGACCCGGCAGGCGACGAGGGCTTCAGAGTCGGTGGCTGGGTCGGGCTGATCAAGGATCACCCCGGGGCGGGCAAGCTCGCGCTAGACGATGCACTCGGGGCCGAGGCGTTCCTGCTGAGTCGCCGGAGCTACGAGTGGTTCGCTGCCCGGTGCCCTCCCGGAGCGGCCCTCAGACAGGCTGAACAGCCTGCCCAAGTACGTCGTGTCCTCAAGCCTCGAAGAGGCCGACTGGAACAACTCGACGGTGCTAAAGGGCGAAGTAGCGAGCGAGGTCTCGAGGCTGAGGCAGGGGCTAAACGGGGAAATAGTCGTCCCCGCCAGCTTCCAACTCGTATGCACGCTGATGGAGCACGACCTCGTTGACGAGCTCCGGCTGAAGGTGTACCCGGTCGTGCTCGGAGCCGGCCAGGGCCTCTTCGGAGAGACCAGCGACAGGAAGCCCATGCGCCTCACCGAAACCGAGACGATCGATGACGGCGTCGTCTACCTCATCTACAAGATCGTCCGCGCCACATAGCAAGCGCCGCGTCGAACACGAGGCAAACGAGAAAACGAGGCGAGATCACAGTGACCACGGTCCCTTCACCATCACAAACGATACAGCCCATAGCTGTCTCGGCCAACCTCAGATTTCGCGTCGGGTCACCGACGACGGCGGCTTGCCAAACAATGGACCCGTCGTCCGCCGCGGCCGTTCGGCACCGCAAATGCGCCGTGCTCTTTGGCCGGATCATGGTGAGCCGGATGAACA
Organism: Chloroflexota bacterium; assembly: GCA_035653255.1. Classification (GTDB taxonomy): domain Bacteria; phylum Chloroflexota; class UBA5177; order UBA5177; family JAJPKF01; genus DASRCF01. Next base: position 16,525 of record DASRCF010000171.1, read on the forward strand.
CGAACTACCACGCCGTCGATGGTGATCTGAACTGACGCCGCAACAACACTGACCTCGACCTCGCGACGCGCATACATGCGGCCGACGCACTTACTGGGTAACCATATTGTTACGTAACCGATCTGCTACACTCAGCCATGGACATCGTGCTGCAAGCTCTGGCAGACGGCGGCCGCCGTACCCTACTCGACATCCTCCGCGATCACCCGGCCACGGCCGGGGAACTCGCTGGAGCGCTTCCGATTGCCCGGCCGGGTGTGTCACGGCATCTGCGGGTGCTACGCGAGGCCGGACTGGTCGACGTTCGCCAGGAAGCGCAGCGCCGAATCTACGCCTTGCGCATCGCCCCTCTGATCGAGGTGGACGCATGGTTGGGGGGCTATCGAGGGCTATGGCATGACCGACTAGACGCCCTGCATACCGAGGTCGCCCGCAAGAAGGCACAGGGGAAGAGGAGTCATTCATGAAGGTCATCGGCACCATGAGAGCGCTTGACCAGTATCGCGGCGCGATCCGCGTGGAGGACGTATACGACACCGACATCCACGATCTCTGGGAAGCATGCACCGAACCCGAGCGACTGGCACGCTGGATTGCTGAAGTCACTGGCGACTTGCGTGCTGGGGGAAGATTTCAGGCTGTCTTCACGAGCACGTGGACCGGTCCCGGACGCGTCGAGAGCTGTGACCCACCGCACCATCTCCTGCTCACTATGGAACCTGGGGCTGAGGAGGAAGCGGAGATCGAGGCGTGGCTTACCGCCGAGGGCGATAAGACTCGTCTCGTGGTCGAAGAGCGGGGCCTCGCGCTTGCTGAGCTTCACTTCCATGGTGCGGGCTGGCAAGCACACCTTGAGGACCTGGGTCGGTCGCTTGTCGGTAAACCGTCAACGTGGAAAGCACGCTGGACTGAGTTGACGCCGACGTATGAGGCGATGCAGCCTCACTGAGGGCGCGTATCGCCCGCACTCACGATGCCTCGTGGCGGCTCAGACATCGATGACACTTCGTCCGGGAGATGGTTGCACTGGCTCGCTAGCCAAGCTTGGCTGTCAGTTTGGCATCTACCGAACTCACACAGCTGTCAGTTTGGCTGTCAACTTTGGCAGCGCATCGGCAGCGCAAGCTGCTTTTGGTAGGAATGGGCTACCGAGATTTGGCTGAAACATTGGTGAGGGCGCTGGGATTCGAACCCAGGACCGACGGATTAAAAGCCGGAATGGTGCCCGTCCTGGTGCCTCCACGAGTGTCCAGATGTGGCGTATTTACGCCAATTCCTTCTCACGTTAGATGTGACTGGACGGTGCAGGACACGCAGCTTTGCTGTACCAACTGCCGTACTGGATCTCTCGCTCCGCTGCGAGAAAGCGACGGACAACCGCTTTGTTCTGTTCGGTTGACATTGCGCGCGTACCCCTCCAAGAACAGTAACACCGCGCATGACCGACCGGAGCGACTAGCTGTGGGCTTCCCCCGCTTTAATGGACACTTCTCATGCGTCACAGAGCGGGCCTGTAACGGAGCAGCCGAGAATCAATTCTCGACGTACGTGGACCCGGGTAGACTCTCAGATTAAAGGCACGAATCTGCGGTGTCTCAGCACTTCCAGCGCTGTCCATATGTGGTGTGTTTACGCCACTTCCTTGCCATCGTAGACTGCTCTGGTCGGGAACGGTCAGCATCAGCGACCTGGTGCAGCAGTCACGAGGCGGGGAGGGGAACGGCGGAGTCGGTTATCCCTATCCGTTCGAACGCGAGACGTACGGCAACCGATCCCTCTCCGATCGCTGCCGCGACACGCTTAACGGATCCGCTCCGAATATCGCCGACCGCGAAAATGCCCGGGCGACTCGTTTCCAGGAACAGCGGCGCGGAGACCTGGGCGTCACGCCGTTCTATCGGAACAGACTGCCCGGTGAGCAGGAACCCGTGCTCGTCGACTGCCAGCTGATCCCCAAGCCACTGTGTGCAGGGCGTTGCGCCGATGAAGACGAACAGCGCAACGACGGGGAGGCGTTCTCGGGCCTTGGCTTTGGTATCGACTTCGACCGCCGTTAGCCTGTCGTCTCCCACGAGCGCTCTGACCTGGGTGCCGGGTCGTACCTCGATCGTCGGGTGTCGCTCAATCTCGTCGACTAGGTAGCGCGACATGGACGACGCCAGAGCTTCGCCGCGAATTAGGATCGACACTTTTGAGCACGATCGTGCGAGATGCAGGGCCGCCTGGCCCGCGGAATTCCCGCCACCGACTATGGCCACCGGCCCGCCGATGCACGTCTGTGCCTCCATTTGGGTTGCAGCGTAGTACACGCCGAATCCTTCGAACTCGCCGAGACGCTCCAACGGCAGGCGGTTGTAGCTTGCACCGGTGGCCACAATGAGAGCGCGGGCGGCAACCACGGAACCATCATCAAACGTGACCTGATGTGCGCCGGCTTGGGACGAAAGAGAGACGGCGCTAGCTCCGAGACTCATTCGTGCCCCAAACTTCTCCGCCTGAAGCACTGCCCTCGCTGCCAGTTCTTCGCCTGAAAGCCCGGCCGGGAAACCCAGGTAATTCTCGATGCGAGAGGAGGTCCCGGCGTGGCCACCAAACGCCGTGTGTTCGGCAAGCACCGTCGTCAGCCCTTCGGAGGCGCCATAGACGGCGGCGGACAGTCCTGCGGGACCTGCGCCGACAACCAGAAGGTCGCAAACGTCAGTACCTCGTGACTGTGCTCCTGCGAGACCCAAGACTGTGAGCAGTTCACGATTACTTGGGTTGCGCAGAAGAGGAATGCCCGGAATGATGACGATCGGAAGACAATCCACGGGAACATCGAGCTCGCGCAGAAGTTTTTCGGCGTCGGGGGCATCCTCCAGGTCGAGCCACCGTGACGGCAAACGGTTACGAGAGAGAACCCCGAGAATGCGACGGGTATCGGCGTCGAATCTGGAGCCGACAAGAGTTAGGCCCGTACCCTGTCGCGTCAGATTCGCGTGCCGGATGAGGAACGTTCGAAAGAAGAGGTCGCTCAGGGCGGGTTCCTGCTCCATGAGACTGCGAACAGCGGCCGCCGGAACCCGCAGGATGCGGCCGTCGGCCAGCGATACGACCGCGAGTGGAGAACGCTGACCGGTTAGAAGGCTCATCTCCCCGACGAACTGGCCTGGGCCGAAGCGAACGCCTGCGAATTCGTGGGCGGTGCCTAATTTCGCAACGAGCTGGAGCTGACCGTCCAGCACGATGATGAGGTCATAGTCCGCTTGACCTTCAGCGGCGACCGTCTCCCCCGCCCGCACGTCCTCCTCGATTCCGCGCAGCCGTAGTAGTTCGATCTGCGCTGGATCAAGTAGGGGTAAGCGGCCGGCCTCGGTTAGCTTGGCGTGCTGGCCATGACTGGCCGTCGCCGCGTTTCCGACCGGACGTGCGTCTATCTGGTCACCTATTTGTACGAGTACGTGTTTTTGGAGACTGCCACCAGGCTTGCTTCATCTTCGCCTGCCTAAGCAGCACATTGGTGCGGACCTTGTCGCCGCTGGCATCCCTTTGCATTTCCCGGACCAAGCTCACCGCAACCATCCTCTCCCCGAATTTTCTATGACTAAACAGATTCTCTAGAAAATAAACTTCAAGTGCCACTCGCCGCGTCCCGATTGTGGATGCGGACTGCACTCAGACCAGCGACCAAGGCATGTGGGCACGACGGTGCAGCCAAGACAATATTCCCTCGACTCAGGTGGACAGAGGTGGAAAGCTCCGCGGACTCAGGGATCAAGAGTCGCGTTCAACGGCTTAAAGACGCGCTCAACGGAGTTCTGTTCTTCCGGCATGGTCCGTTGTTGGCGTCTTTCCGCCACTCGACATCCCCTGCCGTCCGTCTTTGGATGCCCTGTTGGGAACGGTTTGCAGCCGTTTTGCACCCGGCACAGGTTGACGCGGGGCAATCATGGCCGGGCATCCGACTGTCGTTCCCAGAACGACCGCTTGTCGGTGTGCTTCGCACGACACTCTGTTACGAGGTCGGCTAAAGCATCGACCCACTGCGGAGTCATTACAGCAATCTTCTCGCAGCGCTGACGCCAGTCAACAGAGTCTCCCCATCCACCAGATAGAGACCAAAGTACAGGTGCGATCTGGCCGAGCCTTGGCAAGCTCTGCAGAGCTATCTGTTCGAATCGCTCCTTCCGGGTGCTCATGTAGGTTGGCACACTGACGTCGTTGTACATGGTCGTATGCATGGCGATTGAGCATGATCGTCTGTTCACAGTGAGCCCTAGGGATACAAGGGGGCTGGCAGGTTGAGTCTCCCAACGTTGCATAGGCTCCGTCAGCGCGAATGAGGCGAGCTGAAAGCCGTCGGAACGTGCCTTGGAGCGCGCCCACCCGATAGACTCAATGCACTCCATCTCTTCTGTGACAGCTGCCAGCGCTTGCTTCTCAGCCATCCTTTCGTCGACGCGTTTCGCAACGGCCTTGGACGCCCGGGCCGAAGCGATGAGTGGCACTACCGCCTGGATTTCTGGCGCTGGCTTTTCAGGCATTTTGTCCAAGAGCGTTTGTCTAAGAAGCGGATTGCTGACAAGATCCCAGAACCCAATCTTAAGGTCGTACCGTGACGCGAGCAGCGAACGAGCGGCCTCAATATCGCCTGGATTCCTGGGCCTTGCATCCTGAATGACACCAGTGACCTTAAAGTTTGCCTCGACTGGGACTAGTCTCAGATACCGAACTGGGTCTGGTGGCGCGTCGGGATCCCACATAGGCACACCCTCCGCTAGTTGCGAGACCACGTCACGCCCCTCGGGCCTTCCGGCGCTCACCCATCGTGAATAGTCGCCCATAACAACCTCGATCCCTGCCGTGTGAGGCACGACGAGGACGATGTTGTCATGCAGTCGAGATGTCTCCATGTCTTGGTACCTGGCAG